>DKVC01000257.1 GCA_002490995.1 Lachnospiraceae bacterium UBA7188
ATAAAATCCAAACTTTTTAAGAAAGCATTTTATTTTTATTACTTTCCCAATAAAAAGGTTTGGATTTACTTTTTCATGTATGATTATCTTACCATAAATTTTTAAGGAGGTACATACATGAACGTAACAAATCTCAAAGAGAACTATCAAAATCTTCTCTCCTTCATGGCAGAGAAAGGGTACAAAGAATCCACCATCAACTGTTATCGGCATCAGATCCAATGGATTTTAGACCATGCAGAAAGCCGGGAATGGATATCCTACAGGGATATCTATCTGGAGTATGCCTCATATGGTTACTCCTTTCACTGGCTGCGTGGAAAAAGAGCCCTGCTCGGTACACTGGAACGGTTTGACCTGTTTGGGGAATATCCTGACGGAAAACATCATTTTCCATTTTTTCCAAAGAATGCTTATGATCTTCTGATCCCGGAGTTCAAAAAACTGGCGGACTATTATACAGATACTGAGTCTGCACGGGGGTTGCAGACTTCCACATTCAACAGCAGGGCAAATGCCGCATCCAGGTTTTTTTGTTTCCTGCAGGAAAAAAGTTGCAGTTCCCTTGCAGATGCCACGGAAGACATGGTGCAGTCATTTTTCTGCCCGGATACGGCAGGCTCACAGAAAGGGCATGATTACATACACAGGGTCAGGACGGTGCTGAATGTGTGTCTTCCAATGGAGCCGCTCCATATCAGGCGTGTGCTGAACTTCCTCCCTGGGAACGCCCTTTATGATTACATTACGGAGGAACGCCCCCTGCTGGATGACCCGCATGTTTTCCTTACCACGGACAAGCCATACAGACCCCTGAAGGTTGCCTACCAAGTGTCAAAACATATCTTCCGTGCCGCAGGGATACGACAGGAAGCCGGCTCACGGAAAGGCCTTCATCTGTTCCGGCACCATCTGGCAACAGAAATGCTGGGAAAGGAAATCCCCCTGCCGGTTATCAGCCGGGCACTGGGGCATACATCCCCCTGTTCCCTTACACCATACCTGCATGCCGACTTCATCCACCTGAAAGAATGCGCACTCTGCATCAGCCGGTTCCCCGTCAGTGAGGAGGTGTTCCGCGTATGAGTACATTCAACCCTTCACGGCGGGATATTCTGGAAGCATTTATCCGGTTCCGCAAAACATCCGGTTCATGGAATGAGGATTATGAATCCCGTTTCCGGCGCTTTGACAGGCACTGTTCACAGAACTATCCGAAAGCCTCCGGCATTGTGCAGGAAATGATCGACGGATGGTGCCGGCGTTTCCCAAAAGAGACAAACAATTCCCACCGCACCAGGATATATATCATCATTGATCTTGTCAAGTACCTGAATGCCCGTGGGCAGGCGGCTCTTATCCCGCCCCCGGTTCCCAGACAGGAGCATTGCGCAAGCCTGCCCCACCCGGTCGGTGAAAAAGAGCTTGAAAACTTTTTCCGGGCCTGCGACCGACTGGAGCCAAGAGGGAAAAGTGTGCAGGAACGCTGTAAAGCGATGGTATTCCCCGTGTTTTTCCGCCTCCTGTACAGCAGCGGTATGCGTGCCAGGGAAGCAAGGATGCTGCTTGCCGGGGATGTTGACCTGGAGCATGGGGTCATCGGCATCCGTTTTTCCAAGGGAAGCGGCCAGCATTATGTGGTCCTGCATGATTCCATGCTTGCCCTGATGCGCAGATATGACGCTGCAATAAAAACACTGTATCCCGGACGGAAATATTTTTTCCCCACTGGCAGCGATTCGCATTTTCATAAAAGAACAATAAGCAAATATTTCCGCAGATTCTGGGATGCTGAAAACAGCTCCCATGCGGTGGTATACGACCTACGTTATCCAAACTTAAATAAAATCCAAACCTTTTGGACGAAGTACGGGAACCACAACAAATACCATCTGAAAAGGTTTGGATTTTATTTTTGGTGTATGATTCCCTTATAACAAAAAAGGAGGTCATACCATGGATTTACAAAACTTAAGGGAACACCATGAAGAACTTCTTTCATTCATGGAAAACAACGGATATTCCAGCACCTACATACAACGGTTCAGGGATGAGATCAACCGTATACTGACTGACGCGGACAGCAGCCGCTGGCAGTCATACCGGGATATTTACCTTGAATACTTAAAAGTACCACACTCCAAAGACTATCTCCGCAATAAACGGACGATCATCGGAGCCCTGGAACAGTTCGATTTCTTTGGACGCCTTCCAGACGGCAGGCATCGCCATACCCTGTTTGAAAGGGGCTCCTACCACCTGCTGGAGCCGGAATTTCAGGAACTGATCGATTTCTACCGTATGTACGAAAAGCAGCGGGGCAAGAAGGAATCAACCATCCGGGGCGAATCGCTCAACACGGCATCTTTTTTATACCAGATGCAGGAGCAGGGAGCACAGTGCCTGGATGAAGTGACAGAAGATGCTGTCCTGTCATTTTTCGTTTCGGAAGATGGCTCGCTACGCAAGGGCTGTTCTTATAAGAAGAACATATCTGCTGTCTTTAAGGCAGGGCTTGACTGGAAGGAACCACAGTGCCAAAGGATACTGAGTTTTCTCCCTCTGCTGCGCGAAACGAGGAAAAATATACAATACCTTACACAGGATGAAATCAGGCTCCTGCGGGCCGCAGTGGAAAGCAGCGGATTCTCTGCCCGTAACAAAGCAGTCATTCTACTGCTTCTTTTTACAGGCCTGCGGGGCTGCGACATTGCCGGCCTTACATTCAACTCCATCGACTGGGAAAAAGAGCGGATACTGGTGGAGCAGCAGAAAACATCCATGCCAGTAGAGATCCCGCTTTCTGCTGTCGTGGGAAATGCCATATATGATTATCTGGAACAGGAAAGGCCGGATACCGGATCCTTGAGCCTGTTCCTGACGGAAACGCATCCTTTTTCACCCATTTCCGCCCAGGACATCGCAAATATCGTGTCAAAAGCCTGCAGGCTGGCAGGGATAAGGCAGGACCCCGGGGACAGGAAGGGCACCCATATCTTCAGGCACAACCTGGCATCCTCCATGCTGGAGAACGGCGTCCCCCAGCCCGTGATCACACAGACGCTGGGGCATACGGCCCCGGATTCCCTTGAGCCTTATCTGAGGGCGGACTTCGTACATTTAAAAAAGTGTGCATTAAGCATAGAGGATTTCCCGCTGGCAGGGGAGGTGTTTTCCTTATGAAAGAATTCCTGTCTTTTCTCGGGCCGCAGATACGCCATTTCATACGGTACCGGCAGGCGTCACAGCGCTGGAACGACTCTTCCTATGAAGAGAACCTGATGCTGTTCGACCGTTACTGTCAGGAAAACTATCCGGAAGATACCGCGCTGACACAGGAAATGGTTGACGGCTGGTGCCGCCAGCGGGGCACGGAGACAAACAATTCCTGCCGGTCAAGGATCTATGTGGTGGACAGCTTTGTCCGTTTCCTGAACAGCCGGGGCCTCTCTCCTGTGAAGCCCCCACAGATCCCCCGGAAAGAACGGCGGACCTATATCCCCCATGCGTTCACGCAGGAAGAGCTCATCCGCTTTTTCCATGAGTGTGACCATATACCTGCCATCAACAACCGAAAGGAGACTTTCATAAGGAAAATGTCCATTCCTGTTTTTTTCCGGCTCCTATACAGCAGTGGGATACGCACAAATGAAGCAAGGCTGCTCCCCAGGGAAAATGTGGATCTTGAAAAAGGTATCCTGGACATCCAGTATTCCAAGGGGCATGACCAGCATTACATTGTCCTGCACGACTCCATGCTGGAGATCATGCGCAGATATGATAAAGCTGTCGAAGAGCTTGTGCCTGGCAGGAAATATTTCTTCCCCTCAATACGGAATTCCCATTTTAACAGGGGATGGGTGACCAAGAACTTCAACCTGCTGTGGCGCAAAGTGAACACATCCCATGCCACCGCCTACGAATTCCGGCACCATTATGCCGTGGCAAACATCAACCGGTGGGTGGGACAGGGCTTCAGCTTCCATGACAGGCTGGTATTCCTCAGCAAAAGCATGGGGCATACCACAGTGGAGAGCACGAAATACTACTATTCGATTGTCCCCGGGCTCTCGGAGGTCATAAAAGAACAGACGGAAGCCAGCTCGGAATGGATGATGCCGGAGGTGCCCGCAGATGAAGAAGCCTGGTAAAGAAAACATCCTGATAGCCGGATATATTTCAGAATTCCTGGACAGCTATGTCCTTTCTCAGAAAACAGGCAGTATGAACACCCTGAAATCCTATCAGGACGCAATCGTGCTGTACCTGTCTTTTCTGGAGGATGAGAAAAAGTGCGCAGTGACAGCCTGACCGCAGACTGCTTCCAGCATACAGTTATAGAAGAGTGGCTTGTCTGGTTACGGGAATCCAGGGGATGCAGCCCACAGAGCTGCAATAACAGGCTGGCATCCCTGAGGACATTTTTAAAATATCTGGGCAGCCGGGATGTGGCTTACCTGCATCTTTACCTGGAGGCGGCCCGGATCCCGCGCAGGAAATGCCAGAAAAAGAAAGTAGAAGGCCTGACACGGGAAGCGGTAAAGGCACTGATGGATGCCCCTGACCCTTTGAGCAGAACCGGGCGCAGGGATATAACATTTATGGTCCTGCTTTACAGCACCGCCGCCCGGCTTGATGAAATCCTGTCGATGAAGAACAGCCAGCTCCATCTGTTGGGCGAAAAACCATATGCAGTCATTATCGGGAAAGGCAATAAGATCCGCACCCTTTATCTGCTGCCCAAAGCTGTCGCCCATTTAAGGCGGTACCTGGCAGAGTTTCATGGGGAAGCGCCGGATCCGGAAGCCTATGTTTTTTATTCCCGTAATACTGGGTGCCATGGAAAACTGACCCAGCCTGCCATCAGCAGGATGCTGAGGAAATATGCAAAGGCAGCCCATGAGGTCTGCGGTGATGTGCCGCTGGGGCTCCACGCGCACCAGTTTCGCCACGGGAAGGCCTCTCACTGGCTGGAGGACGGGATGAACATCGTACAGATTTCATTTCTGCTCGGCCATGAGCAGCTCCAGACCACGATGGTCTATCTGGACATCACGGCTGAAGAGAAAGCAAAGGCACTTGCTACCCTGGAAGATGAAAATGACAAAAAGGTATCTGCAAAATGGAAAAATCCTGATGGCTCCCTTGTAGATTTCTGTGGTATCAGGAGAAAAAGATAAAAATAAAATCCAAACCTTTTGAGACGGTATTTGCTGCAAACAAGGTATTTCCTTAAAAAGGTTTGGATTCTATTTAAGTTTGGATAACGGAAATCATATACGCGCGGCCATACGTTGTTTGAAAAATCCATGCCTGCATGCTTTGCGCAGGACCGGAACAGGTCTCCCTGCCACTCCGCAGTGACCGGCAGGTTTTCTGCTGTACGCTGGAAAAAGTATTCCCTCTCAGGAAGCCGGAGGGACATCATTGCATCATATTTCCTGCATAGCCCACAGAGATCCTGGGACATGGGTACAAGCCGGTCTTTGTGCGCTTTGGAATCTGCTATGTACAGGGTTCCCGCCTGCAGGTCCACATCCCTGCTGCGGAGGGCTACCGTCTCCTGGGGCCGCAGCCCGCAGCAGAAATGCATCCGGTGGCGCAGGCCATCATGGAAAGGACGCAGCCTTGTGCAACTGTTGTCAGCATCGTCTGGGGGTACGTGGGCGGCGCATTGCTGACAGGGCTTTTATATGCAAGCCGTTACATTGCAAAGTTAAAAGAGTCCAGAATGCGCCTGAATAAGTCGCTGCAAAGGTTAAAGTAGTAAACCAACACAACCACCAACACAATTGTTGACTAACATCACAAATAATTATTGACGTACGCATTCGCGTACGCTATAATAAAGCAGACATATAAAATCTCGTCATTCTACTGCTAAATGCCCATGGGACTGAAGATTTTGGGCAGACTGATACTTGAAGAAGCCAGACAATAAGGGCTTCACTATATATACAGAGATATACCAAATCAGAAAAGGAAGACGAGAAACTGATACCGAGAGATTTTCGACAGATATCCAGTGAGCATAGTGCAGGCGGGGGAAAGGAGGTTCCGGTGCCCTCATTGGATAGATACTACACAAAAGCATTATCATACTATAAAGATACTACTACAACAAGGAGATTTTATAATGTCAACTATCAATATTACAAATGCAAGAAAGGATCTTTATCGACTGATAGAAAATGTGAACCGCTACAATGAGCCGGCTTTGATTGTCGGCAAAAAAGGAAATGCGGTTCTTCTGTCAGAAGAAGACTGGAATGCGATACAGGAGACATTATTTCTGGACTCTATTCCCGGAATGACCGAGTCTGTCAGGAAAGGATTGGAAACACCCGTGGAGGATTGCATTCCTGAAGATATGGTGGAATGGTAATGTACCAAATTGTTTTTACAAAGCAGGCCCAAAAAGATCTGGAAAATTCAAAAGGCGCCGGACTGTCGTCAAAGGCTAGAAAGCTGGTTGATGTCATAAGAGAAAATCCATATCAAAATCCGCCCGGATATGAAAAGCTCGTGGGAAATCTCACAGGTGCTTATTCCAGGAGAATCAACATACAGCACAGGCTTGTTTACCAGGTTATAGAAGAGCCGTTTACGGCTGATGACGTACATTTTGAAGGAACCGTGAAGCTAATCCGGATGTGGACACATTATGACAATTTATACTGACGGTCACTGAAATTTGCCAGGTAACCCGACTCACGAGCGAAAGTTTCCAGGGACATCGCGGCAAATTTCGTGTCTACAAATAACTGATACGAGTTT
>DKVC01000304.1 GCA_002490995.1 Lachnospiraceae bacterium UBA7188
CGGCCCATGGTCCAGCTGGACGGCGGACGGTTTGCCACATCCGATCTGAATGATCTGTACAGAAGGATTATCAACCGTAATAACCGTCTGAAGAGACTGCTGGAACTGGGAGCGCCTGATATCATTGTCAGGAACGAGAAAAGGATGCTTCAGGAAGCTGTGGATGCCCTCATCGACAATGGCAGAAGAGGCCGTCCCGTTACGGGTGCCGGCAACAGGGCGCTGAAGTCCCTGTCCGATATGCTGAAGGGTAAGACAGGGCGTTTCCGCCAGAATCTGCTGGGCAAGCGTGTAGACTATTCCGGCCGTTCCGTTATTGTGGTTGGCCCCGAACTGAAGATTTATCAGTGCGGTCTTCCCAAGGAAATGGCCATCGAGCTGTTTAAGCCTTTCGTCATGCGGGAACTGGTGGCAAAGGGAATCAGCCAGAACATCAAGAATGCCAAGAAGCTGGTAGACAAGATGGACACCCAGGTATGGGATGTGCTGGAGGAGGTTATCAAGGAGCATCCCGTTATGCTGAACCGTGCACCTACCCTGCACAGGCTGGGCATTCAGGCATTTGAGCCGATTCTGGTGGAAGGCAAGGCCATCAAGCTGCATCCGCTGGTATGTACGGCTTTCAATGCGGACTTTGACGGTGACCAGATGGCCGTGCATCTTCCGCTGTCCGTGGAGGCGCAGGCGGAATGCCGTTTCCTGCTGCTGTCGCCCAATAACCTGCTGAAGCCGTCGGATGGCGGCCCTGTGGCAGTGCCTTCCCAGGATATGGTGCTGGGGATTTATTACCTGACTCAGGAAAGACCCGGAGCTCTGGGAGAAGGAAAATTCTTCAAGAATGTGAACGAGGCCATTCTGGCTTACGAGAATAAATACTGTACGCTGCATTCCAGGATTAAGGTACGTGTGTCCAAGACGAATGCGGAAGGCGAAGTGATTACCGGAAATGTGGAATCTACGCTGGGACGTTTTATATTTAACGAGATACTGCCTCAGGATCTGGGATTTGTAGACAGAAGCCTGCCGGAGAACTTCCTGAAGCTGGAAGTGGATTTCCATGTGGACAAGAAGGGATTGAAGCAGATTCTGGAGAAGGTAATCAATACCCACGGCGCTTCCAGGACAGCAGAGGTGCTGGACGATGTGAAGTCCATCGGATATAAGTACTCTACCAGAGCGGCCATGACGGTGTCCATCTCCGATATGACTGTGCCTGCAAGGAAGCCCGAGATGCTGGCGCAGGCCCAGGCTACGGTAGATAAGATTTCCACGAACTTCCGAAGAGGCCTGATCACCGAGGAAGAGAGATACCGTGCGGTGGTTGAGACCTGGAATGAGACGGATAAGGAACTGACAGAGGTATTGCTGGCAGGTCTGGATAAATACAATAATATCTATATGATGGCTGACTCCGGAGCCCGTGGTTCCAACCAGCAGATCAAGCAGCTGGCGGGTATGCGCGGATTGATGGCGGATACCACCGGACGTACCATTGAATTGCCCATCAAATCGAATTTCCGTGAGGGACTGGATGTTCTGGAGTATTTCATGTCTGCTCACGGCGCCCGGAAGGGTCTGTCCGATACAGCGCTGCGCACATCGGACTCAGGTTACCTGACCAGGCGAATGGTGGACGTATCTCAGGAGCTGAGTATCCGGGAGGTGGACTGCAGCGAGGGCAGGGCAGAAATTCCGGGTATGACAGTGAGAGCGTTCGTGGATGGCAAGGAGACCATCGAGAGCCTGAAAGACAGAATTACAGGACGATATTCCTGTGAGGATATCTACGATAAGAACGGAGAAATCATTGTTAAGCACAATCATATGATTACCCCCAGCCGTGCCGCCAGGATTCTGAGCGCAGGTGTGGACGAGAAGGGGGAACCCATTGAAGCCGTGAAGATTCGTACCATTCTGACCTGCCGTTCCCATGTGGGAATCTGTGCAAAGTGTTATGGTGCAAACATGGCAACCGGAGAGGCTGTGCAGGTGGGAGAAGCGGTAGGTATCATCGCCGCTCAGTCCATTGGCGAACCGGGTACCCAGCTGACCATGAGAACCTTCCATACCGGCGGTGTAGCCGGCGATGACATCACACAGGGTCTTCCCCGTGTTGAGGAGCTTTTTGAGGCCAGAAAGCCAAAGGGACTTGCGATCATTGCCGAGTTCGGCGGCAAGGCAGAGCTGCGTGATACCAAGAAAAAGCGTGAAGTGCTGATAACCAACGAGGAAACAGGGGAGAATAAGGCCTACCTGATTCCTTACGGTTCCCGTATCAAGGTACTGGACGGACAGATGCTGGAGGCCGGCGATGAACTGACAGAAGGCAGCGTCAATCCCCACGACCTGCTGAAGATCAAGGGAATCCGTGCCGTACAGGATTACATGCTCCGTGAGGTACAGCGCGTGTACCGCCTTCAGGGCGTAGATATTGCGGATAAGCATATCGAAGTGATCGTGCGCCAGATGCTGAAGAAGGTTCGTATTGAAAACAGCGGCGATACCGAGTTCCTGCCCGGCACGCTGGTGGATGTGCTGGAATATGAAGACATGAACGAGGCGCTTTTTGCGGAAGGCAAGGAACTTGCGGAAGGGAAGCAGGTACTGCTGGGCATTACCAAGGCAGCTCTTGCCACCAATTCTTTCCTGTCTGCCGCATCCTTCCAGGAGACCACCAAGGTATTGACGGAGGCAGCTATCAAGGGTAAGGTGGATAATCTGATCGGCCTGAAGGAGAACGTTATCATCGGTAAGCTGATTCCTGTGGGTACCGGTATGAAACGGTACCGCAATATCCGTCTGAATACTGATGAAAAGGAGAACACCCAGGATATAGAAGGCGATGAAACGGATGTTCTCAGCGGAGAAGGTGCGGACGGAGAGAACGAAGTCATTGACGATGCGGAAGGTGCAGAAGAAATTGACGGTGTCAATGACGGGGAAATGTACGATGAGACGAACGGGGACGGCATGGATGAGAATTCGGAGTGGGAGGATACAGAGGAAGACTCCGAAAGGGAAGAAATAAGCAGTGCCCCGGAGAATGCGGATTTCGGGGAAGCGCTGGAAGGCGACGAGGCTGAGGCGGAAGATTTTGAGGAAGCAGAAGAGCCGGAGGAGCTTGCACTGGCCGGAAGCGAAAAAGAATAAATGAAAAGATTGGGCAGTGTGACTGTGTAACTGTGTAACTGAATGAAGAAACAGGAGGGTGTGGTTAATATAACAGCACCCTTTTGTTTTAAAATGAGAGCTTACAGCCGAAAATCAGGATAACAGAGTCAAAGAGCATAAGGAAATGCCAGCGGCAGTTCTAAAAACAGGCGTGGGGTAAGTCTTTGAGAGCAGCGGAGGTAGAATATGAAGATTTTGGTAACAGGAGTGAAGGGACAGCTGGGACATGACGTAGTGAATGAGCTGACAAAGCGCGGCATTGAATCGGTTGGCGTGGATATCGAAGAGATGGATATCACGGACCCGGTCAGTGTGGACAGGGTCATAAAAGAGGCAGCTCCGGACGCGGTGATTCACTGTGCGGCGTATACGGCTGTGGATGCCGCCGAAGAGAATGAGGAGCTTTGCCGGAAGGTAAACGCAGAGGGGCCGCAGAATATAGCCAATGTCTGTAAGGAGCTGGACATTAAGATGATACAGATCAGTACGGATTATGTATTCGGGGGAGAGGGCACCCATTTCTGGAAGCCGGAGGATGCGTGTGACCCGCAGAGCGTATACGGACGGACGAAATATGAGGGAGAGCTTGCGGTCAGGAATACGCTGGAGAAGTATTTTATTGTCCGCATTGCCTGGGTGTTCGGCATCAACGGCAAGAACTTTGTGAAGACCATGCTGAACCTGGCGAAAACCCATGATACTATCCGTGTGGTAAACGATCAGTTCGGATCGCCTACCTACACTTACGATCTGGCCAGGCTGCTGGCAGATATGGTGGTTACGGATAAATATGGTATCTATCACGCCACAAACGAAGGAACCTGTTCCTGGTATGAGTTTGCCTGCGCTATCTTCCGGGAAGCGGGCGTCAATGTGAATGTGGTTCCCGTGACGACAGCGGAGTATGGTGCAAAGGCAAAGCGCCCTGCCAACAGCCGTATGGACAATAATAAGCTGACGGAGAACGGTTTTGAGAAGCTTCCGGCATGGCAGGACGCACTGGCAAGATATGTGGCGCTGCTGAAGGAGAGCTGACAGTCAGGAGACATTATCTGAAAGGATTCACCGGGAGGTGAGCTGTGTGCCGATAAAAATTGCAGTCTGCGAGGACAATCCGATCCAGGCGAGGAATATGAAACGCCTGCTCACTGAGTGGAGCAGCGAACGGGGAATGGCGGCAGTGATCCGGAGCTATGGCGGCTGCGAAGCCTTTCTGACAGACTGGATGCAGAAAATGGATTTTGACCTGCTCCTGCTGGATATTGATTTGGGCGATGAAATGAACGGAATGGATCTGGCCCGGCATATCCGGCAGAAAGATGAAAGAATAGTAATCCTGTTTGTCACCGGTCTGCCGGAATATATGAGCCAGGGATATGACGTACGGGCCTGCCATTTTCTGGTCAAACCAGTGGAAGAGGAGAAACTGAAATCTGTCCTGGACAGGGCTCTGAAACAAAAAAGAAATAAGAAGGAGTATCTGCTTCTGGAGACGGAAACGGAAGCAGAGCTGGTTCCTCTAAGATGTATTTTATATGCGGAGGCTTTCTCTCATACTGCATCGGTATACCTTGTGCCGGAAAGCGGAGAGAAAGCCATATGCAGGGAAATCAAAATGTGCCTGGGCGATTTGACGGAGCTTCTGCCGCGCGCGGACTTTTTCAGATGCCATCGTTCTTACCTGGTGCATCTGCCCTACATCCGCAGGATTGACAGGGCGCAGGCTTTTCTGGATTATGGGGCCGTGATCCCGGTCAGCAGGGGGAAGCGGGAGGAATTGTACCGGGCATTTCTGGAGTATTATGGGGAGCCGATGGCAGACGGCGTATGAGGATTTTAACCGCCTTTTTTACAGGAGGGCGGATTGGACGATTGCGCTTTTCCGGCGATGCCCGTGACAGACTGAATGGAATTAAGGTTTATATGCGGGCATTTGTGTGCCGCCTTTTTATCTCGCATTGTACCAGTGTGCACTTATTATGCATGTAGGTTGGCAAATGTATTCAAATGTACGAATAAAAAATGACGAAATTAAGAACCAAACGTGATGTTTAGAAGGAAAGAAGGGCGGGAGCAATTATGTTTTTGCGCATATACCGACATTTTATGGAGCGGAAACTCGGCTCTCAGCGTGCCCTGACAGAAAAGTATTACGAGGAAGTCCAGGCGATGTACCAGCAGATGCGCACCTGGAGGCATGATTACAAAAATCATCTCCAGGTGATGAAGGCTCATCTGGACATGGGAGAGTATCGGGAGCTGTCCGATTATATTCTGCATCTGGACGAGGAACTGACACACATCAGCAAAGTCATAGAGACAGGGAATCTGGCTTTGGACGCCATTCTGAACAGCAAGATTTCCATGGCGAGGGCAAAGGAAATCGAGGTAAATGTGAAAGTGGTGCTGCCGCCGGAATTGTCTGTGGCGGATTCTGATCTGGGCATTCTGCTGGGAAATCTGCTGGACAACGCCATAGAGGGGTGCGAGAGCCAGAAGGAGGGAGAGAAGCGTTTCCTGCGTGTCTATGTGGGGGTGCTTCGGGAGCAGCTCTACCTGTCCGTAGTCAATTCTTATGGTGCCCGGATAAAAAAGGAAAACGGACATTACCGTTCTGCCAAGGCATCCGACCGGGGATTAGGGCTGCTCAGCATCGACAGCATTGCCGCCAGATATCACGGATATGTGAACCGGAAGAATGACGAGAGCGTGTTTGCGACGGAGGTGTTGCTGCCGCTGTAAAGCATAAGGAAGTGTCTCCAGATTACAGGAACCGCTTCGCGA
>DKVC01000036.1:0-6635 GCA_002490995.1 Lachnospiraceae bacterium UBA7188
AGAACTAAACAGTCCGTTTCTGTATCGCCGTGCCAATGACGGCGTTTCCGAATGGAACGCATATGGTATTTTAGACGGTTTCCTTGCGGCAGAATTTCTGTGGGCGTTGGCCTGTGATGAGGAGCTGGGTCTGATTCTTTGGGAATTCCCGGATTTTGAGCCGGAGATGCTGCAGGAGGGCGGGAAACTGAAATCCTGCCTGTCCCCCATCGCGGGCATTACGGATCGGATTGCCCAGGGCAACACAAGGAAGCTTTATCAGGCCATGGAGGGGCAGGCTGTGGGGCTGTATGACAGCGAGGAGCGCACCTTCTGGCTCGTCACAAGGGACGAGGCGGCGCAGGAGAGGCTGGAAAACATGCCTGGATTTTCATCTGAAGATTGATAGATTCCCATCCATTCAGGACTTCTGGGTTTTGTAAATGTTTATGCGTTTATGGAAAGGACTTCTGACGGAATCTAATGGAAAAGAATAGGATTGAGAAGTATCTTAAGGAGGAGCGCCATATGGAACTGCAGAAAATCACAATAGACCCTACATTGCTTACCTATGTAGCCCAGGCTCTTGGCAGGGTGCCGGAGAGCCTTTATGACTTCCAGAAGATTAAGAACCTGTCCTGCGGCGGCAGACCGGTTTATCAGAAGCTGGTAGACCCTCTCAAGGATGCTTTGCCGGAGAGACTTGAGATTGTAAGGGGAGATTTCAGCGTAATCGGAAAGATGTCAAGGCTGAGGAAACTGGGTATCTTAGCGATGCCGGTGAAGGATTTTTCTTTTTTAGCCGCCTGTACAGCCCTTGAGAGCCTGGAGATTTCAGCCTGCGGGGTGGTTGACTGCGCTTTCCTGGGGAAGCTGTCTAGTTTAAGGAGCTTAAGTCTGCTTAACTGCTCTGGACTGGAACATTTGAAGGAGATTCTGAACCTTTTTCGTCTGGAAAGGCTTTCCCTGGAGGGCAGCCAGATTTCCGATATCTCCGATGTAGACTGCCTCCTGAACAGCAGAATCAAGGAAGTCCGTCTGCCGGAACACATCCTGAAAGCAAAGCAGGCGGAGCTGGAAAAGCAAGCCGCAGCCAGCGCAAAGAAAGCGGCTGCCAGGGCAAAGGGAACCAGGAGAAAGTCCGGTCCGGCTGTGCCTTTTCAACCTACAGAACGGGGGTCAGATCAGTATCCTTACAGGCTGCATGACTTCAACTCCCCATTGTGGGAAATATACAAAGGGGCATATGGAAATATAGAAGACTATCTTGTCATCCTGATGGGGGAGAGGGATAGAGCCCCGGAAACATTTAAGCTACGCCGTCTGGAAAATGTGCTGAAAACAAACTATGAACTTGCCTTTGACAATCTTTGCGAAAATCTGTGGCACCAGATGAGCTTCTATCCGGCTACCTGGCTGGCACTGCCCTATCTGGCCAGGCTTATGGAGGGATGGGAAAAGGAGAAAGATTTGGAATGGATGTTTCAGTGCATCATGGCAGCGGGAAGCATTCTCGCCACTGACGTATACGGGGACAGACCGGGTGAGGAGGACATCTATGAAAGCTATCGGAACGCAGGCTTGCGGATTCGCATCATGACCATTGATTTCCTGGCGGGGAATCTGGGCTATGTCCGGGAGAAGGAGGTTCAGTGGAGACGGGAGTTTGCCATTGCTGTCACGGCGATCCTTGGAGAACAGAAGCTTGCGTATATGCTTTCCCTTTCTGGCTTTAATTCTTATTATGTTGTCTGCCCTGAATGTGAAAACTGCGATGAGGAAATGGAGGTGGGCTACTTTGAACTCTCGGAGCGGATGAAAAAGGCAAAAGCGCCTTCCGGGAAGTGGGATGGCAGGAGCCTGGAGGATGTAAAGCGGTGGCTGCCCAATCTATTCAGGCTGTTGGAAGACGAGGAAGGAGAGGAGCTTCTTTCCTATTATTTCGGGACATATGTATGTCCGGAGTGCGGGAAAAAGTTGCCTGTGCTGACGGGAATGGAAGGGTATTATCTGGCTGAGTAGACGGCGGCGAAGGCATATTTCTTCGGCGTTTGGTCAACTAAGGATAAGTTATGATTTGGGAGTATGGAAGAATGGATTTTATTAAAATGCTGCAAGAGGATAACGATTTGTCAGACCTGATCTGTGATGTATGTGATATCGAAATTCTCCCGGAATCTAAGACGCCAGAGGATGAATTCGGGCGCTTGGCTTATAGCATCCCGGGAAAAACATTTGCCAGAACCGGTTCCGGCAGTGAATACATTCTGCTGGAAGACGGCTCTGTCGGATTTTGGGGAAGCGAAGGGGAATGCGGCCGGATTGCGGATAACCTGGACGATTTTTTTGAATTCATGGTAAATTGCCCCTATTGGATGGATTATCTGGAGGAGGACGAATATCAGGACAGGGAAGGGCTTGGTGAGTTCGCCAAAGAAATCTTTGAGGAACATGCGGAAAACGCCCAGGACATTGATTTTAATCTGCCGGAAGCGCAGAAGGAATTGGCGGATCGTTTGGGGATGGAGAGAAAAGAGGATGTGGCAGATATATTGATGCGGTTTTATCATTGCACGGAGCGTGAGCCCCGCTTCATCTCAACATATACAGAAAATGATGGCAGTACACATAGCGGCACAGGTTCATTGTTCGACCGATGAACGATATGCCCTTAACCTTAAGGTTGAGTAAGCGGACTTGGATGAAGGATTTCGTGGATACAAGTGCCGGAAAGGGAAAATGTGCCCGGACTTTCGGAAGGAAGTGTTTTCTTAAGACAAGAATAAGTAGTAGGAGGAGTAAGGATTATGGGACTGTTCGGCAAAAAGAAGGAAGAAAAGGCTGCTCAAGGCAAATCAGGGCAGGGGACCAAGCAGCCGCCTGAGAAGCAGAGGCAGGAAGGACAGCAGCAGGCTGAGAAGCAGCTGCAGGGAAAGCAGAGGCAGGAGGAGCAGAAGGAGGCCCCTGGACAACAGGAAATGAAAACTTATATCCAGGGAGCCGGGGGAACCATCGTTACCAAATCCATCCTGAGCGGCAGCTCGAAGCTGAAATGGCTGTTCCGGCAGGAAACCGAGCATGGCAACGGATGGGTGGCCTTCGGGGACAGGGACAGTCAGGAATACGTGGACGATGCAAAGAACATGGCAATCGTGGACTTCAATACCCTGGCCAACATCGAGCCCGCCGTGGTAAATGTATTCTATATGCCCGTGGGCAGCGACCTGGAATTCCGCTCCGACAAAACGGGAAAATATTTCGTGGACACGAAAACCGGAAAAGAGATTCGGGAGCCGGTGAAGCATCCGGCCCAGATTGCCTTTGAGAAGAACCTGAAATTTCTGAATCAGGACAGCTATCCTATAGACTTCTTCCGGATGCTCTTTACGGAAAGCAGCAAGATCAAGGTAGTCCGGGCAGGAGAAGCGGACTTCCCTACCGGGAAGGTGGTGCTGGCAGACCCGATAGCCTACCTGGGGACCCGGTACGAGACGGCGTTGGACAGGAAGGTTCCGGCGGGGAGCTATCCGGTGGAGCTGTCAGTGTGCCTTTCCCGGATCGCAGGCCTTCGGATTGCCGCCGCAAGGCTTCTGCTCAGCGGGAAACAGGCCGTCCGGTATGAGATTGCCATGCCTGAGGGGAAGAAGATAGAGGATCTGGGAAAGCCGGGAGTCTTTGCTTTCCTCGGCGTGGATACCGGGCTTGCCTGCTTTGCGGACGGGAAGGTTTCGGAGGAGAACCGGCTGTTTTTCGAAAAGTGGATGAAAGAGAATCCGGGAAAAAATAAGTTCGTAGACTTCTTTGCAGCCCTTTTCCAAAAAAGCTATGAAGCCAGGCCCCAGTTCCAGAACCAGGGCGGGAGCTTTCTGGAGTGGAGGCTGCCGGAGAGCGGCCTGAGGACGGTCCTGTTTTCCAGCGGCATGGGGGACGGCATTTTCAGCGGCTATTGGGGGCTGGACGCAGAGGGGGAGGCAGTCTGCCTGACAGTACCTTTCATGAATCCGGAGTATTTTTGATAAGGATTAGGCGCTTAACAACGAAATCTTGCGCATTCTGGCAAAATTTTGGTTCCGGCTTGTAAGAACGAATATCCTGTAGAAAAGAGGGTAGGGAAGTAGTATAATGGAAGGCGGACAGGGGCAGATAGAGAGGATAGATTTTACAGGAAAGCAGAGGAAGGCGCTGTTGTGGCAGGCAGAGGTATCGGGCATGGAAAAGTGGAAAAGACGAGGCATCAGGCGCAGACCCTGTCTTCGCCGGAAGGCCGGGGCAATAGAGGTACTGGCGCTTGCCGTCCTGCTGGCCGGATGCAGCAGGGAGCGGACGGAAACCCGCAGGGAGATTGCGCGTATTCAGGAAGCCGCCGAAAGTGTGGCTGAGGAGAGGGCGGCAGCCTATATCTTTGAGAAATATGGGATGGAGGCCGCTGCAGAGGGACACTGGGTTCAGGCATACGATGATTTTTTTGCCCCTTATGTGAGTACAAATGTGATAGTTTTCATGGAATACAGGGGCAGGAAGTTCTGCGTGGGCATTGACGTGGATGATGAGGCCGTCCTTTGGGATAATTACCAGAGGGAGGAGATAGAGGAGGTTTTTCAGGACTATTTCGCAGAATTGTATAAGCTGCCTGCTCCTTACAGGGCAAAGACAGAGTTCCGGATGGAAAACGCCCCGGATTATATTGCGGCTACGCCGGCAGAATGGAGGGAGCGGGGGTATGACCATGGGAGCATGGCAGACTTTTATTTCCAGGGGCAGACAGCGGAAGAACTGCTTGCGCAGGTGAGCCACCTGGAATTTTATGATGCCTGGCTGTCCACGGAGGAGCTTTTGGAGCCGCTCTCATTCAGGGATGAGGACTGGGCCCTGTGTGAAGGAGGATGGATTGAGTGGAACCTGCGGGTGTACGGCTCCCCGGAAGCGGAGTATGTGGATCAGTCCGCAGATCATCCGGACATTGCGGGATTTCCATATTTCAGGGAGTGGAGACGGGCCTGCCTTAAGGACAGGGGGGCGGAAGGAAGGGAGCTGTCGGGAGAATTCTGGGAATTCCATTCCATTCAGGTGGATGGGATATGGTTCATTACAAGGCTTCCTTTTGAAGCGGAAGATATCATTTGCATCAGCGGAGGAGAGCAGCTTATGGAAGAGGGACACCCCATGGAAGGAGAGCATCCTTCCATGGAAGAGTGGAGCATTGACCGCGGAAGCGCCGGCATCCAGACATACAGGTTGGTCTCTGGTGTGTACGAAGTGACGGAAGGCTCCCCTGACGGCTCTTGTGCGACGGTAATGCATGTACCGCAGGAGCTTGCGGATTCATATGGGGAATCCCTGTACATATTAAGCCGCAGCAGGGAAACCGGAAAAGTGGAAGTCCGGGCCTCCATAGCCTCACAGGAAGAGCTGGACGCGCTGCCCGAGGATGAATTCAACAGAGACTATAAGATTTATTTCAATGGCACATGCGGCATGAGTGCAGGCTATCAGTATGCGATGGCGGAGAGGATTGGGGAAGAAGGGAAATGAGCATCGGGCAATTTCCCATAGTGCCGCAACATGCCGGAAAACAAGAAGGAGAAAAGGAGACACACAACATGGACAGCATGTTCCCCAAAAGGCAGGACATCAGCGAGAAAAAGAAAGCGAAGCAGTACGGGGCTGCGGCGTTGCTCAGCATCCTGGCTGCCGTCATCATGACAGTGATCAAATGGATATGGGGCGGCGTTACACTGGGGAGCGGGCGTGACGAAGTGCCCCTTGGCTTCATCATTTTCTGTGTAAGGAATGTGATATTGCTGTTTGGGGGCATAGACATGATATCCGCAGCCTGGCATTTCATACTCTGGGACAGGAAAGGACGGCCTGACATGGAGGATGACGGCGACAGCCTGCTTTCTGACTGGAAAAGTGGAGAGCGCTCTCCGGTGAAAGTCTCACTGGCCCTGATGGCTGGCATCCTGGCGCTGGCACTGGTAATTGTTTTACAGGGATAAGGAATAAGGAGATTTCGTTATGGCATTCACATTGCAGATCAGACAGAAGAAGCTGTTCGGCAAGACGGTTCTGGACATACCGTCACTGGCCCGCGCCTGCGGCCTTTGTTACGGCTCCAATAATGAGTTTTATATTTTGCAGGAAAATGAGCAGAAGAACAGAACGGCTGTTCTTTATAACCCTGCGCATATCGGGCGGGGAATCTACTTTGATGGCAGCAAGGCCCGGGAAGGATATTACGAGATAAGTTATAATATCCCTACAACCAGATCAGAGATTACCGACTTTGCCAGGCTTGCGGGTGAGATAGAAAGACGTCTGGGCAGAGCAGACATGTACTGTGTGGAAGAAGAGAGGGCATTTACCGGGAGAGAACTGGAACAGGGGATTGAGGATTTTGCCGCGTTCAGCCGGAAGTCACTGAACCAGTTTTGTGGAAATAAGGAATTTAAAAGCCATATCCTTACGCTGGCGCGGTGGCCTTATACCCTGACGGAGGACAAGGTAGCCGCATGGGAGGCATGTACGGATCTTTCTGATTTTGAGAGGACACTGAATGGCCTTCAGGCACGGGATGTCTACTATGCAAAGCCCAGGCTTCTGCAGAAGAACGATACAAAGGAGATTGGAGCTTTTTACGCCCTGACGGAGGAATG
>DKVC01000036.1:6978-8559 GCA_002490995.1 Lachnospiraceae bacterium UBA7188
TGGAAGGAATGTTTCCATATGAGCAGTTTATTGAGGAACTGAACGGATATGGTGTCCAAAAGTTTGATGCGGACCACATCCTGATTCCGTCAATGACAAAAGCGGAGCTGGAAAAGCTGGCCGGAAAACTGCGTGGAAAGGGAAGGGCTGTATGAACGGGCATTCCGTTCCTGGCTGACAGGAGAAACAGATATGATGCCGGAGAGTGAAGGAGATCTGTATACAGCATAACACTTAACAGGCATCTGCAATTTCCGGAGGTGTGAATGGCAAAACTAAAATCAATCATCTTTGTGACGGGGCTGATGCTGCTGATTTTAGCGGTGGTGGCGGGTTGTCTCTCCGTCAAATATCTGGCCGATGTCCTTCCTGCCGACAGCTACGAGGACAAAGGCGTTTATACCTTTTCACCTCATCAGGTGCTGCCCGTCCAGGTGCAGAATACGGGAGCCAGCGGACGCAACCGCCGCATGAACCCCACCAGGACCGTCTACATGGTCTACTACAAAGATATCAGCGGCAGCGGCTATCAGTGGAGCGAGCAGGCCCTTACCCGCGAGCTGGGGCAGAAGATTGTGGATGCAGGAACGACAGTGGAGCGGCGGGTGCTGTCCGTCCCCGCTGACCGCTCCTATATTACTGTGGAGCCGGGGCAGACAGCAGTAAGCTACACCGCCGGGCTTCGGAAGAAGTACATCACCATTCTTGTACTGGCCGGGCTCTATGTCCTGCTGTATGTGATAGCCTGGTGTGTGACAGGAAGCATGAAGAGGAGAGTGGGATAGATATGAAAGGAAAAACTGTGTGGAATGATGATTGCAACAACACAATATCAAATGTTTTCTGAAGAACTATTTCACAGAATGGAAATAGATGGTTTTAAGCGGAGAAGTAAAGCTATTACACAAAAGAAACTTGGGAAACAATCTCAGCAATTACTGCTATATATAAATAAATTAAAGGGCGCTGACACCATACGGCAAACCTATATTATTAGACAGTCATTTCCGGAAATTGATAATGTAATTTACTATTTAGAGAATGAGTACTTTTCCTCACAATGGTCTACGGGGCGAGTTTGGCTCTGTACGCTAATGCCGGTTATCGCAAAAACCTCTGGTTTGCCTAATGCGGTGGCACCTAATGGGTACACACACTATCTTAATGATGATATAGATATTTTTCAGCTTGTTGGGGAAGTGTATGACAACATAACAAAATACGCATATCCGTTTTTGGAAGAATACAATTCCCCTCAAGCTATTCTGGCAGGGCTAGAGGAGCAGCATCCCGAACTAAAAACATGGGCAGTTCAAGGGAGCGATTTATTCCGGCTTGCCTGCTATTTGTTTTTTCATCAGAAAGAAAAGGCGCTTGCTTTTTGCGAACAACGAATGAAAACTGCCGAATGTGATGAACGTGTGCGAACATCTATCACACAGGAAATATTTGATAGAGCGAATAAATTGGAATGGAGTTCAAATGGCAGGTTATTAGTTCCACCAAAGCCAACCAATATTAGAGTTAGATCATAAGGAGAGGTGGGGTATGGTGGACATAAAAAAGAAAGTACAGAGGTAA
>DKVC01000088.1 GCA_002490995.1 Lachnospiraceae bacterium UBA7188
GATGACGCCCTTGCCGGGGTCGAAGCCGTCCAGCTCCGCCAGCAGCTGGTTCAGGGTCTGCTCCCGCTCCTCATTTCCGCCGCCGTATTTGGAATCACGACTCCTCCCGATAGCATCAATCTCATCAATAAATATGATACAGGGAGCGTTCTTCGTCGCTTCCTTGAACAGGTCACGCACACGGCTGGCGCCCACGCCTACATACAGCTCTATAAAGTCGGAACCCGTCAGGGAGAAAAACGGCACATGAGCTTCCCCTGCCACCGCTTTTGCCAGCAAAGTCTTACCGGTACCGGGAGGGCCCACCAGCAGAGCGCCCTTGGGCAGCCTGGCGCCGATCTTGGAATATTTCCCGGGATTGTGGAGGAAATCCACCACCTCCACCAGGGATTCCTTTGCCTCGTCCTCACCTGCCACATCCTTAAAGGTAACGCCGGTCTCTTTCTGCACATAAACCTTGGCATTGCTCTTGCCCACGCCCAGAGGGCCTCCCGAGCCGCCCATTTTCTTGAATACCACGCCCAGCAGTATCCACATGAGCACAACCGGCAGTATCACATACAGCAGAATATCCAGAATTCTGCCGGAATTGTCACTCAAAACCCGGCTCCCGTCTATGCCGTGCTCCTCCATACGGGCTGTCAGGGTATCCAGATCTTCCATAATAATGGTGGAATATGTCACCGGTGTATTGCCGTAAAACGGATATGTCGGCATGGCGGTGGGCGCGTTCTCCGTATTCCGTGCATCCTTTTTCAGGGTAAACAGGATCTGCCCTGTACTCTGCACCTCCACTGCCTCCACTTCGTCCGCATTCACATACTCCAGGAATGTTGTATAGCTGACCTCCTGTGAATTTCCGCTGCCCCCGAACAGCAAGTTCCAGAGCATAAAAACCAGCAGCACCGTGCTCAGCGCCGCCAGCAGTACCATCATAAGATTGGGCCTTCTGGGAGGCTGGTTCCCGTTTCCGCCATTGCCGCCGGGTCCGCCCTGTCCGCCGTTATTATAGCCTCCGCCATTGTCGTACTGGTTCATTTGATTGTCCATAGTAACTCCGTTTCCTGTTTGCTTCTCTGCTAAGTCCCATTGCCATTATAGATAGAACCAGTTGATAAATCAATAGCATATTTGTGAAAAAAACAATATATCTCTTAAAGATTTCTAAACTATTTGCCCTCTCTGACCGCCTCTCTCTCCTACCGTTCGTCCAGCCAGGTCTGCACCCGGTTCTGGATCTTGTCCACCGTTTCGTCCAGGGCAGCGTCCCCCTGAAAATACATTTCTGCTTCTTCGGATACAATGTTCCGGACCGGATTGCTGTACCCGCTCTCGGTGTCGAACACAGCGGCGTCCAGCATATCCGTCAGCAGGGAGAGTTCATGGGCATATAATAAAAATCTGCTGCGGCCAGTTTTCCGCCCGGGGCAGACGCATTTCCCGCTTCACCTGTTCCTTTTCCACCGCCAGGGAACCCGCTTTCCCCCTGTTCTCCCGAAATCTCTCCCGACTCTTTCCGCACCTGATTATCCTTCCCACCTGAAGCAGACTCCAGGTTATCATCCCGGAGCCCGCAGGCAGTGAATATCAGGGGCAATGCCAGCATTGCCAGACAGCAGAAGGGCCTCATTGCCTTTCTCAAAATCATATGGCCTCCTCCAATCAGTATTCGTCTTATTTTTACTCCCGCACCAGGTTTCCCACCCGGTTCTGGATGATACGTAACGCCTCTTCCAGGCTTTTCTTCCCATCCAGGTAAGGGGCAAGCTCTTCCAGCAGGATACCGGAAATCTCCCTCCGAATACCCCCCTGCGGGGTAAAGTCAATGGCTTCGATAAGGTTCCGGATATCCTCCAGCTGTTCCCCGGTGAGGTAATAGAGCGGAACCGATTCCCCCTCTACATACAGCCATTCCTGCGCAGCCATCCCCGACTCCCCGGTAGAGTCCCATACAATGATATCTCCTTTCTCATCCCTTTCATATTCCGGCCCGGCCAGCGCCTCTTCCATCTCTTCTAAAAGATCTCTCCGGGCGGGCAGGCCGCTGCGGCGGGTCCTCTCATTGTCTTCCCTGCTAAGGAATCCCTCCAGAAACTGCCATGCCGCCTCCTTATTGCGGGAATCCGCCGGTATCCCCAGGGTGTTGTACTTGTCCGCAGGATAATAAGCCCTGCCATCCGCTGTGGGATACCCCACCGCAGTGATGTCCTCTCCCATCCGCAGTTCATACAGCACCAGGCCGCTTAACCCGTCAATATATGCCTCCAGCACCAGCAGCTCTTCCTCCGTAACCGGCATGTCCACGCTTACGATGCTGTCATAAGTACTGCCTGCCATGCCGTTGCCCATCCCTTTCGAATGCCCTTCCATCCACCTGACAAGCTCCCGGAACGCTTCCCCGTCGAAGCTGCATTCCCCGCTGTCCCAGTCAATAAACCGTTCACAAATATACTGTTGGAAAAAGCTGACCATAGATGTGAAGGTAGGGTTCCTGAACAGCTGTGCCTCCGGGTACCGCTCCGCAAGCTCCATGGCCTCATGGGCAGTCCAGCCCGCTTTCTCCCCCAGCTGCCCGGCTCTCCCCAGGGCCGTCCTGCACAAAAAGCTGTCAGGGATACACACCAGCCTGCCTCCTATGGTATACCCATTTACCACATTTTCCAGGAAATCCTCCCTGTCCAGCTGCCCGCTCCTCTCCAGCCATGCGCCCAGATCCTCCAAAGCCCCCTTCCCGGCATATTTCAGCACCATTTCATCATCCATATCCACCAGGTCCGGTGGCGAGGAAGAATTCATCCTGATATCCATCTGCACATCGTCACAGAATTCCACCCTGATATGGTAACGGCTGTCGGCCCGGTTGAAGTCCATGATATATGCCTCCAGCTCCCTGCTGAGGTCCCGGGTAGCCAGAACCAGCACCTCCCGCTCAGGCAGGAGTTCTGCTTTGGCCCTGTCCAAAAGGTACAACGTATCGTAGGGATACGAGTAAGACACAATCAGCCTGTCCTCTGTCAACTCCAAAATCTCTGCCGGCCGTGAGGGCAGATTGCTGTCCCCGTAGCGCAGCAGAGGCTCCCACCGGGAATCCGCCTTCCGGTACCGGTACAGCAGCCCGGCATCGCCGCACAGCAGTCCGAAGGAGGAACTGTAGCATTTACAGGTGCCGGGCAG
The DNA here is from genome assembly GCA_002490995.1 of Lachnospiraceae bacterium UBA7188. Classification (GTDB taxonomy): domain Bacteria; phylum Bacillota; class Clostridia; order Lachnospirales; family Lachnospiraceae; genus Acetatifactor. Next base: position 3,175 of record DKVC01000088.1, read on the forward strand.
TTCTATCCTTTCCATCCGGAATGTGCCCTGGCGGAAAGCCTCATCGTCCCCTGTGATTTCATACACTGCATTATAATAATCGCCCGGGCTGTAATAGACTCGGCCATCCTCTCCCTCCAAAAGCCTGCCACTGTCCCGGTAAAACTCGGCTTTCAGACTGCCGCCCGGTATCTCTGCCAGCAGTTCCCCCATCTCTCCAACCAGATAGAGGGAGTCCCCCGCCAGCAGGAATGTGCGGTTTCTGCCGTCCATGGCCAGCGAGACATTCGGGGTGTCTATGTTTTCCAGATCCAGGCGGTAGATTTCCGTCCCGTCCTGCCCCGTCCTGGCAAGCGTCCCACCCAGCGCCTCGCCCGTCCTCCACGAAACATCCACTGTGATGTAACAGAGGCCGCCGTTGCTGTCCAGAGTATAGTCCTGTAATACTCCCCCTGTTGCCGTAGCTACCGCCTCGCCTTGGGGAAGCTGCATCCCCTCGGGGAGCGGGGTGCTTTCCTCCTGTGTCGAAATACCGCCTTCTTCCAGGGGTATGGTGCTTCCTTGTTTCCTGGGAAAATCTTCTACGGGGAATCGGTATATCGTTTTTTCCTGCCTGTAATAAAAGTACCCGTTTTTTATCCTGAAGCCGGTGGTGCTGCCCGCCTGCCCCGGAAGGTCTATCTCCTGTGCCGTGTAAAAATAACCGTCTATGCCCAGATGCTGCCCGTTGTCCCCGCAGGCCGCCAGGATAAGTGCCAGAAGAGGCAGCAGCCACAGCGTGGAACAGTAAGCCTTTCGTTTCATCTATAGTCACTCCTCCCTGAAATCAATGCTATGACCTTCCTTTTTTATTCCCTCTTCTTTATTGTATCAGATACCTCCGATTTTTACAAATGATTTAACCACACTTCCTGACTCTTCCCGGCTAACGTACCATAGGAAAACTGAGATGGGCTATACCTCCGAAGAGCTCTTGGCACATTTAAGAAAATCCGTTTATCTCCAGGCAGAAGATGCGAGAGAGTCCCAAAAGAAGTTCTCAAAAGAAGTACTTCCAATTTTTTATCTTTATATGGCATTCTGGAAAATTCTGTGGTAGAATGTTGAAGCATAAGGGCACACTTCAACACATTGAAGCGCAGGGACATGTTTCAACGCATCGAAACGTAAAACCTTGTTTTATCACATTGAATTTCAGCACATTAAATATGGAAAGAAATGTCCAACGCCCCGAAACAGTAAGAAATATTTCTAAAAAGGCAGATCAGGAAAGCGAGGCTGGAAATGAGAATCGGATTCGACAACGACAAATACCTGAAAACGCAGTCCGAACACATCAAGGAGCGGATTGTCCAGTTCGGGGACAAGCTCTATCTGGAATTCGGCGGCAAGCTCTTCGATGACTATCATGCATCCAGGGTACTGCCCGGCTTCGCTCCCGACGCGAAGCTTGCGATGCTGATGCAGCTGTCGGACTACGCCGAGATAGTCATCGTCATCAGCGCGGTGGATATCGAAAAGAATAAGATTCACGGCGACCTGGGGATTACCTACGACGTGGACGTGCTGCGGCTGCGGGACGAATTTCTGGGCAGAGGCCTGTATGTGGGCAGTGTGGTCATCACCCATTACCAGGGGCAGCACAGCGCGGAGCAGTTCAAGGCAAAGCTGGAAAAGAAAAATATTAAGGTATACCTCCACTACACCATTGAAGGCTACCCTGCCAATGTTCCTCTGATTGTCAGCGAAAACGGCTATGGGAAGAACGATTATATCGAAACCACCCGCCCCCTGATTGTTGTCACGGCACCGGGGCCGGGCAGCGGCAAGATGGCCACATGCCTCTCCCAGCTCTACCACGACAGACAGCGGGGCATCAAGGCCGGCTACGCCAAATTCGAGACCTTTCCCATCTGGAACATACCGTTAAAGCATCCCATTAATCTGGCCTATGAAGCGGCCACTGCAGATCTGAACGATGTGAACATGATCGATCCCTTTCACCTGGAGGCTTATGGGAAGACAGCGGTAAACTATAACCGGGATATCGAGATTTTCCCGGTGCTGAACGCTATTTTCGAAAGTATTTACGGGGAAAATCCCTATAAATCCCCTACTGACATGGGTGTCAACATGGCCGGCAACTGTATCATCGACGACGAAGCCTGCTGCGAGGCCTCGAAAATGGAGATCATCCGCCGCTATTATACCACCCTTTGCAGAATGGTCCGGGACGACGCTTCCGAAAACGAGCTGCTCAAAATCGAGCTGCTGATGAAACAGGCAAAAATCACCACCGCGGACAGAAAAGTCACCTCTGTCGCAAAAGAGCTGGCCGAAGAACTGGGAGTTCCCACCGCCGCCATCGAATTACCTGACGGGCATGTCATTACCTCCAAAACCTCCGATTTTCTGGGAGCTTCCGCCGCCCTGCTGCTGAACGCCCTGAAATACCTGGCGGATGTGGACCACAACCTGAAGCTGATCAAGCCGGAAGCCATCGAACCCATCCAGATCCTGAAGGTACGCTACCTGGGAGGCAAAAATCCCCGCCTCCACACAGACGAGGTGCTGATAGCTCTGACTCTGGCTGCCTGCAGCGATGATAACGCAAGACGCGCCCTGGAACAGCTCCCGAACCTGAAAGGATGCCAGGTCCACACTTCGGTGATGCTCTCCGAGGTAGATATTAAAATTTTCAAAAAACTGGGTGTGGACCTGACCTGTGAACCCATCCAGACCACTCGCAGGAAATATTAACGAAAGCAGGAGTACACGGAACTGGAGCGCAGAGACGGAACTTAAAACAGCCTTCTCCCGGTCAATACCCAGAGGATTTACGGACGCGCACTTTGCGGCCGGAAATTCTCTGCCATGCTTTGGTATTGGGCGGGAGGGTGCGGAACTGGAATAGGAGGAAATTATTATGGCAGTTAAATATGTATTTGTCACCGGCGGCGTAGTCTCCGGCCTGGGAAAGGGCATCACCGCCGCATCCCTTGGCCGTCTGCTGAAAGCCCGCGGCTACAAGGTTACCATGCAGAAATTTGATCCTTACATCAATATCGACCCGGGCACCATGAACCCCATCCAGCACGGGGAGGTATTTGTCACCGACGACGGAGCCGAAACCGACCTTGATCTGGGGCATTACGAGCGTTTTATCGACGAAAGCCTGGGGAAGAATTCCAACGTAACCACCGGCAAGGTATACTGGGCCGTACTCCAGAAGGAGCGCCGGGGAGATTACGGCGGAGGCACAGTGCAGGTCATCCCCCATATCACTAACGAAATCAAGAGCCGTTTTTATCGGAATTTTACAGACCCGGATACCCGTATCGCCATCATCGAGGTAGGCGGCACTGTCGGCGACATCGAAAGTCAGCCCTTTCTGGAATCCATCCGCCAGTTTCAGCAGGATGTAGGGCGTGAAAACGCCATTCTTATCCATGTCACACTGATTCCCTATCTGAATGCTTCCCAGGAATTGAAAACAAAACCCACCCAGGCCAGCGTAAAAGACCTGCAGGGAATGGGAATCCAGCCGGATATTATCGTATGCAGAAGCGAGCATCCCCTGGACGAGGGTCTGAAAGACAAAATTGCCCTGTTCTGTAACGTCCCCAGCAAACGGGTGCTGCAGAATCTGGATGTGGAATATCTCTACGAAGCGCCTCTCGCCATGGAAAAAGAACACCTGGCCCAGGTAACCTGCGAATGCCTGCACCTGGACTGCCCGGAACCGGATCTGTCTGACTGGGAAAAAATGGTGGAGGATTTAAAGCATCCCACCGATGAAGTCACTGTGGCTCTGGTAGGAAAATATGTCTCCCTCCACGATGCCTACATCAGTGTAGTAGAAGCTTTGAAGCACGGCGGCATTTCCAACCATGCCACGGTACACATTAAATGGATTGATTCCGAAACCGTCACTGCGGAAAACGTGGACGAACTGCTTTCGGACGTAAACGGCATCCTGATTCCCGGCGGCTTCGGCTCCCGGGGCATTGAGGGCAAGATTACGGCAATCCGGTATGCCCGCACTCATAACAGGCCCATGCTTGGCCTCTGTCTCGGCATGCAGCTTACCATCGTGGAGTATGCCCGCAATGTGCTGGGCTACCGGGATGCCCACAGCATTGAGCTGGACCCCAATACCACCCATCCGGTCATCGCCCTGATGCCGGACCAGAACGGTGTGGAAGACATCGGCGGCACCCTGCGGCTGGGAGCTTATCCCTGTGTGCTGGACAAGGCTTCCAGGGCCTATGAGCTGTACGGTGAGGAAACCATCTACGAAAGGCACCGCCACCGCTACGAGGTCAATAATGATTACCGTGCGGCCCTGATTGAAAACGGACTGTGCCTCTCCGGCACCTCCCCCGACGGACGCATTGTGGAGATGTGCGAGCTCACGGAGCATCCCTTCTATGTGGCCACCCAGGGGCACCCGGAGCTGAAATCCCGCCCCAACAGGCCACACCCGCTGTTCAGGGGATTTGTGGCGGCGGCGCTTGCGGATAAACATAACGTATAGTCTCAGCACGGAATCACTGACTGCATTCCTGCGGGCATAAAAGAGCTGCCACATTAAGATCCATAAAATTTCTTAATGCGGCAGCCTTTTTTTGCCACGAAAGCTTGTGCAGCACAATTGCCGTTCCATCACACAGCCGAATTGCCCGCGCCGTTTTCCCTCCAATAGCCCCGCTCATCCCGGTTCATCAATTTTTCGGAAATCATATCACGGCGTATGGTACAAAAATCATCATTGTAATCCGCAATGATAATATTCACCTCCCGCTCCGAATAAATTCTGCCCGGCTCGAAGGCTTTGATAATTTCCTCCAGCACAATCCTTTCCTTTTTTCGCTGGGCAGGAATGGATTTCAATTTCCCGTATTCGAAAAAGGCGTCCAGCACCTTCTGCCGGTACTCCTGCTCCCGCCTGGCCTGAATCTCGGCTTCGTCCGACTGTTCCGCCAGAATGGAAAGAATTGACACTTTAAATGTATCCCGGCAGAGGGAATACATGGTGTAGTACTGTGTCCTGTACGAGGTGACGGCTCCCACCTCAGACAGCTTTTTCAGATGAAAGGAAATCGTGGCCGGCGTCAGGCTCAGGCGCTCTGCCAGCCGCTCTACATACATATCCTCCAGCGCCAGTGATTTCAGTATCTGCAGCCTGGATTTATCGGCCAGGCATTTGAAAAGTTTGATTGCGTTTTCCTCACTCATGTGTTTACCTCCATATTCTTTCGAAAGCGCTTCTGATTTCATCCATGGCTTCCAGCTTAACCTGTTCCTGCAGAATCCGCCTTTCATCATTATGTTCTGTCGCTTTTGCCAGAGATTCCTTCCAGGTTTCCGTAAATATTGTTAATCTGGAATCAACAAACTGAATTTGTTCGTCCTCATTTCCAGATATTCGTTCGGAAGCCTGAACCATTGTCTTGATTATCTGAAATATATTTCCCCTGATTTTCTCGAAATCTGCCTCGTCTCTTCGGTCGTCTTCATTCAATCGGACAATATCAGCCTGTACTGCAGAAGTTCTTTCGTCAAGGTAACCAATAAAGCTCTCCTTTTTCTCAATGTTCATATCCGTGCCCTCCTTTAATATTTAAATGAATTTCTCATAATTAGTTATACATATATAATTTATTATGTCAATATTTATTTTTATATTTATCTAATTGTATTTATAATTTTAAT
>DKVC01000014.1:0-254 GCA_002490995.1 Lachnospiraceae bacterium UBA7188
GGAGGTATAACATGAAGGTATATAAGGGAAAAAGCGTATTCGGCGGCATCGCCATAGGAAAGATTCAGGTATACGGCAAAGGGGAAAAGCAGGTAAAGCGTGTAAAGGTGGAGGATACGGAGGCGGAAATCCTCCGCTACCGCCAGGCCACGGAGGAAGCCATGGCGCAGCTGTCAGCGCTGTACGACAAGGCCATGCAGGAAGTGGGGGAAGCCAACGCGGCGATATTCGAGATTCATCAGATGATGCTGGAG
>DKVC01000014.1:536-800 GCA_002490995.1 Lachnospiraceae bacterium UBA7188
GAGATTCATCAGATGATGCTGGAGGACGGGGACTATCAGGAGTCCATAGAGAATATCATCCACACCCAGACGGTGAACGCGGAGTACGCGGTAGCACAGACAGCGGACAATTTTGCGCAGATGTTTGCAGCCATGGAGGACGATTACATGCGGGGCAGGGCTGCGGATGTCCGGGATATTTCCGAGCGCCTTCTGTCCATCCTTCAGGGAGAAGCAGCGGATAAAGTGAGCGTCAGCGAGCCGGTGATTATCGTGGCGGATGAC
>DKVC01000014.1:1141-1318 GCA_002490995.1 Lachnospiraceae bacterium UBA7188
GAGACGGTGCAGCTTGACAAGGATATGGTACTGTCCTTTGTGACTGTTCATGGCTCCCAGAATTCCCACACGGCGATTCTGGCCAGAACCATAGGGATTCCGGCACTGGTAGGCACAGGGCTATCGCTGGACGGAAAACAGGGCATTGTGGATGGGGTGTTAGACGGAAAACAGGGC
>DKVC01000014.1:1591-39698 GCA_002490995.1 Lachnospiraceae bacterium UBA7188
GGGGTGTTAGACGGAAAACAGGGCATCATGGACGGGGTGTTAGACGGAAAACAGGGCATTGCGGATGAGGCGATGGACGGAAAACAGGGCATTGCGGACGGGGCGTTGAACGGAAAGCCGGGCACTATGAACGGTACGTTGGATGAAAAGCCGGGCATTGCAGACAGTACGTTGGACGGAAAGCTGGGCATCGTGGACGGTACGAACGGAATTTTTTATGTAGATCCGGATGAGGAAACCTTAAGCAGGCTGCAGAAGGCCAGGGAAGAGGAGCAGGAGAAGAAAGCGCTCCTTCAGACATTAAAGGGAAAGGAAAACATCACGCTTGACGGAAAAGGCATCCTGTTGTATGCTAATATAGGAAATATAAAGGATCTGGCAACCGTGCTGCAGAATGACGCAGGGGGAATCGGACTGTTCAGGAGCGAATTCATCTATCTGGAGCGGGAGGATTTCCCCTCGGAGGAAGAGCAGTTTCGGATTTACCGCACCGTGGCGGAGACCATGGGGAAGAAGCGTGTGATTATCAGGACACTTGACATAGGGGCGGATAAGCAATGCGATTATTTCAGGATGGAAAAGGAAGAAAACCCGGCTCTTGGCTGCCGTGCCATCCGAATCTGCCTGAAAAGACCTGAGATATTCAAAACCCAGCTGAGAGCGCTTTTCCGTGCAAGCAAATACGGGAAAATAGCAATCATGTATCCCATGATCACCAGTGTGAAGGAAGTTCGGAGAATCAGGGAGATCGTGGAGGAAGTGAAGGCGGAGCTGACAGCCCAGGGCATCGAGTATGGAGAGCCGGAGCAGGGCATCATGATCGAGACCCCGGCAGCAGCCATTATCAGCGACCAGCTTGCAAAAGAAGTGGATTTCTTCAGCATAGGCACCAATGACCTGACCCAGTATCTTCTGGCGGTGGACAGACAGAATCCGGCGCTGGATGAATTCTGCGATACCCATCATCCCGCGGTTTTGCGGATGATTGAGCTGGTGGTGGAAAATGCCCACAGGGCAGGTATCTGGGCAGGAATCTGCGGAGAACTGGGAGCAGACCCAGAACTCACAAAAGATTTCCTGGCAATGGGAGTGGACGAACTGTCCGTATCCCCGGGAAGAATCCTGCCCATACGCAAGACTATACTGGAGACGAACGTTTCGGAGTATAAGAAAACCTGGCAGAAGAGCTGGTGACGGGTTGCTGAGAAAGCCTTTTTTCATACAAAACGGGGCAGCAAAACCTGACCTTCAGGCTTTTGTATGTGGTTGCTGTAAGTAAGGAAGTGTCTGCAATTCCTAAAACAACGGAGGAAAGCATGTTATCAGAACAAAGGCACAGAATGATATTGAAGATTCTGGAGGAGAAGCGGAGTGTCACGGTGACGGAGCTGACGGAGCTTCTGGATATCTCGGAATCCACGGCAAGGCGGGACATCTCCATGCTGGATAAGGCCGGAAGGCTGGTGAAGGTATTCGGGGGCGCCGTCCTTGCGGACAATGTCTATCTGTCTGCGGAGCCCACGGTGGCGCAGAAGGCGGAGGTCAACAAGGAAGAGAAAAGACGTATCGCCAGATACGCGGCTTCCCTGATACGGCCCCAGGACTTTGTGTATCTGGATGCGGGAACCACCACCGGCTACATGCTGGACTTTCTCGAGAGCGTGGATGTGACCTTTGTGACAAACGCGGTAGCCCACGCCCAGCGCCTTGCAGCCATGGGAATGCATGTCATTCTGGTGGGCGGAACCCTGAAGACCTCCACGGAGGCGGTGGTGGGGACATCGGCGGTGCTGATGCTGCAGAATTATCACTTTTCCGTAGGCTTCTTCGGGGCAAACGGCATCAGCAGGACAGCCGGCTTCACTACCCCGGATGCCAATGAGGCCCTGGTAAAAAAGACTGCACTGGGGCAGTGCAAGAAAGCATATATTTTGTGTGACAACAGTAAATTCAACATAGTCAGCGCCGTAACCTTCGCGCCTGTCACAGGGGGAACCATTTTGACGGACGAGAGGATGGATGAGTTTAAGGATGCGGCGGATATCGTTTTGTGCAGATGATGTACTTAACAGGAAGCGGCTGGAAGCTCTGTGCTCATTCCTTCACGGGTCTGATATCCCGCTTCTTACAGCGTTCAGGAGGAAGAAGCCAGGAGCGGATGCTGCGTTGCCCACAACGGGGTGGTTCATTGTCAGGAATGAATACGCGCAGGAGTATGGGCAGGGCGTTCAGGTATAGAAAGAATTGCCGTTTACGATAAGATGCGATTCAGGAAGATTGAACACAGGCCCGGGACAGGGGGCGGAGAGGAAGGCAGAAGATGAATATTTGGCATGATATCAGTGAAGAGAGGATATTTCCTACAGATTTTATATCCGTTGTGGAGATTTCCAAGGGAAGCAACATGAAATACGAGCTGGACAAGGAGACGGGTATGCTGATTTTGGACAGGGTTCTTTTCACGGCAACCCATTATCCGATGAATTACGGGTTTATTCCCAGGACTTACGGGGATGATCATGATCCGCTGGATGTTCTGGTGCTTTGCTCGGAAGCCATTGAACCTTTGACTTTGGTGAGAAGCTATCCCATCGGGGTGATGCGGATGGAGGACAGCGGCCTGGGGGACGAGAAAATCATCGCTATTCCCTATGGAGATCCCACTTATATGAGATATACGGATATTTCCCAGCTGCCGACCCATATTTTCGAGGAACTGAAGCACTTTTTCTCGGTCTACAAATCCCTGGAGGGAAAGACTACAGTAGTCAATGAATTCGGCGGGGCTCTGGAGGCAGTGCAGGTCATCGAACATGCAATCGATAATTATAAACAAAAGTTTGGAAAAGCCTGACGGAGGAACCTCTTTGGAAAAACAGAACTGTGATAAAAAAGAACTGGAACTCTATTTTCATATCCCCTTCTGTGTCAGAAAATGCTTTTACTGTGATTTCCTGTCCGCTCCGGGGGATGAAAAAGAGAAAAGAAATTATATGGAGGCGCTTCTCACGGAGATGGTGGGAAGCGCTTTCCGCTATGCGGACTATGAGGTGGTCAGCATTTTTATCGGAGGCGGCACTCCATCAACGGTACCGGCGGACTGCCTGGAAAGGCTTATGGAAGCTGTCAGGGCACATTACCGTCTGGCGAAAGACGCAGAAGTGACCATGGAGGTCAATCCGGGAACGGTGTCGGGGGAGACGCTGCAGCGGTTCCGCAGGGCAGGCATCAACCGCCTCAGCATCGGTTTACAGTCCGCGGACGACGCTGAACTGAAAGCCATCGGCAGAATCCATACCTGGCGGCAATTCCTGGATAGCTTCGCCGCAGCCCGCAGGGCAGGCTTTAACAATGTGAATGTGGACATTATGAGTGCTCTGCCGGGACAGACGCTTTCCGGCTACCGGGATACCCTGCGTCAGGTTCTCTCCCTGGAGCCGCCGCCGGAGCACATCTCCGCGTACAGTCTGATTCTGGAGGAGGGAACAGTGCTCTTTGAAAAATATGAGAGAGGAGAACTGGAGCTTCCGGACGAGGATACTGACAGGGAGATGTACCAGGAGACAAAGGAGATACTGGCTCAGGCCGGATATGAACGGTATGAGATATCCAATTATGCGAAAAAAGGATATGAATGCCGCCACAACTGCGGATACTGGAAGCGGAAAAATTACGTTGGCTTCGGTATCGGGGCGGCTTCTTTGGTGGAGAATGTACGGTTTCACAACAGCACGGATTTAAAGGCATATCTGGCGGAGCCGCTGGGCTGCAGGGAAGATGTTCAGCAATTGGGTGAGCAGGAGCAGATGGAGGAGTTTATGTTTCTGGGGCTGCGGATGACGGAGGGAGTCAGCTGCAGGGAATTTGCCGGACTCTTCGGCTGCAGCATGGAGGAGGTTTATGGGGAGGTGATTCGGAAGAATATTCGTGACGGGCTTCTGCGGTATCGGTCCGGAAACAGATTTCTTGCGCTGACAGACAGAGGACTGGATGTGAGCAACTATGTGATGGCGCAGTTTTTGCTGTGAAAAGTGTTCGGTTTTAAAGTTTATTTCGCTATGACGCCCGGTGACAGGCACCATGAATTCGTCCCAAACATAAGATATGGTAAGCGTAATCTATGGGGGATTCATTTTGGAGACGTTTCAAAAGCCTTTGACTCAGGAGGAGGAAGCTGAATATATCCGCTTACTGCGTGATGGTTCCCCTGAGGAGGCAGGGCGGGCACAGAAGATATTGGTGGAGCGCAACCTGCGCCTGGTGGTGCACATTGTCAAAAAGTATCAGAATGTGGATGAAGATATAGAGGATTTTATTTCCATAGGCTGTATCGGGCTGATCAAGGCAATCAGGACCTTTGACGAGAAAAAGGGACGCCTTGCCACCTATGCCTGCAGATGTATTGAGAATGAACTGCTGATGTTCCTGAGAGGAAAAAAGAAATCCTCCCGGGAAGTTTCTCTTTTTGAACCTATCGGACAGGATAAGGAAGGAAACGAGATTCATCTGGTGGACGTGATAGAGCAGAACCAGCCGGATATCGTGGAAAGCATGGAGCTGAGCGGCAATATCAAACGGCTGCTGGCGCTGATGGACACAAACCTCACGGACAGGGAACGGCAGATTATTATCATGCGCTATGGGCTCTATGGAAACCGGGAGGTGACCCAGAACGAGATTGGGGAGGCGCTGGGAATATCACGGAGCTATGTGAGCCGGATTGAGAAGAAAGCTTTGGGGAAGTTAAGGGAGAAGTTTGAGCAGAATTAGCCGTAAGAGAGGAGGCGTGTCGTGAAAACGAGGCAAATCCGTCAAACCATATGCGGTTAAATGGATTTTGCCTCATTTCTATTCTTTTAACAGATATTTTTTGTAAGAGCCAGATAAGGATAGGAGTCTGTATTGCTTTTTTTGTGTAAATTGCATATAATAAGAAAATCAATGACTTCAAAATGTATGGCAGGTGTTGCCCATCAATTATAGTATTTATTAGATAAGTATGATAAAATGGGATTAATTTATACTCGTTAACGAAAATATCTGCCCCAACCTACATGTATAACGAGTGAGCGCTTCTGTAATGTAGGCCAGAAAAACGGCAGTTAAATGCGCTCACGAGTATATCATAAAATGTGTAGAAAGGCTGTTTGATTCATGGCGAAAAAGAATAGGAATGACCAGATTTTCACCCCTGACAGATATGTGGAAGATATGTTAAATAGAATAGGATATGTAAAAAATCTGGTAGGAAAAACTGTTCTGGAAAATTCGTGTGGTCAGGGAAACATATTGGTGCCGATAGTTAATAGATATATCAAAGATGCTAAGATACAAGGCTTATCCAATGAACATATTGCAGAAAGTTTGTCCCGAAATATTATAGGTTTTGAAGTTAACCGGGAACAAAAGGAGAAGTGTATCGAATACCTTGATAAAATCTGCAGTTCCAATGGGATAAAGAATGTGCAGTGGGATATACGGGAGGAGGACTTTTTGACATATAATGCAAATGAAATCAAAGCATCATTTATTGTTGGAAATCCTCCCTATATCACATATCATGACATGACAGAAGATGAGAGGCTGTATCTTAGAGAACACTATAAAGTCTGCAAGAAAGGGAGATTTGATTATTGCTATGCTTTTATAGAGGCAAGTATAAACGCATTAAAACCTGATGGAAAGATGATTTACCTGATCCCCTTCAGTATTTTTCGGAATCGATATGCAAGGGAACTGCGGAATTTTATATTTGATGGGATAACTGAAGTGGTTGATTTTACCGGGGAAAAGGTTTTTCCAGGCATTACCTGTTCTGTTGCTTTTCTGCTTTATGAAAAGGGAAAAGACAGAGACAAAATATTGTATGAGAAGAGAGAAACAGATGAAAAAATGATGATTCAAAAGAGTCATCTTTGCCAGGATAATAAGAAATGGGTTTTCCAGAAGGTGATTGATGGAAGAGAGAAGTTTGGCAATTATTTTGATGTCTGTAATAGTGTGGCTACATTGTTGAATGAGGCATTTTTGATTCAGCCAGTAAAAGAAGATGAACAGTTTTTTTATGTAGAAGAACAGAAAGTGGAAAAAGAGATTTGCTTGAAAGCAATAAGTACAAAAAGTGAAAAGAGAAAATCAGAAGAGCAACAATATATTATCTTTCCTTATAAAAGAAAAGAAGAGGAAATATATAATTATAAAGAAAAAGAGTTTAAGCGGCTGTATCCGTATGCATATCAATACATGAGGCAGTTTGAAAAAAAATTGAAGGATAGAAAAAGTGATAAAAATGCACAATGGTTTGAATATGGAAGATCCCAGGCGCTTAAGGAGTTATGGAAAGAAAAATTAGTTCTTCCAATGGTGATAACAAGACAGGCAAGAGTATATAGGGGAGACGAAGGCGCGGTTCCATATGCCGGGTATTTTATAACGCAGAAAAAAGATTCATGTTATACTTTAGATGATGCGGTAAGAATCTTACAGAGTATAGAATTCTATCAATATGTCAAAATGGTAGGGACACCGACAACAGAGACCTCATATAGGATTTCTGTGGATGATATCAAGCAATATAGATTTTAGTGAGGTATTGTTAAAATGGCGAAGAATCTACAATTCAAAACAAATTCAAGACATATTGGGCAGCTGGGACGCGAACTGGTCACTGACTTTGTTACAGCTTTAGTAGAGTTGGTTAAGAATGCCTATGATGCGGATGCGCCTTGTGTACGAATTACAATTGAAAACGCAAATACACCCCATAGCCGCATTATTGTCGCAGACACAGGCTGTGGCATGACAGAAGATGAATTTGAAAATCGTTGGATGGTAATTGGTACAAGCAATAAATTGAGTTTTCCATATACACCCAAGGGAAGAAAAAAAGCAGGTAAAAAAGGAATTGGGCGTTTTTCTGTAGAACGATTGGCAGAGCGTGCGATGATTTATTCTTTTACTGCGGAACAGACATTTAAGGTTTTTTTAAACTGGAATCTTTATGAAGAAATATCGGTCGCCGGATTACAACAGAGAATTCAAATTTTGCGTAATAAGAAAGACGTTTCAGCGGCAAAATATATTGCGAACCAGCTGGAATATTATCTGTCTCTGAAGCTGGAAGGAAATGATGGAATTGAGCAGGAATATGTAAGGAAAAAGGTTGGTAGGATTATCAGTGACTATGAAGCTGCATATGGAGCTGCTTTTTTGGATTTATTCGAAGAGCAGGTTCTACCGATTCTGAAGAAACAGGAAAAAGTGGAACTTAAACTGGAAAATATTGATAATCCTCTGGAGGACATTGAAAATAGGGAAGACGAAGAGACATATCATATTTTAAAAGAAATGTATGCAAGGGAAGGCAGAGAGGAAGAAACTGTGCATACAGGCCTGGTTATGGTTCTGGAGGGTTTGAGGGACAACTGGAGGCAAAAAGATATCGAAAAACTCCAGAAAGAGCTTCGTTTGCTTATAGCGCCTGAATTTATTGAAAAAGATCCTTTTCATATTGAGCTGACAGCCAATCAGTTCAAAATTCCGGAAGAAATCAGTGTGAATTCTATTCTGGATTTAAGATATGCAAAACTGACGGCCAGAATTTATGAGAATGGAACCCGGTCTGAGATTAGTTATTCGGATATAACAGGGAAAAATAAAGAAAAGCGTATGGAGTTTGAAACGCCCCTGCTCTGCGGGGACATTTCGTTTGAATTGTATTATTTTCTACGGGATGCCGTTCATATGACGAATGAAACCTATAATTATCGTTTGGCAATAGAAATTTTGAATATATATTGCGGAATAAAAATATATCGAGACAATTTCCGGGTAAAGCCATATGGGGATGTCGGAAATGACTGGTTAGGTTTAGATAAATCAAAGGTTAGCGATACTCATGGATATCGTGTGGGCAATAATCAGACCATCGGCGTTATAAAAATTTCGGATGAGAAGAATCCACTTCTGATAGATGCGACTAACAGAGAGGGGATTATTGAAAATGAAGCATATGAGCATCTGAAAAAATTCGTTCTCAGTTGTATAGAGGTTATATCAGAGATAAGACGGGAGGAGTACGAAAAGTCAAAGTCCGATCTGGAAAAGGCAAAAGAACAGAGGCAGGAACAAAAGAGGACAGCAGAGAAACAGAAAAGTGCTCAGGAAAAGCGATATGAAGATACGGTGCTGTTATTAAAAAACGGAGCATCCTATGATGTGGTGGCAAGGTCATTGGAAGAGTGGAAATCCGAAGAAGATAAGAGACAGAGGGAGACAGAAGAACAGTACGAAAAAACGGAGAGTGCTTATGAAAAATATGTGGAAATGCAGGAAACGGAGCTGTCCATGTACAAGAATCTGGCTACGCTTGGCATTTTGACAGGAAATTTTGGGCATGAGACTCAGGATATCATATCCAGGATAGACAGCACCCTGTCTTTTTATACTGAGATTGCGCCAATAATAGAAAATCCGTTCTTTGTTGAAATAACGGATAATATCAAATCAGATTTTACCAGAATTTCGGGATATAGTTTGATGATCGTGGAATTTCTGAGAAAGAAAAAGAGAAGTCCTCATACGGATTTGGATTTCAATGAGGTTTTGAGAGACATCTGCAAATTGTATCAAGGTATGTTGGAGGCATTTCATGTGGATTTACAGCTAAAAGCAGAGGAAGATATCTGTCTTACAATGCGCCAGATTGATTTGGAATCTATTATCATCAATATGATTACCAATGCTTTTGAGCAGGTGAAAGCCAGGCCGAAAAAGAAGATACAGATTACATTTGAACAGAAAGATGAAGATATATACCTTTATTTTGAGGACAGTGGGCCAGGGGTGCCGGAAAATATGCGTGAAGAGATATTTAAGCCATTCATAACGACAAAGGAAGATGGAATTGGGTTAGGGTTGAATATTGTAAAGGATATCGTGACAAGCTATGGAGGCACGGTACTGGCAGAAGAATCAAAAGAACTTGGCGGGGCGAAGTTTGTTGTGCATTTCATGAAGGAGGAAGCTTGATGCAGACTTTGGTTGGATTATATATTGAGGATGAACCCAAGAATGTTACTTTGATGCAAGGGCGATTCAGTTTGTTCCCTGGAATTAAATTGATAGGAATTGTTACGTATCCCCAGACATTAGACAGATTTTATGATTATGTGGTCGAAAACGATGTGGACTTTTTATTGATTGACCATGAATTGGATAAGGCTTCGGTCAACTACAAAGGAATCGAGGTGCTGCGGGAGATACGCAGCCATGATAGTAATATATATGCGGTTCTGTTGACGAATTATCCTCTGGACGGTTATAAGGATGAGTTGGGGGAATATGATTATCAGCTGAACAAGGCAGAACTGAAAGATACGAAGAAAATGAATGAACTGATTGCCAAGATAAGGCGGGCATGTGCTCTGCGGAAAGATAATGATACACTTTCGTTCATGAATGAAAAAAATGAAGAACTTAATTTGTTACTGCAACAGATACGTAGAGCTACAAATAGGGAAAAATAGATGGTATATAAGCGAAAAAGACATTGGGTGACATATCATTCTGAAAAATGCAAAATGTATCTTCGAAATGACTTTAAATTTGAATGTGCATATTGTGGAATGAAAGAAAAAGATAATATGATGGGAGAACAACTGTTCGAGAAGGACCATTTTGTATCCAGGCAGTCAGATGTGGAATGGGATGTGGATGGCTATAATAACATGGTTTATGCCTGTCGCAAATGCAACGGGACAAAAAGCAATCAGAATATAGAAATGATTCTGAATCCATGTAAAGATGATATCTATGGGGGACAAAATCCACATATCCGTAGATTAGGAGCAGAAGATTACTATAAGTTGCGCGGAGTTACATCGCAGGGGCAACAGCTAATTGATGACTTGAAGCTAAATTCGCGCTTTTACCGCAAAATGCGCCAGGCACAGGCACAAAATGAGAAAATAATAAAAAAGATTTATCAATTGATAGGGGAGTTTCCCAATCTCCAATCCCCTGAAATCGCCGGGGAGATTAAAGCATATTTGGACAATGGAACCTTGATAAACGAAGAAAGTGAAGAGTTTCGGTGTGGGGTTTCGAAAGGGGGAGAAGAGGTATATACAGTATTAGAGAAACTGAAAGAAAAAGGCATAAAATATGAACTTCTTTTTACGGATGACGATTTGGATGTGATGGTGGAATATTGCGGTAAGACATACTATTGTGAAATCCGGGTCACTGATTATGCGGGCATGAAGAAAAGAGGGCCTGTTGTAGAAAGAGAAAAGAAAAAAGAGTGGCAAAAAACGGGAAATGTCTGCGGGGTCCTGTATTATTATAAAGTGCAGGACATTATGAACCTTTACATATATTCTGAAGATGAGCAGACAGAGATTGTGAAGTTGTTGTAGAAATTTTTAGCCCTAACTTGACAGGAGAGTATGTGTCGAGGATAGAGGCATATATGGTATATGGATTTCAGGCAGACTGGAGTGTAGGGATATGGATAAAACGTTTGCTGATCGCTTAAGGCAGTTGTGTAATATTTATTATAATGACTATATGGACATGCCGCCGTGTCCGGTATCTTCTTATGAAAGGATGAATTCATTGCTCAAGGGAACACGAAAACCTACAATGGATGAACTGATAAAAATCTCTGAGGCTTATGATGTGAGTATTAATTACCTTCTGACTGGCGATGAGATGTTTCCAGGCCTGCGCAGGTTGGGGAAGAAAGAAGCAGAAAAGATTCTCCAGGCCATTGAGGAATTAAGGACAGATTCGTATGGCTTATAGGAAGCAGGTGCAGCTTCAGTTCTCTTTCAGGCGATCATAATTTGAAAAAGTGTTATTTTAATATACAGAGGATAAAAAATGCGGATAAGAAAAGGACTGTTCATCATTCTCTGCTTTTGGGCAGCAGTCCTCATACGGGCAGAGGCTTCGGCATCGGAGCTTTCCTTCTATGAGGATGGAGACGTAGTAGGCTTTATCGGTGACAGTATTACCCATGTAACATACAGCTCATTAAGCTATGTGGAAATGATGGAGCAGTATTACCAAAGCTGTTTTCCGGCGCGGTCAGTAGAATTCCGTAATCTTGGAACAGACGGATTTAAAGCCATAGATGTGCTGAATATTTATGATCAGGACCCTGCCTTCCAGGGAATCAATAAGGCTGTGGTCATGCTGGGAACCAATGAGGCCATCCTGGGGATTTCCACGGAAGAGTACACAGGCAATATGGAAGCACTGGTAGGGCGGCTGAAGGAGAGTGGACTGGAAGGGGAGGATATCCTGATCCTTTCGCCCCCGCTCTGCGATCAGGACAGAGCAGGAAATATTGATAAAAACGGAAACCGCCGCTGGCATTTTGAGGACAGGATTCTTGCGTACATGGAAGAACTGGAAAAACAAACGGCAGAGTGGGGTGTACATTATCTGGATCTACATACTCCCATGGCGGAACTGACCAGGAAAATGCAGCAGGAGGACGCCGGATATTCGCTGACGAGAGACAGCATTCATCCCAGTGCCGCAGGGCAGCGTCTGCTGGCTTACTATATTTTGCAGGCTCAGGGGGCGGAAAGCGGTTTTTTGGCGGCAATCCTTCTGCCGGAGGGAGGGGACGCTCAGGCTCTTCGAGGGAAAGTGACGGATTTTTACCGGGGGACGAGAGGAATATGCTGGAATTGGAAGCCTGGGACACTGCCGATTGCCGTCACAGAGGACATAACGGAATTCCGTAAACTGTTCGAGGATACAGCCATGCCGTACGGAAATATACTGCAGGCAGATGGGCTTTCCGTGGATGTTTCTTATACCCTGCGAATGGCAGAGGCAGAACTGGGAAATTTTACCGGGGAGGAACTGGCTGAGGGCATTGACCTGAACATGTTGGAAGGACATCCTCAGCGGACGCTGGCTGAACAGACGGCGGCACTGAACCGGAAACGCCATCAGGAAGCCGCTGCATACCGTAAGATGTGGATTGAAGTCATGATGCAGCGGGCGAGCTATACCAAAGAGCAGGCTCAGGCAGCTTACGATAAGTGGAGGACCGCTGATGAACAGCTGCGAAGGGAAATACAGCTGCTGACGGAGGAAATGGCAGGGGGCGTTTATCCCATGACGATTCTGGAAGAAGGATATACCGCTGAAGAGCTGGAACAGGAAGCCCGGGAGGCGGAGGAAGCCAGGAAAGCCGCGGAGGAACAGGCCAGGCTGGAAGCGGAAGAAGCGGCGAAAAAGGCTGCGGAAGAGAAAGCCGGAGCAGGAGAGGAGCAGGAAAGAATAAGGGCGGAAGAGCAGGCCAGAGCAGGAGAGGAGCAGGAAAGAATAAGGGCGGAAGAACAGGCCCGAAGAGAGGCAGAGGAAAGAGAGGCACTGGAGCTTGCTGAACTTGAGGCGGAGAAGACACATAGAATTGAACTTATACGAAAGCGGCTTCTGGCAGCAGGGGTGTGTCTGGGCTGTGCTTTGGCGCTGGCGGTTAATGCCCGGAAGCGGAAGCGAAGAAAAGGCTGAGGCACATTTGCCACTTTAAAGTTATAACAGGTGAGCACTTCCGCGATGCAGGGCAAAAGGGCGGCAAGGGAATGCGCAAAGCCTATGAGATTTCTGCACAAGTTATTTGGAAATACTTCCTTACGAGTATGGAAGCAGTGAAAAAGGGTGTCGGCAGTTACGCAGATGCCCTTTTTGCTGCAAAAAGCAATTTTTCTCAATAGGGAAGCAATTTACCGGAGTGAATATTCAGAAATAATGTGGTAGGATAGATATACTCGCGAGCGTATTCGCTTTTCGGATCACTGTTCTATAATACAGATGCGTTCGCTTGTTATACATTTATTTCGGCAATTGTTTTGGGCAGCGGGTATAAAATACAGAGCACTTCAGCATCTCGGTACAAAAGGAGGTTCTTATGACAGGCAACAACCATATTTCAGAAGAAAAGCAACCGTATATCTGTGTGTATTCCCTGGCCGGAAAGTGGCAGGCGGACATTGGGGACGGACAGAGATATGAGATGAATCTGCCGGGTACCCTGGACGGGAACGGCATCGGAGGAACGGATAAGGGCAGTAATCAGTGGCATCCGGAGAGCGCGCTGGGCAATAAAGGCGGGGAGTGGAACGGGGGAGAAGTCATTCGGACCCGTTTTACCAGAAAACATACATTTGAAGGAGAGGCAAAGCTGACGCGCAGAGTATCATTCGAAGTACCCCGGGGAAAGCGGATATTTCTGGAAGCAGAGAGGGCGAGAGTGTTAAGGCTGCTGTTGGACGGAGTGGAGATTCCCGATTTCAGGGAGCCTTCCATCAGCACACCCCATGTGTTTGAACTGACGGATTACTGGAAGGGCAGCCATGAGATTACGCTGCTGTCTGATAACAGTTATCCGGGGCTGCCCCGCAGGGACATCGTGGATTCCTCTGCTGCAACTGACGAGACCCAGACGAACTGGAACGGTGTGCTGGGGTATCTGCGCCTGCGGGTGGAGGAGCCGGTGTTTGTGGAAGCTGTCAGGGTCTATCCTTCCGGAAATGAACTGACAGTGAAGGCGGATATCTGCGCGGATCGCCCCTGGGAAGGGAAGCTGACGGTTTCCTCGGAAATATTCCCGGAGATTGGTGCCCTGCCCCGGACTGTTTCAGCTCAGCTGTCCGGAGAAGCGGGAATAACGGAATATACACTGGAAAAGCTTCCTCTTGCAGAAAATGCAGCGCGTTGGGACGAATATGAGGGGAATCTGCACAGTCTGGATGTCCGATTGGAAGGGTGTATAACAGAAAATTCTGCCTGTGACGGAAAGAGCCACACCTCAGCAAACTGCCCGAAAGTGAGTGGTGAGGCTGAGGCAGTCTTTGGCATAAGGGATTTCGGCTCCGATTCAAATGGCCGCCTTGCGCTAAACGGCAGGACAATTTTCCTTCGAAGCGAGGCAAACTGCGCTGTATTTCCGGAGACAGGCTATTGTCCCATGACAGTAGAAGAATGGCTGAATATTCTGGAAATTTATAAATCATATGGCGTAAACTGCATGCGCTTCCACTCTCATTGCCCGCCGGAAGCCGCCTTTACCGCGGCGGACAGATTGGGGATGCTGATGCAGCCGGAGCTTTCTCACTGGAATGCGGGGAGTGCTTTCCAGACGGATGAAAGTATATCGTATTACCGGACCGAGCTGGTGGAAATCCTCCGGATGCTGGCAAATCACCCCTCTTTTGTCATGCTGACTTTCGGAAATGAGCTGCATGCATCGGAAAAAGGGCATGCCAGGATGTCAGAACTGCTGGAAATTGCCCATGAGACAGATTCCACGAGGCTGTATGCAAACGGCTCCAACGTACATTACGGCGATTGGGGATGCGACGCGGACAGTGATTTCTATACATCCACCCGTTATTACGGATGGCGGCTGAGAGGAACCGACGCTGATATGATCGGATATCTGAATCATCAGTATCCCAATGCGGGAACCGATTACAGCGAATCCATGGATAAATTGCGGGAAAATTACGAAAAACCCGTATTCAGCTTTGAAGTGGGACAGTTCGAGGTTCTGCCTGATTTTAAAGAACTGGAAGATTTTCACGGAATTTCAGACCCTGCCAACTTAAGATGGATTCAGGAGAAGGTACGGGAAAAGGGACTGGAATCAGTGTGGGAAAAATACGTGGAAGCCGCCGGGGAACTGTCCAGAATCTGCTATCGGGAGGAAGTGGAGGCGGCAATGCGTACCGAAAAGCTGTCAGGCATCTCGCTGCTGGGCCTGCAGGATTTCCCGGGGCAGGGGACGGCGTTGGTGGGGATGCTGAATTCCCACCTGAAGCCCAAGCCCTATGACTTTGCGAAACCTGAAAGATTCCGGGCGTTTTTTGCACAGAGGCTGCCGCTGGTACTTCTGGAGAAGTATACCTATGAAAGCACGGAAATTTTGGAGGCAGAGGTTAAGGCTGCGAACTTCGGGAAGGGGGCAATGGAAGGGGAGCTGCACTATCGGCTGCAGGGTCTGGATTTCTTTCGGGAAGGCAAGGGAGAGCGGGTTACCTGTCCGGAAGGCTCGTATACTGCTGCAGGCAGAATTGCCATTCCGCTGGCAGCAGTGAGAAAGCCCGTGCAGCTGGAACTGACAGTGTCCCTGGGAACTGTTTCAAACAACTATCCGATCTGGGTTTACCCGCCCGTGAAACCTGTATGTCCGGACAGCGTATACGAGACGGAGCGGCTTGACGAAAAAGCCTGCAGAGCCCTGGAAGCCGGGAAAAAGGTGTATCTGACACCGCCCTCCACCAAAGACGCGCTTCCAAACTCAATCCAGGCACAGTTTTCCACGGATTTCTGGTCTGTGGGAACCTTTTCCTCACAGGAGGGAGCCATGGGACAGCTGATCGATACGGCACATCCGGTTTTCCGGAATTTTCCCACGGATTTTCACACCAACTGGCAGTGGTGGCCAATGGCAACGCAGAGGGCAGTGATTCTGCCGAAGCAGTATGAAGCCATTGTGACGGAAATGGACAGCTATGCCTACCTGCGCCCCATGGCACAGCTGATAGAATGCCGCTGCGGCAACGGTAAACTGCTGTTCTCCTCCATGGGATTGCAGGATTTACAGAGGTATCCGGAGGCCAGGGCGCTTCTGGATTCCATTTACCGCTATATGGATTCAGAGGAATTTATGCCGGAGCAGGAGATCGGCCGGGATGTGTGGAAGGAGCTGGTAAAATAAAAGAGCGCATTTGACAAAAAAACCTTTTACAAATAGAAATTTTATGATATACTACATAAAGTTTCTATACTCGTGAGCGCATTCCTTTGCCATCCTTTTGTCCTGTGCAGCGAAAACGCGCACTCGCCATACATTTACGTTGGCAAATGCTTTCGGGCGCGAGTATAAATTGTTACGGCGGATGCCCATACACAGTGCGTTTTGCCGTTCAGAATAATTTGAGGAAAATAAGGAGGCTTTTGAGTATGAAGCACATTAAGACTTTGACAACCAGAAACCTGAAGGAATCCATGAAGAAGGGCGGCTGCGGCGAGTGCCAGACTTCCTGCCAGTCTGCCTGCAAGACTTCCTGTACCGTTGGAAATCAGAGCTGCGAGAAGGTGAAGTAACTACATAGACAAAAGTGCAGGACCAGTTCAAGCAGCGGATCCATTCGCTGCTTGAACTTTGTTCATTTTATCTGTACAGTTTTTACAGACATTTGTACGATTTGGAGAGGGTTCATTCTGACGTCTGGAAAGGAACATTTAAGTGATACATCAATATAAAAGCAACGGATACAATATAGTAATGGACGTGAACAGCGGTTCCATCCATGTGGTGGACGATGTCGTGTACGACATAATCCCTCTGGTAGAAAAACTGGCAGGCGAAGGCGTGGAAGACATCGATGCCTTCAAAGCGGCGCTGCAGAGCCGGACAGGACTTCCTTATTCGGAAGAAATTCTGACGGAAGCCCTGGAAGAGGTGCTGGAGCTGAAAGCGGCCGGACAGCTGTATGCCCCGGATATATATGAGAATTACGTCTATGACTTTAAAAAGCGTCAGACGGTGGTGAAGGCATTGTGCCTGCACATAGCTCATGACTGTAATCTGGCCTGCAAATATTGCTTTGCGGAAGAGGGAGAGTACCATGGAAGGCGTGCCCTGATGAGCCTGGAGGTGGGGAAAAAAGCCCTGGATTTCCTGGTGGCAAATTCAGGTAGCCGTGTGAACCTGGAAGTGGACTTTTTCGGCGGAGAACCCCTGATGAACTGGCAGGTGGTAAAGGAGCTGGTGGAATACGGCAGAAGCCTGGAAGCGCCGAACAACAAGAAATTCCGCTTTACACTGACCACCAACGGCGTGCTGTTGAACGATGAGATTCTGGAATTTGCCAACCGTGAGATGGCGAATATTGTCCTGAGCATTGACGGCCGCAAGGAGATTCATGATAAAATGCGCCCTTTCCGCGGCGGCCAGGGGAGCTATGACCTGATTGTTCCGAAGTTTCAGAAGGTGGCAGAGAGCAGAGGGCAGGAGCGATACTACGTTCGTGGTACATTTACCCACAATAACCCTGATTTCTCCAGAGATGTACTGCATCTGGCAGACCTGGGATTCAAACAGATTTCCGTGGAGCCTGTGGTGGCCGGGCCTGAGGATGACTATGCCATCACCGAGGAAGACCTTCCGGTGCTGATGGAGGAATACGACAGGCTTGCCATGGAAATGGTGAAACGCAGAAAAGAGGGAAAGGGATTCCATTTCTTCCATTTTATGATAGATCTGGAAGGAGGGCCGTGTGTGGCGAAACGCCTTTCCGGATGTGGCTCCGGAACGGAATACCTGGCAGTGACGCCCTGGGGCGACCTGTATCCCTGCCACCAGTTTGTGGGAAACGAGAAGTTTCTCATGGGCAATGTGGAAGAGGGAGTCCTCAGAACCGACATCCGGGACGAATTCAAATGCTGCAATGTCTACGCGAAAGAAAAATGTAGGAAATGCTTTGCAAAATTCTACTGCAGCGGCGGCTGCGCGGCCAATGCCTACAATTTCCACGGCAACATCAACGACGCATACGACATAGGCTGCGAACTGGAACGAAAGCGCGTGGAATGCGCCATCATGCTGAAAGCGGCAGAGGCGGATACGGAACTATAAAACAGTATCTGCCTGTTCCTGGTACTGGGGAGGGCGGATACGGAACTATAAAACAGTATCCGCCCGTCCCAGTGCCCAGAAGATTTACGGACGCATCACTTGGCGGCCGGAAATTTTCTGCTTATCCCTGGTACTGGGGAGGGCGGATACGGAACTATAAATAAGAAAGGACAAAGAGAATGAAAAAGAACAGAGCAATCGTAGTGCTGCTTTGTATCCTTCTGATTCTGGCAGGTGTCACCTATATAGACATCTTCGGAGTGAATCCGGAGGGCGAAGGCAGCGCTTCGGACATCAATCTAGGGCTGGATCTGGCAGGAGGAGTCAGCATTACGTACCAGGTGGTGGGGGATGAGGAACCCAGTTCCACCGACATGAGCGACACCATCGCAAAGCTTCAGAAGCGTGTGGAGGGTTACAGCACAGAGGCAATCGTGTATCAGGAGGGGGCTGACAGAATCAATATTGAGATCCCCGGGGTCAGCGATGCCAATGCCATTTTGCAGGAACTGGGCAGGCCCGGTACACTGTATTTCATTTCTCAGACAGATTCGGAGGGAAATGCGAATTTCAGCGAGCAGACGGTGCAGAGTGCAGACGGTACCTACGGTGTGGGTTATGTTCTGAACAAATCCATTGACGAACTGTTGGAGGATGGATCCATTCTGGTGCAGGGCACGGATGTGAGCAATGCACAGGCAGGCAGTGTACAGACACAGATGGGTTCTGAATTTGTGGTAAGCCTGACCATGACGGAAGAAGGCAAGGTAAAGTTTGCACAGGCGACTCAGAATGCATATGATAAGAAAGAGAAGCTTGCCATTTATTATGACGGAAGTATCATCAGTGCGCCCAGCGTGAATGTGGTAATCACGGACGGAAGCGCCCAGATTTCTCCCATGGAGTCCTATGAGAGGGCTGAGAACCTGGCTTCCACTATCCGAATCGGCGGACTGAAGCTGGAACTGGAAGAACTCCATTCCAAAGTTGTAGGAGCGCAGCTTGGCGTGGAAGCCATCGACACCAGCTTAAAGGCAGGCGCCATCGGCCTGGTTCTCGTAGTGGTATTTATGATTGTAATCTATCTGATTCCCGGTGTGGCATCTGCTATCGCTTTGCTGGCTTACGTGGCACTGGTAATCCTGCTTCTGAATGGTTTTGACATGACATTGACCTTGTCCGGTGTGGCAGGTATCATTCTGTCTATCGGTATGGCGGTTGACGCAAATGTGATTATTTTTGCACGTATCCGCGAAGAACTGGCTACCGGTAAGACCGTACGCAATGCGATTAAGATTGGCTTTGACAAGGCATTGTCCGCCATTATTGACGGTAATATCACCACTCTGATTGCGGCAGGCGTTTTACTTCTGCTGGGACCCGGTACGGTAAAAGGGTTTGCGCAGACGCTGGCTCTCGGCATTGTGCTCTCCATGTTTACGGCACTGGTGGTGACCAGGTATCTGCTGTATGCCTTTTATGCGCTGGGGCTGAAAAGCGAGAAGCTGTACGGTGTGGGTAAAGAGAATAAGGTACTGAATATTCTTTCAAAAAAGGGATTGTTCTTCGGCATCTCCATTGCGGTAATTGCCGCCGGTTTTATTGTGATGGGGGTAAACAAGGTATCCTCCGGCGATGCGCTGAATTACAGTCTGGAATTCAAGGGTGGTACCGCAACCACAGTTACTTTCCAGGAGGCCATGACCCTGGAACAGGCTACCTCGGATGTGGTTCCCCGTATTGAAGAGGTGACAGGCAGTTCCGTTCAGGTTCAGACGGTGCAGGATTCCAACGAGGTGATATTCAAGACCAATTCCCTCAGCGTGGAGCAGAGAACGGCTCTGAACCAGATGTTTGTAGATAACTTTGGGGTGGATGAGAAGCTGATTACTTCTGAAACCATCAGCTCCACCATCAGCGACGAGATGAAATCGGATACCATCATTGCGGTGCTGGTTGCCATTGTCTGTATGCTGATTTACATTCGTGTCCGATTCAGCGATATCAGGTTCGGTGTCAGCAGTATTATTGCACTGCTTCACGATGTGCTGGTGGTCCTGGCATTTTACGCGGTGGCAAGGGTTTCCGTGAGCAATACCTTTGTGGCATGTATGCTGACCATTGTGGGCTACTCCATCAATGCCACCATCGTTATTTTTGACCGTATCCGTGAGAATATGGCCGGAATGACCCATAAGGACGACCTGAAGGAGATCGTGAACAGGAGTATTACCCAGACCATGTCGAGAAGTATTTTCACTTCCCTGACTACGTTCATCATGGTGGCGGTTCTGTATGTTCTGGGAGTTACCAGCATCCGGGATTTCGCGCTGCCTCTGATGGTTGGCATTATCTGCGGCGCATATTCCTCCATCTGTCTGGCAGGCAGCCTGTGGTACATCTTCCGCGTTAAGTTTGCGCCTAAGAAAAAAGAAAAATAAAGTCAGGATAGACCTGAAAGAAAAAGGGGCTGTCGGGGAAATTTATTTTCCGGCAGCCCTTTTTTCAGACAGGAGCACGGGGAGAGTTAGGGAACAGACGGGTAACAGACTACCGGCGAGGTGGCTTGTGTTTTGGGAGTACAGGTGTTATTATGGTACTCGTAAGCACCGTCAAAGCGGGGGTATAAGCATGAAAAACGATTTTTCAAAGGGAAAGGTCTGGCGGAACATCATAGGCCAGTCCATTCCTCTGATACTGGCACAGCTGGTGCAGCTTTTATACAATGTGGTGGACCGGATTTATATCGGGCATCTGCCGGGAGCGGACAGCATGGCGCTGACGGGCATCGGCCTGGTGTTTCCGCTGACTACGCTGATTGCGGCATTCACTTATCTCTTCGGCACCGGGGGGACGCCCCTGTTTTCCATAGCCAGAGGCGCCGGCGAGGAACAGCGGGCGGAAAAGATATTGGGAAATACTTTTTCGCTGCTTTTGGGCTGTTCCGTGGTGATGTTCCTGTTCTGTTATTTTTTCCGGAAACCTGTTCTCTACCTGTTCGGCGCCGGCGATGCTTCCTATGTGTACGCAGATGCGTATTTGAGAATATATCTGTCCGGTACGGCGTTCGCCATGCTGTCTACAGGCTTGAACGGATTTATCAATGCCCAGGGATTTCCCAGGACAGGGATGATGACCACGCTGCTGGGAGCTGTGCTGAATCTGATACTGGATCCGGTCTTTATCTTCTGGCTGGATATGGGAGTGAGCGGAGCGGCGCTGGCCACGGTGCTGAGTCAGATGGTATCCTGTGCGTGGGTCCTGCGTTTCCTGACGGGGAAAAAGGTGCAGCTGCGTATCCGGAGGGAGAATCTGCGGGTGGACTGGAAGCTGACGGGGGAGATTACCGCCCTGGGAATGTCAGGCTTTATCATGCAGGCAACCAACTGCCTGGTGCAGATTGTATGCAACGCGACCCTGAAACAGTACGGAGGAGATCTGTACGTGGGTATCATGACGGTGATCAATTCGGTGCGGGAGATATTGTCCCTGCCGGTCAGCGGGCTGACCAACGGTTCCCAGCCGGTACTGGGATACAATTACGGGGCGAAGAGGTATGACCGCGTATGCCAGGGAATCCGCTTTACAGCGATTTTGGGCATTCTGTATACGGTGATTGCCTGGTTTGTGGTGATACAATGCCCGCATCTGCTGCTTTCCGTATTTACGGAGGATGCTGCGATGCTGGAGGCAGGGACGGAAGCGTTGAAGCTGTACTTTTTCGGCTTTTTCTTTATGGCATTTCAATTTTCGGGACAGTCCGCCTTCACGGCGCTGGGTTATTCGAAGCAGGCTATTTTCTTTTCCCTGCTGCGCAAGGCGGTGATTGTGGCGCCTTTGACGTTGCTTTTGCCCCGTCTGGGGATGGGGGTGGACGGCGTGTTCTGGGCAGAGCCTATATCCAACTGCATCGGAGGGCTGGCATGTTTTATCACTATGTATTTCACGCTCTACCGGAAGCTGAAAAGAAGCGGAAATGCTGAAGAAAGGCAGGCTACTATGTGATGTGGCAGCAGAGTCGGGGGGCGTGTCAGGGATGCTGCTGAGAGGAAGAACCGGAGGCTGAATAGAAGCAGAAATGCTGAAGATAAGCAGGATTATGTGTGATGTGGTGACAGAGCCGGTGTGTGTGTCAGAGATGCTGCTGAGAGGAAGAACCGGAAGCTGAATAGAAGCAGAAATGCTGAAGATAAGCAGGATTATGTGTGATGCGGTGGAGAGTCTGGGGCGCATGTCTGGGACGCTGTTGAGAGGAAGGAATGGAAGCCGAAAAGAAGCGGAAATGCCCATGGAAAAGCACGAAGGGGAATATAGATAAGGAGACGGTATGAGGATTGCCATATGCGACGACGAGCCGGGGTACAGGCGGATACTGCATGAGATGATACTTCGGGACAGCATCCGTTGCGACTACGATGCGGAAGTGACGGAATATGAAAGCGGGAAGGCACTTTTGGAGGCGATTGGGAAAGGCGTGTCTGCCGATGTGTTTTTTCTGGATATCCAGATGGAGCATGGCGATGACGGCATCCGGACGGGACGGGAACTGCGCAGGCAGGGTGAGAGAGGGCTGATTGTCTATGTCACGGGTTTTATCGATTATGTGCAGACAGGATACGAGGTGAAAGCTTTCCGCTATCTGCTGAAAAGCCAGATAGAGGATAAGCTTCCCGTGGTGCTGGCGGATATCAGGCAGGAACTCTCCGGCGAGCGGTATTACTTTCAGGCAGGCGGGGGGACTGTATATGTGGATAAGCGCAGGATTCTGTATCTGGAAAGCCGTGTCAGGATATTGCAGCTGGTGACTACAGAAGGAGAATACCGTTTTTACGACAGCCTGGACCATGCCCAAAAGAAGCTGGGAGAGCAGTTTCTGCGCTGCCACAGGAGTTTTCTGGTGAATACCCGCAGGATTCACAGATATGCAGGCGGCTGGATTGAGCTGGAGGAGGGGAGCCGGATTCCTGTCAGCCGTTCCTACGGGAAAGCCGTGAAACAAAGGCTGATGCTGGAGATGAGATGAGGCAGGTCCGATGCCCCTCTGCCCGCAGCGTCTGGAAAGAAGAAATCAGGAGAGGATATCCTGCAGCCCGCAGCGTCTGAAAAAAGAAATCAGGAGCAGATATCCCGCAGCCTGCGGAAGGTGGTTTCAATATGATAATACAGATATGTAATCTCTGCCTGACAGGGCTGTTAACTGTATATGTGGTATGCCGTTACAAAAAAGACGGCGCAGCGAGAGCCGGTGTAATGGGTACAGGCTTTTTTGCAGTGGCTTTTTATCTGGACAGCATTTTTCGTCTGATTATGGGAAATGCAGCGGATGCCGTCTGGGAAAGCTCTGTCAATTTGGGGAATACAGGGCTTCCGGTGGAGGTGCTGCTGCAATTAGTGGGGATTCTTGTTTCCAGGAGCATTCCGGTTATCTTCCTGATAACGACGGCGCTGACAGGATTGGATTCGGATGCTGATGTGCAGGATTTCCCAGGGAGAAACAGGGATGCAGGGAGAAAATTCGGGTATTCGGACGCTCTTACCATATGCATCACGCTTCTTTTTATGCTTTTGGCACTTCATTGCCTGGAAGACGGGGCAGGTTCCCGGTACAGCGATTTTTCCCTGGCGCTGCGTTTGAGCTTTCTTCTGGCATTGCTGCTGGGCTATTATGTCTCTCTTTATCTGCATGACAGAAAGCAGCATATTCGGAGAGTGCGTACCGAGGCAGAGGCGCAGAAGCAGGAAGCCGCGCTGTATCTGAAAAATGTGGAGGAGCAGTACCAGCGGACAAGGGAGCTGTGGCATGACCTGAAGAATCATATCAGCCTGCTGAGCATGCTCCTGCAGGAGGGAAAGTATTCGGAAATGTCAGATTATCTGCGGATATTCGGGGATGATATAGACAGTCTGTCTCTTCCGGTTAAAAGCGGCAATCTGGTGGTGGATGCCCTGCTTGCAGACAAGGCGGCAAGGGCAAAAAAGGACAACATTCCGATGGAGCTTTCCCTCTGCGACCTGACGGGACTTTCTCTGAAGCCTGATGAAATCTGCGGTCTTCTGGGCAATCTGCTGGACAATGCGCTGGAAGCGAACCGGCAGGTGGCGGAGGGAAGATTTCTCAGGGTGGAATGCAGAAAACGGGCAAACTGTTATTATATGAAAGTGCAAAATTCTGCCGTAAATACGGAACGCGCTGCTATGGCCAATGTCCATAATTCAGAGAAAGCAGCCTGGGATTCTGCGGATAAAAATTCGGGAAAGCAGGGAAAAATGTCAGAAAACAGATTTCAAAGCCATAAAACCGACAGGCGTAACCAGGTAGGCCATGGCCTGGGATTGCGCAGCGTGGAACGGACAGTCCATGCCTGCGGAGGAGAACTGGCAGTGGAGCAGGGGGAGGATTGCTTTACTGTAGTCGTTCGGCTGCCTGACAGCAGGTAATGTAAGCTTTTCAATTATATTTTCTTTTCGGTTCGTCAGCGTAACTTCCCGTGTCAAAAACGACAAAAATCCTGTCAAAACCTACATCATTTCTTCCAGCCGGGGAAAACCATGATAAAATGACTTTATTCTCGGCAGGAAACAGCCGGATGGCTATTTTATCAGAGCGGACTGCGCCCATGATAAAATGGCTTTAAAACATGATACAGAAAGGGTGAATGAATATGAAAACGCTGAAAAACTGTCTGTTCTGCATGAAAACGGTTTTCCGCTACGTCCCCCTGCATTTTGCGGCGGCCGCCGTCTGCTTTTTTGTACCGGCTGTTTTTCAGGGGCTGCAGGTACTACTGCTGCGGCAGATTGTAGACAGCGCCGTGGCAGGCGTGCAGAGCGGCGCTATTGTGGGGCAGGCGTCAGGCGCGGTGAAATCAATTTCTCCGGACAGCGTGTCCGCTCTGACGGTATGGGGAATTTTGCTGGTTCTCCTGCTGACCATGAGCGCTACCATGAATAGATTCGGTTCCTATCAGATGAATCTGGCTACCGTAAAGCTGATGGATCGGATGTCCCAGGATGTAGCCCTGCGCCTGACGCAGCTGGAGTACGCTTCCTTTGAAGACAGGCAGACACAGGAACTGTTCCAGAAAATGAAAGGGGAACCGGAGTCCGATGTTTTCAATTGCTGCCTGAGCACCATGTATGTGATTCAGCGGACTATCACACTGGCTTTTTCCATGGGAGTGATTTTTGCCCTCTCGCCCTGGATTGGGCTTGGCGTGTTGCTGGTGGGCATTCCCATGCTGTTAATGGGGTACTATGCGGCGGGGCGCCATATGACGGTGAAGGAGGAATCTGCCGATGCCAGAAGGAGAATGGGGGATTTGAAGAGCCTGCTCACAGATAAGCATGCCATGTACGAGATGAAGCTTTTCCGGTCGGAAGAGCTTCTCAGGAAAAAGTGGGAGGAGTGCAGCCGGAAATATGCGGATATTGCCACAAGGGAGAACCGCAAGGAGATGGCGGTGGATATGGGAAGCAGGCTCCTGAATGTGGTATATCTGATTTTCGTGGTCTGTATGGCGGCGGTGGGGCTGCTGGGAGGAAGCCTGACGCTGGGAGCCTTTACCGCAGCCCTGAACGGAGTGGCGGCTATCAAGACAGATTTGAATGACAGCGGACGGCATGTTGTATGGATGCTGGAGAATGCCATGGATATCGGTTATTATATGGATTTCCTGAAACTGGAGACCCGGGCCGATGCAGGAAGTGTGAGAACCCTGCCGCATTTTGACATCGCATTTGAGAATGTCAGTTTTCGGTATCCGGGGACGGAACGGGATGTCCTGAAAAATGTCACCTTTTATGTGAAAGAGGGGGAACGCATCGCCTTTGTGGGCGAGAACGGAGCGGGGAAGTCCACCCTGATCAAGCTGCTGTGCGGCCTGTATGAGCCTGCCACGGGAAACGTGACAATAGGCGGCGTGCCGGTGCGTGACATTGCATCGGATGTGCGTCCCGGCCTGCTATCTGTGGTATTCCAGAATTTTCAATCCTATCAGCTCTCGCTTCGGGAGAATGTGGCGTTTGGAAATCTGAAAGCCATTTCCGACGACAGGCGGATACTGGAGGCTCTGCGGCTGGCAGATGCGGAAGAACTGGCAGATGCTGACGGAGCAGGGGACAATCCGGTGCAGCCTGGGAATACCGGACTGGACCGAAGCCTGGGCAAACTCACAGAAGATGGCCAGGATCTTTCAAGAGGACAGTGGCAGCGGGTGGCTATGGCAAGAGCCTTTCTCTCCGATGCCAGATATGTGATTCTGGACGAGCCAGTAGCATCCCTGGACCCATTGGCGGAGAGCCATATGTACGAAAATTTCGCCCGAATCTTCCGGCAGAGGGGGACCATTCTGATTTCCCACCGCCTTGCCAGTGCGAAGATGGCGGACAGGATTCTGGTCCTGGACGGCGGGCGGATTGTCCAGACGGGGAACCATGAGGAACTGATGGGGAGACAGGGGCTGTACCGGACCATGTTCCTGGCACAGAGCTCCTTTTATCGGGACAGTGAAGAAGCCGGCAGGAATAAGCGAGGAAACGAAGGAAGTGCACTTTCAGGTTTCCAGCCAGAGATATGACAGGGCAGGAAGGGATAAGGAGGGAAGTGAGAGATGTGTACTTTCAGGCTTCTGGCCAAAGGTCTGACAGAGCAGCCAGGGATAAAGAGGGAAAAACAGACAGGAAATAAGGATAGGAGCGTGAGAAGTGCACACAGGAGGACTGTAAATGAAAAAAACACTTAAAATTATCGGTTTTACGTTTAAAGATTGTTATAAAGCTTTCCCGGTATATTTCGTCCTGATTCTCGTCCTGGACGCAGCAGGCACGGTTATGGCTGTCTTCACACCTGTATTGCTGGCAAATATACTGGAGCTGGCAGGAGAGAAGGGAGTCAGTGCGGAAGGGTTGCTGGGGGCAATCGGGTTATACGGCGTATGCCTGGCCTTTGCGCCGCTGGTGGATTCCGGAGCCAGAGCCTGTTTTAACGAGGCACAGGTGAGGGGGGAACGGTATTTCGGAAGTAAGCTTTTTTCTTTTTCCGGGAAAATCTGCCTGGAAGCACTGGAGAATCCGGAGACGCTGGACAAATTTTACCGTGCAAACGCGGGGGAGGGCAGCCAGAATACCTTTTTCCAGCAGATCGTCCTGGCGGCGGGAAATCTGGTGAGCTGTGTGGGCATGCTCGCCGTGGTGGGAAGGTATTCACCGGTGCTGGTTTTCACCGGGCTGCTGTCCCTGGTCCCTTCGCTGGTGACAAAGACGCAGTTTGAGAGGAAGATGACATCTCTGCGGCGGAGCCAGAGCGGGCTTATGCGCCGGACCCAGTATCTGCGGGGTCTTTTCTCCGATAAGGAAAGCATCAAGGAAATGAGGGTTATGGGCTTTGAGGGCTACCTGATGGGGAAGTGGAAGGAAGCCACCGGGGAGCGGATAAGGGCAGTCCGGAAATTCAGCCTCTCTATCCGGAAAAAGCAGCTTCTGGGGATTATAGTCATCAATCTTCTGTATGTCTTTAACATAGGGCTGTCATTTGCCCTGATGGTACAGGGGCGGATTTCGGTGGGAGCCTTTGCAGCCTGCCTGTCGGCTTTCAGCGCTTATGACAACAGCCTGTATGTGTTTCTGTCCATGGTATTCAATGCCGTCCAGACCTGCCGTGTGGTGGAGGAATATTATGACTATTTTGAGATCCCGGCAGAGACAGACGGGGAGGCAGAGTACAGGCCATTTACCGATAAAATATCCGCGAAGAATCTTCATTTCCGTTACAGCGGGAGCAGCCGGGAAGCATTACAGGGGCTTGACTGTGAGATTAAGAGGGGAGAGCATGTGGTCATTGTGGGAGAGAACGGTTCCGGCAAGACCACATTCTCCAGGCTGCTGACAGGCGTGTATCTGCCCTCGAGCGGAAGTATCTGCTATGACGGGCAGGAGACGGAAAAGCTTGTGCGCCGGAGCCTGTACAGCCATATCTCCGTGGTGTCCCAGGATTTTGTGCACTATCATTTCTCTTTGCGGGAAAATGTGGGTATCAGCTGCCTGGAGCGTATGGAAGATTCCGCGGCAATGGAAGAAATGCTTGCCCGGGTGGCGGGGGAAGAATTTCTGGAGAAGGTCGGCGGACTTGACACGCAGCTGGGCAGGGAATTCGGCGGAATCGAGCTCTCCGGCGGAGAGTGGCAGCGGGTGGCCATTGCCAGGGGGCTGTGGAAGGACAGCGACATCATAATTCTGGATGAGCCCACCAGCGCCCTGGATCCGCTTGTGGAGTATGATATTCTGTCAAAATTTGTGGAGATGACACAGGGCAGGACATCCGTTATCATTTCTCACAGGGTGGGACTTTGCCGTACCGCAGACAGGATTATAGTCATGAAGGACGGGCGGATGGCGGAATGCGGACGGCATGAGGAGCTGTTACGGAAGGGCGGCGAGTATGCCCGCATCTGGCGGGAGCAGGCGAAATGGTATGTATAATGTAAGGAATCGTGGAAGAA
Source organism: Lachnospiraceae bacterium UBA7188 (assembly GCA_002490995.1). GTDB lineage: Bacteria > Bacillota > Clostridia > Lachnospirales > Lachnospiraceae > Acetatifactor. The sequence continues at coordinate 29,756 of DKVC01000014.1, forward strand.
ATAACGGGCAGAGCCGGAAACAGGATATTGACATATGACAAGTAAATGCTTATAGTAGAAGTATAAAAATAATCGATACAGGCTGGAGGAAAATGAAGACTGATATTATTCAGGAGGTGCTGCTATGAAGATTTATGCTGTCAGAGATGAAGAAGAGAAGGAACCACGCAAAGACCTGGCTTATCTGATTTACTACGAAAAGGAAAAATGCTTTTATGTGGAGCTGCCGGAGGATGCGGATAAGTGGGAGACACCGCTGCTTTTGTCCTCTTTTGCAGAGAGGGGAATCCGGACGGTAGGGGCATATTACAGCATGCTCTGGGTGCGTCAGCGCATCATACCCACTGACCGCCAGAATCTGGGGCAGATTCTGAAAGAAAACGGGCTGGAGGAGTATGATGAACATACGTTTTTGGTTCTGGCAGAGGGACGCTGCGCGCAGGACAGCTACTATCTGAAGGAGATACCGGAAAGGGAACTGCCGGAGAGCTTCGCGGACAGATACAGGAAGCGGATTGAAGATGTGCTTCCCAGGGAGAATGGACAGCTTCTGGTATTTTTTCGGGATGACAGTGTCAGAAGGTGTGATATCGGGGCGTTAACCGGGGGAGATAGAAGATTCAGGGCGATTCTGGACCGAAAGGAGCTCTTTCACTCGGTGAAGGTATCTGTGGGGGGCTATGAGGTTTCCTGGGGAGAGAATCTGACGATTTCGGATTTTGCATTATATGACAGCGGGAAAAAGGATTGCTTTCAGGCGGATGATTTCGTGCAGTTTGCCGAACAGTGCCTGGTCAATACGTCAGGCGCGGCAGAGATTTTGAATTGTTCCCGGCAGTATATCAATGAACTGGTCTGTGAGGGCAGGCTGCATGTGGTCAGGCAGGATTCCAGAAACAGGCTTTTCATGAGAAGCGAGGTTATGAAGTGCAGGTGGAGATGAGCTGGAAATCAGGCGGCTGGAAATGAGACGGAATGGAGCGGATTTCCCGAAAGCGGTTGACAGTACCGGGAAAGAATGCTATAATATGGTTGACTATAGTAACACTATACGTTTCTTATGGCACGACAGGGAGGCAAAAGTGGAGTTTTCAAGCATACTGGACATGGAAGAGAGTCCTTATAAGAAAAAACGGCGTCCGGCTTTCTACCAGGACCTGAACCTGGACCAGGTGATTGAGAGAATCCGGCTGGACTGGGGAGAAGAGGTTTCCTCCTTTTATTACTGGTTTCCTGCCAACAGCGATTGTGAGGACTACCGAAGGGAAGTGTTTTCCGATGTGAAGACAGGATACTTTTATGATATCCTGTGCAGATTCTCGGGGAAGATGAAGCAGCGGAGGGAGGCATGTGCCTGGAAAGGGGAGGTGAAGGAGAACCTGCAAAAGGCTGTCTGGCATCTCCGGGAAGTGGGCTGTTATTGTGAGGCCTTCGGGGAACTTTGGGAAGCAATGAAAGAGCTGCCCCTGAAATCCCGTGGGATGCAGGCCTTCCGGGAATATCTGAGCCGGTATCTCACCGGAGCGTTTTATGTGGAAATGCAGTCCCGGGCGGCGGAGCTTCTGATAGATATGAAGGATTTCCGGCTGGTGCTTACCTATGAAAATGACAGGATTGCCATCGCCCAGGGGGAAGTGGAGGGCAGCTATGATGATTTTCTGGAAAACCTTTTTCCGGGGCATGGCAGGCTCCTGGTAAGCCCTTTCACTGCGGATGTGAATCTGGTGGAGCTGGAAGAGGGATTGATGAAGGCCTTCCGGAAGCGGAATCCGGATTTTTTCCGGGGTGTGGAGGAATTTTATGGGGAGTATGGGAATTATGCGGACGAATGCCTGATTCGGTTTGCTTCGGAGATTGGGTTTTATCTCTCCTTTTACCGTTTTCAGGGGAAGATGCGGGAGCGGGGGTATGCTTTTTGCGAGCCTGTAATGCGAGGCCGCACTGTTCCTGTGCAGGCCCGGGGGCTGTACGACCTGGCGCTTGCCTGTGCAGGCAGGGAAGTGATAACGAATGACGCCATACTGTACCCGGAGGAAAGATTTTTCATCCTCACCGGCCCCAATCAGGGCGGCAAGACCACCTTTGCCCGCAGCCTGGGGCAGCTGGTCTACTTTGCAAAAATGGGTCTGGACGTACCGGCGACTTCCGCAGAAGTATACCGTTTCACGGATATCCTGACACATTTTTCCGTGGAGGAAAGCGTGGAGACCGGCAGAGGGAAGCTGCAGGAGGAACTGGAGCGGCTTGCAGATATCATGGCGGCTTCTCAGGAGGACGGAGCCTTTGCGTTTGTGGTCATCAACGAACTGTTTACCACGGCGGCGAATTACGATGCCGGTATCATGGGAAAGCGGGTGTTGGAATATTTCCTGGCGAAGGGCAGCAGAGGGATTTACGTGACGCATTTAAGCGAACTGGAGGGAGAGGATCCCCGGCTTGTCTCCCTGCGCGCCATGCTGGATGAAAACGGCCGGCGCACCTTCCGGATAGACAGGAGCAGGGAGGATGCCCCGGCGGATGCGGGCAGCCTGGTGGGGAAGCATGGCCTGACATATGAGCAGTTGAAGGAGCGGCTGGCATGAATGCGAATTTATTATATGAAGACAGAGAATGGGCGGACAGCGGGCGGTATTTTGAGGAGAGGGCACTGATACAGGACCTGGGCCTGAATACCCTGTTCTGGGCTGCCGCCAGGGATGTGATATGGGATGAAGAGGAAGAGGACAGGGTTATCGCACTGGGGGAGCCGGATGCTTTTCTGGAGAGTACCATGAGGAAAGTGATGCTTGTCTGTCTTAGGACGGAAGCCGAGATCAGGTATCGCCAGGAAATATTACAGGATTGTCTTGCAAATGAGACCTTTCTCTATGAATTATATGCTTATGCAAAGGGGGTTCTGGACGCCTGGGACAGGCTGGGGAGAAAGGCGGGCGGTAAGACGGGAACCCGCAATTCCGCCAGAAGCCTGATTTCAGAAATCCATATACTGCAGCTTTTCGTTGACAGCCTGGCGAAGCTGAAAGCGCTCCTGGAAAAATACGGGGATGAATTGCATTCCCGGGGATTTGTGTCTCTCAGGGAGCGGCTGAACAGGGAGTTTTCCCGGGAGAAGGAAGAGGCCCTGCGGAGAATTCTGAAGGGGATAACCTTTTACGCCAACGACAAGGAGCATGAGGACGGGACGATATTCGGAAGACTGGTGAAAAAGCCCCGGATTGTCCTGGGCTGCAGCCTGGGGGACGGGCTGAAGCTGGGGGATTTTCACCTGGAGGAAGTGGAGACGGATACGAAGCGGTACCGTAACCCGGCGTCCCTGCTGAGCCGCGCCCAGGGATATCTGAGCGAGAAGACAAAGACACTGGTGAACATCCAGCGGGGCACGAAACTGGCAGAGCAGGCGGAGAGCCTGGAGTTCAATACGGTGCGCTACATTGTGGCGTGCTGCGAGCCTTTTGTGAATGCGTTCAACGGATTTTTCAGTCAGCTTCACATTCAGGTGGCGTTTTACAGGGGTGCGGTGAACCTCATGCACCATGTGAGGCGATTTTGCCTTCAAAGCTGCTACCCAAAAGTGGGGGCACAGGATGTCCTTCGTTTTCGGGAGCTGAAAGAATTCGTCATGGGGATTGAGCAGCGCAGGAACCCTGTGGGCAATACCTGCAGCATTGAGGGGAAGAATCTGCTGATTGTCACAGGGGCAAACCAGGGAGGAAAGTCCACCTTCCTGCGGAGCATCGGCATCGCCCAGGTGATGATGCAGTGCGGTTTGTTCGTCACGGGGGAGGAGTACGAGAGCGGTATTTTTCCTGACTTTTTCACCCACTTTACCAGGCGGGAGGACAGCGCCATGAACAGCGGCAGGCTGGACGAGGAGCTGGGGCGGATGAGCCGGATTGTGGACCATTTGGGAGCGGATTCCATGATTCTGCTGAACGAATCCTTTGCTTCCACTACGGAGAAGGAAGGCTCTGTGATTGCATATGATGTGGTGAAAGCGCTGACGGAGGCAGGCGTGAAGGTGCTTGCGGTGACACACCTGCTGTCCTTTGCCCGCAGAGTATACGAAGAAGCCGGGCAGAAGCCGGATTCCGGGGTGGAATTCTTAAGCGCCCAGCGAAGTGAAGACGGGAAACGTACCTTCCGGATGGTTCAGCATGCACCGGAGCTGACCAGCTTCGGCCTGGATCTGTATGAGAAGATTATCGGGGCACAGTTCTCCGGGTGACAGAGCCGGAAAGCGAAAAGAGAACTTTTCACTGAACGCAAATTCTAAAGCAAAAGGGTATCAAGTTAGACAATTAAGGAATATAATTAACAAACATGGCTTATAAGGAGGCGTAAAAACAATGGCAGAATATTCGATTTTTATGCAATATGATCCACAGGACAATATATATGTTGCAAGCGTCCCTGAATTGCCAGGATGTATGGCTCATGGTGAGACAAAGGAAGAGGCACTAAAAGAAATTGAGTTAGCCAGGGAATTATGGATTGAAACGGCTTTGGAAGATGGTGAGACCATTCCGGAACCACATCTTTTCAATGCCATGTCGGTTTAGTAGAAAAGATAATTCCATTTCTAAATATCCCGGCGTGAAAATTGCAGTTACTGTTGAAGAAAGCGCTTCCCAAAAAATTATGTTAAAAACTGTAAAAAACAGTTGACGTACAGGACTTTTGTGATATAATAAGAATGTGTATATGCCATGTGCAGTACATAAATAACCCAATCAGTCATGTTGCTATGAGGGACTGAAGGGAGGGTCGGGTGGACATGTCAAACGTAATCGTAAAAGAAAACGAAACATTAGACAGCGCTTTACGTCGTTTTAAAAGAAGCTGTGCTAAAGCTGGTATCCAGCAGGAAATTCGCAAGCGTGAGCATTACGAGAAGCCAAGCGTAAGACGGAAAAAGAAGTCTGAAGCTGCCAGAAAACGTAAATATAACTAAGCGACTGATCCCCGGCTTTTACACAGCCGGGGATTTTGTATTTGTTTTTGTCATGGCTGGAAGATTTCCGGCATATATTCAGCCGCATTCACATATTCTTATGACAAAGATAAGGAATATGGAGTGTGGTATTTTTATGTTCAGAAAAAAATCCCTCTGCATAAGCCGGGCGGGCAGCCGCTGCATATCCATGCCCGCAGCTGCCGCAAAAAAAGCCTGCGGCAAGCTTTGGGCAGTCGTCATGGCGCTGCTTCTGCCTTTTTTCCATGTCATGCCGGTAAATGCCAATGTGGCGGTGGCTTCTCCGTCGGTGATTCTGATAGAGAGCTCCACAGGAGAGACAATCTATGAGATCAATTCCACGGAACGGAGGAGTCCTGCCAGCATTACCAAGATCATGACCCTGCTCCTCACATTCGAAGCCATTGATTCCGGCAGGATCAGTCTTACCGATCAGGTGGTTACCAGCGAATATGCCAGTTCCATGGGCGGGTCCCAGGTATATCTGGCACAGGGGGAGGTGCAGACTCTCGATACCATGATCAAATGCATTGCGGTATCTTCCGGAAATGATGCCAGTGTGGCGGTGGCGGAGCATATTGCGGGCAGCGAAGAGGCTTTTGTGGCCATGATGAATGAGCGGGCTCAGGAGCTGGGGATGGTGGATACCCACTTTGAGGACTGCTGCGGGCTGAGTGATTCCGACAATCATTATACCTCAGCCAGGGATGTGGCCATCATGTCCAGGGAATTGACGGTAAAGCATCCGGATATTTTTAATTATACGAAGATCTGGATGGAAGATATCACCCATGAGACCAGACAGGGAACCTCCAACTTCACCCTGAACAGCACCAATAAGCTTCTGAAACAGTATCAGTGGACTACGGGTCTGAAGACAGGTTCTACCTCAAAGGCAAAGTACTGCTTTTCCGCCACGGCTTCCAAAGACGACATAGACCTGATTGCCGTGGTGATGGGAGCGCCGGATTACAAAGCGCGCTTCGGAGATGCACAGGCACTGTTGACTTATGGCTTCAGTGTGTGTAATATTTACATAGATGAAAATCAGGATGCCCTGGCGCCGCTGTGCGTGGAAGGCGGTACGGCAGAGAAGGCCGCCATACAGTACCAGGGAGAGTTCCGCTATCTGGACATCGCGGGCAATGACCTGTCGGCAGTGGAGAAGGTGATGGAGCTGCCTGAGACGGTACAGGCGCCTGTGGTGAAGGGCGCGGAGGCGGGCCGGGCAAGGTACCTTTTAAACGGCACGGAGATCGGCAGTGTGCCTGTGGTGTATGCGGAGGATGTGGAGAAGGCTCTGTATGTGGATTATCTGAAGAAAGTATTTGGAGGATTTCTTCTGTTGTAAAAACGGATGCAGGCGGCGGCTCCCGGCGGGCGGAAGAGGGAGCCGTATGGCATGCCTGTTGAATGGGAACGGTTTATAAAGAGAAAGGAAACGGGGAAAACGAGAGGTAAGGTAGAATGGATATTCTGATCACCATAATCGGAATTACGGCAGTGGCGCTGCTGTGGGTAATGCTTTACGACAGCAACCGCTTTGTGATAAGAAAGCATACTGTCCAGGACAGGCGCATTCAAAAAGCCTGCAGGGCAATTCTTGTGACGGATCTGCACAATAAGCGTTACGGAAAAGACAACAGCGCATTGCTCGGGGCCATCCGGGAACAGCAGCCGGACTTCATTTTGATTGCAGGGGATGTGCTGACGGCGAAGCCGGGGGCATCTCTGGAGCCTGCACTGCAGTTTCTCCGGGCACTTGCAGGAGAATATCCGATTTACTATGCCAACGGAAATCACGAGCATCGCCTGAAGCTTTATCCGGAGACTTACGGTGACATGGCGCAGCGTTATGAGGAGGCTCTGGAGGAAATGGGTATTTTCCGGCTGGTGAACGGGCACGCCGATCTGCCTGAGTACGGAATTGCGGTATACGGTTCCGAAATTGACAAATTTTTTTATAGACGCTTCAAAGTTCGGAGAATGGAGGAGGACTATCTACCGGGAATATTGGGACAGGCTCCCGCTGACCGTTTTACGGTATTGCTGGCGCATAATCCGGATTATTTTCCACAGTATGCAGCCTGGGGAGCGGATCTTACGTTGTCGGGGCATATACACGGGGGTGTGGCGCGTGTTCCCATCTGGGGCAGGGGCGTAGTATCTCCCGCCTGGCGCCTGTTTCCCAGATATGACGGCGGTATCTTTAAGGAGGGGAAGGCTGTCATGCTGCTGAGCCGTGGCCTGGGGATTCATACCATTCCTGTGCGGCTGTTTAATCCGGCCGAGCTGTGGGTGGTGGAGTTTTGGCCGGAGGACAATGATTGAAAGTCCGGTTATTTTACCGAACATAAATTTTTCCTTGAAATGAAAGGGAAAAAAAGGTAAAATAAGAATCCGGGTCAGGCAAATGTTTTTGAACGCAGGGATACATTGGCAATTTCTTTGAGAGTGAGTTTAAAATGTGAGGATACCATGGCGATATCTGTAAAACTGGAAGTGTTCGAGGGGCCGCTGGACCTGCTGCTCCATCTGATTGATAAAAATAAGGTTGACATTTACGATATCCCCATCGTGGAAATCACGGCGCAGTATCTGGACTACATTAAGCAGATGGAAACCAGCGACATGAACGTGATGAGTGAGTTCCTGGTCATGGCGGCTACCCTGATAGACATCAAGTGCCGGATGCTGCTGCCCAGGGAGGTGGACGAGGAGGGAGAAGAGGAAGACCCCAGGCAGGAGCTGGTGCAGAAGCTGCTGGAATATAAGATGTACAAGTTCATGTCCCTGGAGCTGAAGGACCGTCAGGTGGATGCCGCCAGGAATCTGTACAGAGAACAGAAACTGCCGCCGGAGGTAGCCATGTACAGGCCGCCTGTGGATTATGAGCAGTTGATCGGGGATATGACGCTGAGCAGGCTTCACAATATTTTCAAATCTATCCTCCGGAGGCAGGAGGACAAGATAGATCCCATCCGAAGCCAGTACGGCAACATCGAAAAAGAAGAAATCGACATGGATGCGAAGATGCTGTATGTGGAGGCCTATGCCAGGGAACATAAAAATTTCAGTTTCCGGAAACTTCTGGAGAACCAGGCCGGCAGGATGGAGATCATCGTCACCTTTCTGATTATACTGGAGATGATGAAGACAGGGAAGATTGTCATCAGCCAGGAGTCGATTTACGATGATATTATGATTACATCGCTGCTGTGAAAATCCGGAACTCTGCCCGGGGAAAATGTGCAGCCGATAAATTTATACCCATAGCCGAAAAAATTGCCGGGATGACAACATTTGGCTGCGGAAATGGAAAAACTGGTGAGCATACAGGCGCCGGTAAGAGAAACAGCTGTAAATATCGCACCAATATGTGGAAGGAATGAAGATGAAGAGGACAAGGGCCGAAGCGGTCATTGAGGCGGTGCTGTTCACCATGGGAGAAACGGTGGAAATCAGCCGCCTTGCCGAAGTGATAGAGGAAGACGTGAAAACCACGAAGAGTATATTGAAAGAGATGGAAGAGCGTTATGCCAGAGAGGACAGAGGCATCACGCTGACGTATTACGACAATGCGGTACAACTCTGTACAAAAGAGGAAATGTATGAATATCTGATCAAGATAACGAAGGCCCCCAGGAAACTGTCTCTGACAGACACCGTACTGGAGACCCTTTCCATCATTGCGTACAAGCAGCCGGTGACCAGGATGGAGGTGGAGCGGGTCAGGGGTGTCAACTGTGACCACGCAATTAACAAGCTTCTGGAATATGACCTGATCACGGAGCTGGGGAGGCTGGACGCACCCGGCAGGCCCCTTCTCTTCGGCACTACGGAGCAGTTTCTGCGCTGCTTCGGCGTAAGGAGCCTGGAGGAACTGCCCGAGATGAATCCGGTTCAGCTGGAGGAATTCAAACAGCAGGCAGAGGCTGAAGCCCAGCTGCAGCTGGAGGTATGACGGACGCAGAGAGCGGAATTGCGCATTCGTTATACATACAGGAGCTGTTGGCAAATGTTTTCGGTCGTGAGTATAAAATACAAAAGCCTTCTCATATATTATTAAAAATCCCGTTGGAAGATGAAAATGATGAAGATGCGGATGAAAATAATAACAGGGGGCTTTTTTTGTGCCCTTTTTCTGCTGCTGTCTGTCTCCTGGCCGGTTCATGGAGAAGAAATGGATTTGTATGCCACCGCAGCAGTGCTGATGGATGCGGATTCCGGAAGGGTACTTTACGGAAAAAATGAGGATGCCGTCATGGCGATGGCGAGCACTACCAAGATTATGACCTGCATCGTGGTGCTGGAAACGGTATCCCAGGATGATACGCTTACGGTATCCGCCTATGCCGCCAGTATGCCGAAGGTCAAACTGTACATACAAAAAGGGGAGCAGTATACGGTCCGGGACCTGCTCCGTTCCCTGATGCTGGAATCCCACAATGACTCTGCGGTGGCGCTGGCCGAATATGTGGGAAAACAGTTTCTGACGGAGGAGCTGCGAAAGAAGGATACGGCGGATTACACAGCGGAGGAAAGTAAGATGGCCATGGCTGCCTTTGCCGCGCGGATGAATCAGAAGGCGGCGGAGCTGGGCTGTGAGAACACCTGGTTTATCACGCCTAACGGGCTGGACGCCACAGAGATTATCATCCAGGAGGATGGCAGCACCATTCAGAAGGAACACTGCACCACAGCCAGAGAGCTGGCGCGTATCCTGTCCTACTGCATCCGGGAATCTCCCTGCCGGGATGCCTTTCTGGAGATTACGCGCACCGGCAGTTACAGCTTTGCTGCTAACGGCCGCAGCTATTCCTGCACGAATCACAATGCGTTTCTGAACATGATGGAAGGCGCCCTGACAGGGAAAACCGGTTTTACGAACAAAGCCGGTTACTGCTATGTGGGTGCGCTGGAGCGGGACGGGAGGACCTTTGTGGTGGCGCTGCTGGCCTGCGGCTGGCC
>DKVC01000014.1:40033-40801 GCA_002490995.1 Lachnospiraceae bacterium UBA7188
GCCTGCGGCTGGCCCAATAACAAGACCTACAAATGGAGCGATACAAGGAAGCTGATGCAGTACGGCCTGGACAATTATTTTTACAGGAGCTTCCGGGAAAAGGGCGTTGCCTTTGATGAGAGCCGGCTGAAACCTCTGCCGGTGCAGGGCGGCCAGACTGCCAGATTGGGGACGGAGGCTTTTGTGGCGGTCAGGCTCGCGTCAGACGAAGGGGAGAATGCGGCAGAGGGGATTGCGGAAGGCCTGGACGGCCTGCTGATGCGTGCAGACGAAAATATCAGCGTACAATATACAATAGAAGAAAGCCTGGTCGCCCCTGTAGCGAAAAATATGCCCGTTGGCAGTGTGGTATACATGGTGGGCGATAAGGTTTACCGGACGGAGACTATCGTTACGGCGGATGAGCTGGGAGCCGTGGATTCCGAATGGTGCCTGCGGCAGATTCTTCACAGATTTCTCCTTCCATAGCAGAAAGGTAATTGGATGAATTGGAACTGTCATTATTCAGTATCCACTTCATCCTATCGTTTTCAGTATTTCTTTTCATCTCCATTCTGAATATTTGACAGGACTAGTATAACAGCTCCTCAATAAATATACGAGTTTTATTTCGGGGGTGTCTGAACTGTTATAAGAAAGGTTTAAAAAATTGGTTAAAAAATTTGAGAAAATGCAAAAAAATTGTTGACAAATGAATATTCACATAGTATACTAACAAAGTCGGTTGCAGGAGCAACAGTAAATGGAATCTTAGCTCAGCTGGGAGAG
>DKVC01000215.1 GCA_002490995.1 Lachnospiraceae bacterium UBA7188
ATGATCTGTGCATTAGTTGGCATAATGTTCTCTCCTCCTTTTCTTAGACAATGCCGTGCAGGTAGTGCTGCTCCTGCTTTTCAACGGCTCCCGCTGCGTCATTGAGATTGCCGGGGATCGCCCTGCTTTTCATCACAGGCTCCAGCGCTTTCATCACAGGCTCCATGGCCTTCTTGATCTCTTCCCCTACCATCTTTGCTACTGCATCAGCCGACATATCTCCGGCGGGTGCCACGCTTCCAGATGCCGGAGGTTCGCTTCCGCCCTCCCCCTCCCCCTTAGTTACCGTGGCGATTGCTTTCAGCTGCTCCACAACGGGATCCATGGCCTTTTTCACTTCTTCGGCCACCACTACCTTTACTTCTTCACTTGTCATGTCAACATCCTCCTTCTGAACATTATTTGTTTCCGCCGGTTCCTCCTGGAAATCTGCCAGAAATGAACCGAGCGTATCATAAATGCCTTTGATGGCACTTAGATTCTTTGCGCTGAGACTCTTACCCTCTTTATGGATGGGGGACGGAGCCGCCTTTGCGGCCTTTTCCAATGACTTCACGATACTTCCATCCGAAGTAAGAAGCTGCGTAACGATATCATTGAAATCTTCCAGTGCCTCCCGGATGGTGCTTTCATCGGAGTTATAACCCCATTCCCACATGCCTGTGTCCGGATTATAAAAATTCCCTTCCAGCGTGCTTCTGAGCGCATACCATGCAGAATAAAAATTATCCTCTTTTACTCTGCGCTGGAAATTCGCTTTTACAGCGCCCTTCTCCACCACATCAAATCCCATTGCTTTAGCCAGGCGCCGGAGCAATCCTTTGGGTTCATCCCTTTTTTCAACGGGAAGCTCTACATCTTCTTCGGAATACACGCCCATTCCTCCCATGGAAAATCCTGTGATATCCCCTTTCTGTATAGCTTCCCACACATCGGTATCACTGATCTCCATAGTCATGATCCATGTACCCTTTTTGATGGCCTCGCCTTCGATCTCCATGTCGCACTTCGCAACATAAGATTCCACCACAGCGGCACCATCGCATTTTTCAAAACAGTGCTGCAGATCCACCTGGTTTCCATTCTTGGCAAACCAATAGGCAGCTTTTGTAATTTCTTCTTCCGTCATGTAATTGCCCTGGGTATCTTCCACCATAGGCTCATATACGATTCCGGTTACAAAATGGCTGTCTGCATCAGCCTTCAGGATCCGTCCAAATGTAGCGAAATTTGCGGCTCCATTCTCGGATTTGGTAATCAGGAACTGCTTTTTATTCGCAGCCTTATTTACCAGAGACACAAAACTTATCTTTGCGTCTGTAATTGCGTATGCTTTCGCAATCCGCGGCATAATCTCATACCTCCTTCCACTCGGTTATCATTGATCTAATACACAAAACTCCGGCGCCCCCTCCTTTCTTAAAAGCGCAACAAAAAAGACACCCTTTCGGATGTCTCCTTTCAGAATCCCTTATGCAATTTTATCTTCAAGCTCTCCGAGCGCATTATAAACATCATCCGTCATAAATTTTCGGTAAATGCTCTCAAAGCACCCTGAAACTACTTTAAGATCCCCCGGTTCCATTTTATCCAGATAGGACAGTATTGCGTTCGCATCTTCTCCAAACGCTTCCATAAGCGGATTGATAAGATGCTTCCCTATGTCCATGCCCTGGGTATCTGTTTCCTTCCACCACTTAACCAGGCTCTCTATTCTGTTTTCATCCATATCAATCACCCACCTCTCTTTGCGCCGCATCCGGAAAGACCGTATCTATATTGTGCCCCGCATCCTCGAATATACCTACCGTTACGCCGTCGAACTTTTGGAATTTTCGATATCCAATGATATCTCCAGCATCATTCCGAATTTCTTCCGTGATCGCCGGCCGATTTGCGGTGTACGTCCCTGCCACGGTAATCTTTTCCGTATCCCAGCTTTCTGGAAACCAGGATTGCCCTGACTGTCCCAGCCTTTTCTCCGGTGCCGTATGGTTTTCCACCCCGCCTATACGGACACCATTGTCATATGCCATTTCAATGTTGTATACAATCCCTCGGTTTGAAAGCTCGTTGAGATTTGCCTGCGAGTGCCCACCACCCGTCATGTTGCCGCCATTTCGCCCGCCGGCCGGTTTCTTTGGATTCGCAAGGTTGGAGAAATCTCCCACCGTTGAATGCCTTGCGGCTGAGCTTCCTACAGTTAATATACCATCTTCCCGCAATTCCTGCAATGTGGATTTTTTAATCTTTCTCAACATTTCATCACTGTCGATCAGCCCGGCGTCATAAAGGGCCATTTTTGCCTTTCCGAGATATTTAATCTGTTTTTCTCTCGGCTTTTCCTTAAAGCTTTCAAGCGCAGAATAGGGTGTTATCCCGGCCTTTGCCTTATTCTGTTCATCCAGTTCCTTTTTCCATGCGCCATCATCCTCCTCAATATATTTTTGCTGAAGCTGTCGCCGCTCCTCCAGGCTCATTCCGAGAGCATCATCTGCCGCAACTCCCCTGTGGATACAATGGCAATTCACAGTTTCGCTGGCAGGGAGGATTGGATCTCTGGGATACATGGGATGATAGACAACACCATCTCTCCCCTGTAATTCAAACGGTTTATCCTTTGGAACAATCTGGCCGTCCATATCTACATGATTTGGGCGAGGCTTATTTTTATGTGCCCCGGTATGCCGCCATTCCTTCCGATCCGTAGATGGGCTTTGCTGAATCGCCTCTTCTCTGGCAACCGAATGTGCCCGCAGCACTTCGGTAACAGCTACCCGCCGTGCCTGGTAATGTTCATTCCGCCAGCCTCCATCCATTATTTTCCGCGTAAGTGTCTCAATGCTTTCTCCCTGATCTATAGTTCTCTGGATAATATCCGTTATCTGTTGATGGGTATTTATTTTCATCAGCTGTCCCAGCCGTTGGCTCCATGAGGCAATCCAGCTTTTTGTTCTCTGCCGGATGACATCAACAACCAGGTCTCCGTCTGTTTCCTGCATATAAACCGTTGCCAGCTTAGGAACCTCTGTTTGGAACATATCTGCAGCGGCTTCCTGAACCTGTTCCGCAATATCATCTCCGTCAAGCATTTCAGATACTTTTTTCTGCGCCGCAGCCCATCCGGAATCCTGTTCCGCCGCCAGTGCTTCCACAAGATCATCTGTCTGGTTCTGAAGCGTTTCCGCTATCTCTTCCTGCATGGCATTGATTACCTCGACTGAATCTTCTGCATCAGCATACCCTTCATCAGCCAGCACATCCGACAATTCATCATCAGCTTTTGCAAGATACTTGTCTATGGCCTCTATGATTCCATCGGCATTTGATATGAGAGCTTTTGCAATCGCCTGGTTATATTTTAACTGCCTCGGCATATCACTCACCCTCTTTCTCTCGATATCCTTTCAACGCCTTCCGGATTTCCAGCATAATAGGAATGATATCCGCATCAGAAACAGCTGCTTTCTGGATTTGCCCGTCAAGCTGCTTGATCTCCTCATCCGTGACCACTCTTTTTTGCCTCTGAGGCTCTCTCTTTTGACCTGTAGGCTCGTTAGTCTGCGCCGACAGGCTTCCCAACGGTTCAGCCGCTAAACCCGCCTGTTGGCTTTGTGAGAGCGTTTTTGTATAAGCAAGCGGAATGTCTCCCCA
>DKVC01000247.1:0-929 GCA_002490995.1 Lachnospiraceae bacterium UBA7188
ATCGTTTACAATGTAAACCATGACACATTGAAGCCGGAAGATACCGTTATTTCCGCTGCTTCCTGTACAACCAACTGCCTTGCTCCCATGGCTAAGGCTCTGAATGATTTCGCTCCTATCCAGAGCGGTATCATGACTACTGTTCATGCTTACACCGGTGACCAGATGATCCTTGACGGACCTCAGAGGAAGGGTGATCTGAGAAGAAGCCGTGCAGGCGCCTGCAACATCGTTCCAAACTCCACCGGTGCCGCAAAGGCAATCGGCCTTGTTATCCCTGAGCTGAACGGCAAGCTCATCGGTTCCGCACAGCGTGTTCCCACCCCTACAGGCTCCACCACGATCCTGGTAGCGGTTGTTAAGGGCGAGGTTACCAAGGAAGGCATCAATGCTGCAATGAAGGCTGCCGCAACAGAGTCCTTCGGCTACAATGAGGATGAGATCGTATCCTCCGACGTAATCGGAAGCACCTACGGCTCCATCTTTGACGCAACCCAGACCATGGTTTCCAAGATGGAAGACGGTAACTCTCTGGTACAGGTTGTTTCCTGGTATGACAATGAGAACAGCTATACTTCCCAGATGGTTCGTACCATCAAGTATTTCAGCGAGCTGGCATAATGTGAGAGGAATCCCTGAGTCTCTGGAGACAGCGGCTGAGAATATCTGAATCTCACAGGGAGGAATGCAGGCAAATGTGTCCGCGCAGGGCGGCATTCTTCCACGAGTGACGACCTTGAGGGGGTCCGGTCTTATGGACCGGGCTCCTTTTTTTCAGTGAAGCCTGTGTCTGGCAGATGGTTCTGCAAAATGGCTCAGGCAAATGGTTTTAAATGTAAGTATATGCTTATGTGACTGCAAATCTATTCGGGATGTGGTATATACTGCGGACCGCCAGAATTTATAGTGGTGTCCCCGGGAAAGTACCT
>DKVC01000247.1:1240-47152 GCA_002490995.1 Lachnospiraceae bacterium UBA7188
TTAGTCGGGTTGTACTGCAAATTGAATCGGTGCGCAGTATAAATTGATTATGTAAGATGGAGGTTTTAAGAAAAATGGGCTTGAACAAGAAATCCGTTGATGACATCAACGCAAAAGGCAAGAGAGTTCTGGTAAGGTGTGACTTTAACGTTCCTCTGAAGAACGGCGAAATTACTGACGAGACACGTATCGTGGCTGCACTGCCTACGATTCAGAAGCTGATTAACGACGGCGGCAAGGTAATCCTCTGCTCCCATTTAGGCAAAGTTAAGAACGGCCCCAACGAAGGCGAGTCCCTGGCTCCCGTGGCAAAGAGGCTGTCCGAGAAGCTGGGCAAGGAAGTGGTATTCGTTTCCGACTACAATGTAACCGGAGAAGCTGCCACCAAGGCCGTAGAAGGCATGAAGGAAGGGGATGTGGTCCTGCTTCAGAACACCCGTTTCCGCGGCAAGGAAGAGACCAAGAACGGCGAGGAGTTCAGCAAGGAGCTGGCTGACCTGGCTGACCTGTATGTATGCGATGCTTTCGGTTCCTCCCACAGAGCACATGCTTCCGTTGAGGGCGTTACCAAATTCATTACCGCAAAGGGCGGCGAGAATGCTGTAGGATACCTGATGCAGAAAGAAATCAACTTCCTGGGCAATGCAGTGGAGAATCCGGTTCGTCCTTTCGTTGCCATCCTGGGCGGCGCTAAGGTTGCGGACAAGCTGAACGTTATCTCCAACCTGCTGGAGAAGTGCGATACCCTGATCATCGGCGGCGGTATGGCTTACACCTTCCTTAAGGCACAGGGCTATGAGATCGGCCGTTCCCTGGTGGACAATGAGAAGATTGACTACTGCAAGGAAATGATTGAGAAGGCAAATAAGCTGGGCAAGAAGCTGCTGCTTCCCGTTGACTCCGTAACCGTTGCAGCATTCCCTAACCCTATCGATGCCCCTATCGAGACAGAAGTATATAGTGTAGAAGAGATGCCTGCTGACAGAGAAGGCTGCGACATCGGACCCAAGACCGCTGAAATGTATGCCGAGGCTGTAAAGAGCGCCAAGACCGTTGTATGGAACGGACCTATGGGCGTATTTGAGAATCCGATCCTGGCAAAGGGTACAATCGCAGTTGCCAAGTCATTAGCTGAGACAGATGCAACCACCATCATCGGCGGCGGCGATTCTGCGGCAGCTGTAAACCAGCTTGGCTTCGGCGACAAGATGAGCCACATCTCAACTGGCGGCGGCGCTTCCCTGGAATTCCTGGAAGGCAAAGTACTTCCCGGCGTCGCGGCTGCGGATGATAAATAAGAGAAGTGGCGATATTCCATGGAGAAAATTCGCGACGCCGTGCGTGGCAGCAGTGGGTGATAAATAATGGAAGACTTTTCTATAAACGAAATGTTGGAAATGCAGAGAAAGCTTCAGGAAAATTACAAGGGGACATGGGAACCTATCAATGCGGAGACTGGCAAGAACAAGCTGCTCTGGATGATAGGGGAAGTGGGCGAAGTGATTGATATTGTAAAAAAGAATGGAGATCACAGGGCCATAGAAGAAGCCGGGCTCAGAAACCACCTTGTGGAAGAGATGGCCGATGTCCTCATGTACTACAATGATATCCTACTGTGCTACGGCATTACGGCGGAAGAACTGAAGCTGGCATATACACAGAAATTTGAGAAAAATATGACCCGCTGGCGTTAAGAATGCTGGCAGTAAGAATCAGCAAGCGGCAGTCTCTGCGTTCCGTAGAAAATTAGCGGTTGCTTGTACAGAGAGTACAGGAAAACTGCCCCGGAGACTGCTGTGGCTGATAGCAAATAACCAAATAACGAACACAGAAAATCGAGGAAAGAATCATGGCAAGAAAGAAAATCATTGCCGGGAACTGGAAGATGAACATGACTCCCAGTCAGGCAGTAGAACTGGTCAATACTTTAAAGCCCCTTGTACAGAACGACGAAGTGGATGTAGTATTCTGCGTCCCCGCTATCGACATTATTCCGGCTATGGAAGCGGCTAAGGAAACCAATATCCATATCGGTGCCGAGAATATGTATTTTGAGGAGAAAGGTGCCTACACCGGAGAAATTTCTCCCGCAATGCTGGATGACGCAGGGGTAAAATATGTCATCATCGGACATTCAGAGAGAAGAGAGTATTTCGCCGAGACAGACGAGACAGTGAACAAGAAAGTCCTGAAGGCTTTTGAGCACGGCATTACTCCCATTGTATGCTGCGGCGAGACTCTGACACAGAGGGAGCAGGGTGTGACCATTGACTTTGTGCGTCAGCAGATTAAGATTGCGTTCCTGAATGTAAGCGCTGAGCAGGCTGCCTCCGCAGTCATTGCTTACGAGCCTATCTGGGCAATCGGAACCGGCAAAGTGGCCACCACAGAGCAGGCGGAAGAGGTATGTAAGGCTATCCGCGACTGCATCGCCGAGATTTATGATGATGCAACCGCAGCAGCTATCCGTATCCAGTACGGCGGCTCCGTGTCCGCTTCCAATGCGGCTGAGCTGTTTGCACAGGCAGACATCGATGGCGGCCTGGTAGGCGGCGCATCCCTGAAGCCGGATTTCGGTAAGATTGTCTGCTACGATAAGTAATCTGCTCCGGAAGTGTTTTCAGATGACCTGAGGATACAGATTGGATAAGTAAGGATTCGAATTCTCCTGGCGGGAAAGCGTCAGGAGAATTTTCTATATATCAAAAGAAAAGTATAGAAAACGCTTCGCGAACCCTGAAATCAAAACTGTACCTCTGTTTTACTGTGTTAGCAAGGGGGAAATAATTTATAAAATATTTGTTGCATTAACCGATATAAGATAATAAAATAGAGATAGAAAAGTATGAACTGTTACAGAAAAGCCATACTGACAAAGGGAGGTGTTTCTTATGGCAACTTCAAGTATCACAAAGAATTTTGTTATTTCCGGCAAGGAACAGGTGGAGATGTTTATCAATGCGATTGAAGAATCTGCCCAAAACCGTCCTGTGCGTACTCCTGTAGCTGCAAGGCAGATTAAAGGGGAAGAGGAACTGAGAAAATTCATGAGAGAATGGGAGAAAGCGAATGCCGATCAATGATAAGTTTTTCTATATCAACATTCGTGATTATCTGGCATTAGGAAATGATAATAAAGCCGGAGAGCCAATGCTTGCCAGAGTGCTTTCCGGTTTTTCATGCCCGAGGAATCCGGATGTGGAGCGTTTTTTAAAGAAAAACGCAGTGGAATTTACAAAAAAGAGCCAGTCGGTTACATACCTTGTATTTTCTGTGGAAGGTAAGGAATTGGTGGGATATTTTACCCTTGCGCTAAAACCTTTGTCGGTCAGAGGAGAAACCGTAAGCAATACCACGAAAAGAAAACTACTGCGTATCAGCGAACTGGACGAGAATTCAGATACATATACCATGTCGGCCTATTTGATTGCTCAGCTTGGAAAAAATTATACAAATGGCGTAAACAACAAGATTACAGGAAGAGAACTTATCGAACTGGCATGGACTGTGATAGAGGATGCGCAATATATGCTTGGTGGCATAGTGACATTCTTGGAAGCGGAAAATGAGGAAAAGCTGTTATCTTTTTACCGCGACAATCGATTTTCGCAGTTTGACACCAGGCAGACCGCATCAGATGCGGAAGAATCACATGAGTTGATACAGCTTTTAAGGCTGCTCTAATGCAATTGCAGGGCAAGAAGCATTACCCCTGTCCCATAGAAATGAACGACCTGCCGCAGGCTCTTCGAACCTGGCGTCGGTCGTTTTTTTATATTTAGGAACGACCTTGCCGCTCTTTTGTTCTGCATCGCAGCAGCACTCACTGGTTATACCTTTCCGTTGGCAAATGTTTCTGAGTGTGAGTAGAAATTCTGGCGGTCTTGCGTTTATGCAAAGGTTTTAGGCTGGGAGTCTACATACGGATGTGAAAGCAAGGCCATTTACTACAGGATTCATGGCATTGGTTACATTCCTATGGAAAAGGGAAAGCTTTTTCTATATGATGGAAGTATGGAATTTATACATTTAGGGTTTATAGATACTTCCTTACTTTGGCAAATGTTTTGGGTCGCGAATATATTTTTGACGGTTCCTATAAAATGCACAGGCAATGGACAGGGGCTGAAAGCGGAATGTGGATTTTGGCACGATTCGCGGGATGAAGGAGTACCGGAATGAAGATAGCGATTTGTGATGATGAGAGAGGTTGGAGAACAGATAAAGGATTTCATCAGACGGCAGAAGGGGGGCTGTAAGGTTGAACTGTACGGCTCGGGGGAGGAATTGCTGGCAGCGGAAGTCCCTTTTGACATGATTTTCCTGGATATACAGATGGGAGGAATGGACGGCATCAGCACGGCCAGGGAACTGAGGCGGCGGAATGCGGACACTGTGCTGATTTTTATTACGGGTATCCGGGAGGCGGTGTTCGATGTTTTTGACGTGTCAGCGTTTCATTATCTCCTAAAACCCGTTAATGAAAGAAAATTCGCAGAAGTGTTCCGGAGGGCAACAGAAGTTTGCCGCAGAAGAGGGCAGGAGCCGCTGGTTATCCGGACAGGCGGGAAAAGCCTTACCCTGGAGCGGAAGGATATCCTGTACCTGGAGAGCCGGGGCCGGAAGGCGGAGATTCACAGGAAAGCGAACCCGGCTGAAGTCATTGAAATCTATGCCAACATGGATGCGCTGGAGGAACAGCTGGGGGAGAATTTTTACAGGTGCCACCGGGGATATCTGGTGAACCTGGCATATATCAGGGAATATGACAGGGAGAGCATAAGGCTTGCGAATGGGGAAAGCATATATCTTTCCAGAAGGAAATATGACGAATTTGTAAAGGCTTATATGCATTATCTGCGCAGGAGAAGGGGGTGGGACGGCTGAGATGGAGACGAAAATGGAGTTGGCTAATCGGATAAACAGGATGTTTGATTTGATCAGCATCCTGACAAGCATCTTGAGAATGATTGGTTATGTGGTGTACGGTTATTGCATGCAATATTACTACGGCAAATTTTTGAAGAGCCGGTTTGAGAGAGAGGAAGCCGGGGAAAGCCGTTGCGGAAATAAGGGGTTTCGGAAAGGCTGTCTTACCGGATTGCTGGTGATGGCTGCGGCATTGCTGCAGGGGCTTATCAGGGGAGCGCTGATAAGCTCAGGTTCTAAATGGATATACTATGGTATATACGAAGGGTATGTGTGGTCGCTGGGATTTATGCTTTTTGTAGGCGTGTTTTTTTTCCGCCTGCATGAATGGAAAACTCTTTTTGTAATATTGTCATTCAGTTCGGTTGAGTATAATGCTGAGTTGCTTGTGGGCATGGAATTGCTGCTGGATGACAGGATGCGGAAGGTTTTGGGAGATTGGATGGAGGTAAATAGGATTACAGTAGTTGAATTTGTTTTGCTGGGGGTGGCTTTAAGCGCATTGTATATGTTCCTGTTTTATACTGTTTTTTATTTGCTGCTCCGACGTATTGTGAAAAATTTCCGTGAGAAGGAGTTGGCGCTGCATGGCAGGGAGATACTACAGCTTCTAATACCCAGCTTGACAGGTTTATGTCTAGAGTTGCTTTTGCGAATGCAGGTGTATAAGACAGAAGAAGGCTTTTATGTGCTCTATGCATCCAATCCCTTTTTAGGTATTGTGGTAACATTGATTCTGTTTTTAAGTTTGCTGTCCATTCTCCATGGCGTAACGATGTTTCAGGATATGTATGCGCTGAACCGGGAGCGGAAGGGGCGCGCCGTGCTGGAGAAACAGGTTTCCGCCCTGCAGGAGTATGTGGGAGAGCGGGAGCGAATCTGGTCGGGAGTGCGCGGCTTGAAACATGATATGCGCAATACCCTGTCCGTAGCCATGCGGATTGCGGAGAAGGGCGGGGAGGGTGAGAGGCTGCAGGCATACCTGGAGCAGCTCAGCTTAAGCCTGGATGCCTTTGAAACGGAATTCCGTACAGGGAATGTGGTTGCTGACGCGCTGCTGGATATGAAATGCCATGAGGCCCGGAAGCGGATTCCGGAGTTACAGGTGGAGGTGGAAGAGCTTGCCTTTCACGGGACGCTGGCGATTCAGGATTATGACATCGGTGTAATACTGGGAAACGCCCTGGACAATGCGGTGGAGGCATGCGAAAGGCTTCACAGGGAGGAGCCGGGTGCCGCCTGCTTTATCCGCCTGTCCTCTTTCTTGGACGGGGAGATGTTTCTGATGGAAATCAGAAATAATTTTGACGGGAAACTGATTACCAGGGAAGGAAAAGAATTTCCGGATACCGGAAAGGCGGACGGGGAATCCCACGGAATCGGGCTGGCCAATATCAAAAGTACCTGTGAAAAATATCACGGCACGGTGGAGTGGACGGCGCGGGACGGAGTCTTCACCAGGAAACGGCAGGAAGATATGTGGAGGAGCAGGTGGAGCTGCCCCATGCCGGAATTGCTTACACAGGGCTGGTGCAGGAGGGGAAGCGGATACGGCTTCCGGATACCGGAGGGAATGACCTGCTTTCAACGGACGGAGGGGAGCGCTTTGGTGAGGATGAGGATATCCCGTCTTCCTATGCAAAATGGCAGGAGACTGTCGGTAATACAGCGGTTTCACCTCAGGGGGACAGGCTGTTTTTTGATATGGGGAAGGAAGCCTGCGTTCTGCTTACCGCAGAAAACCGGGAGATTGAGATAGAGGGGCTCGGTTCTTATCCGCAGCTTTTCTGGGGCGGGGGTTATTTCTATGCAGTGGCGGAGGGACGGGAGATATACCGGCCGGAGCCTTCCACGGGGGAGAAGCTTCTGGTGACGGAAAGCGAGTATCCGGTGAGCTGTTTCGCCGCAGGAGAAACGTATCTCTATCTGGCACATGCCGACGGCGTGTTGCTCTATGATCTGGAAAAAGGAGCTCTGGCGGAGAAGCAGGATGAAGCTCTTTCCCGGTTTGTGGCGGAAAATGCAGGGGGCAGGCCGCCCAGACCTTCGGAACTGTGTATGCAGCCATATGGGGACGGACTCTATCTGCTGCTGAAGAGCGGATTGTACTGGCATGAACTGTACGCCGGGGAAATGGAACTGGTGATTGACGGGGATTTTTATGCCATGGGTGACCTGGACAGGGGGCTTGTGGGGATGGCGGTTCTGGAGGGCGGAGGGCAATCAGAGGAACCGGTGTTCCTGGTCAGTTATTCCGACGGGCAGCTGATGCGTTATACCTATGACGGGACGCTTTCCGCCAGGCCGGATGTTTCCCTTCGGGTCTACAGTGTCTATGAGGACGGGAATATAAGGCAGGCGGTCAGCGCATTCCGCAGGCAGTATCCGGATGTGCCCATTCTGTACGAGACAGGCGTGAAAACGGGCTACGGCGTTACGGAACAGGATGCCCTGAAGAACCTTGCCACGGAGATTGCTGCCGGAAATGGGCCGGACATTCTGGTGATGGACGATATCCCGATTGAATCTTATCGGGACAAGGGAGTGCTCATGGATTTGTCTTCCTTTTGGGACAGCCTGGAGATTATTTTGGAAAAATTGCGGATGCGTACAGGTCAGAGGGAGGGCTGTATGCCATTCCCATGGGTTTTTTCATCCCGGTTCTTGCCGGAGAGAAGGAGAAAATAGCCGGTACGGAGAGCCTGTCCGGGCTGGTGGAGCTGATGGAAAAGGAAAGAACCCAGGGAACGGAAGGCTCCCGGGGATCCGAAGGTTCCCTTATCAGCTTCTGGGATGCGGAAAGCGCCCTGCGCCTGTTAAGCCAGTCTTCCATGGGGGCCTGGATGAAAGACGGAAGCCTGGACAGAGAAGCCGTGGCGGAATTCCTGACTCAGGCGAAGCGGATCTATGATGCCCAGATGGAAGACCCGGCAGTTGAGTGGGATGTGTATATAGCCGGCCTATGGACAGGCGGAAATCCGCTGGAAAGGCGTTTTGGCAGACCCTGTGGGATAGCGGAAGCTGCCAATTATGCGGTAGCGCCGTTCTCGGGACAGCCGTTTGCCGCAGGGTATATGAGCGGGGCAGGGAGGGATTATCAGATATTTCTTGGGGAGTTAAAAATAAGGGGGAGACGTTCGGGTACGGATTGATGCCCGGGCAGCGGTATGGGGCATGTCTGGCGGTTTCTGTCCTGGCGGTCAATGCGGCTTCAAAGAATCAGGAAGATACGGAGAAGTTTCTGGAACTGGCTCTTTCGGAAGAATTTCAGGGAGATGCATCCTTAAACGGCACACCGCTGAACAGAGGGGCTTATCTCAGGCGGCAGGTGGATACCAGGGATGAAATGTCTATCAGGGCCGGGCTGCCTGTCGGCACCACAAATGCCATTGACTTTGACGGCTCGATGGTTTTTATCCGTATTGAATGGCCTGACGAGGAACAGTTCCGGGAGCTGGACAGGCTGCTGGAAAGTGTTACAGAAGTAAATCGATGTGACAGCCTTGTATACGAGAATGTGATTGAGCAGGGGAAGAAGGTTCTGGAAGGAGGATGCACCGTGGAGGAGGCTGTGGAGGAGATTGCGAAGCAGGTGCAGCTCTATCTGGCGGAATAATCCGGACAGGAATCCATGCAGAATAATGATAAAAGCTATGGAAAAACAGGAAAATGCCCGATATACATAACAAGTGATACCGTGAGATATATGCGAGACTGGAAAACAGCATGCGCCCGTCCAGTACCCCAGAGGATTTACGGACACATCACTTGGCAGCCGGAAATCTTCTGCCCATGTATGGGTACTGGAGGGGTGCATGCGGAACTATAAAACAGCATGTGCCCGTCCAGTACCCCAGAGGATTTACGGACGCATCACCTGGCGGCCGGAAATCCTCTGCCCATTATGGGTACTGGAGGGTCGCATGCGGAACTATAAAACAGCAGGCACCCATCCAGTACCCCAGAGGATTTACGGACGCATCACCTGGCGGCCGGAAATTCTCTGCCCATTATGGGTACTGGAGGGGCGCATGCGGAACTATAATTAGGAGGAAACAGGATGAATGATATGACTCAGCTGCTTCATTCCATGGAGCAGAGCATGAAACTGCAGAACCGCGCCAGGGCGCAAAGGCGGGCGGCGAAAGCGGAGCAGGAGAAGCGGGAATTCCAGGAGAAGCTCCTGCAGGCCGAAGCCAGCAAGATAGAACTGGACGGTATGGCATCCAGTGTGAAGGGAAAAGAGGATGCCGTACAGCGGGATCAGCTGATCAGCATGATGATGGGGGGCTTTTAAGCTGTGCGTCTTCCAGCGTATTTTTCCACCCGAAGCGCTTTAAATCCACCTGCCAGCCCTTGGGAGTCCGGTTTACCGTGACCCCTTCGGCTTCCAGGAGCATTTTCTGCATGTCAATGGTGTCGAAATAGGCGGCGCCGGAAAGGATTCCCCTGGAATTAACGATCCGGTGTGCCGGGATATCCTCTCCGGCCAGGCCGCATTTCAGGCCATGGCCCACCTGGCGGGAATTGTTTGGTTTGCCGCATAGGAGAGCAATCTGGCCATAGGTGGCGACGCGGCCAGAGGGGATGCGTTTGCAGATCTGTGCCATTTTTTCGTAGAAGTCCATGGGATGTATTTCTTTTCCTCCGCTAGTTTGTTTTCTCAGTCAGTTCCTCTATGGAATAAACATCCGTTGGCATTCAACCGGCGTGCAGTATAAACTCCGGCGGTTTTGAGTATAACACATTTTGGATAGAAATGCTATAAGCTGTTATTGCAAAATAATTCCCAAATAACTCTGAGAAATTCTCAGCTAAGAGATTTGCTAAGAAATTCACAAAGAACCCACAAAGAAATTCGCAGGGCAGAGGGGAGGAGCAGGTTGAATTTGAGGCGGAAAGATGATATGATGAAGTTGTGTGAAAGAGGTTATCCGAGCGGACAGCCATATCCCGGGGGACAGGCAGATTGGCAGACAACAGGAGGCGTGAAGGATGGATCTGGCGAGACAGATTATTGACCAAAGAATCATCAAAATACTGGAAGAGAATACGGCATTTTTCAGTGATAAGGATATCGAAAAGAACCGTTCCAGAGCCTTTCTGCTGTTGGGCGTTTCGGCTTATCTGGATATTGATATTGCGGAAGCCATGCAGTATCTCACGGACGGCGGGTACGATGGGGGATTTGACGCCGCATATATTGTGGAAGCGCAGGACTCTCAGCTGAATGTGGTATTGTTTCAGTCAAAATACTCCAGGAAGCTGGAGGTTGACAGCCATTTTCCGGCAAACGTGGTGGAAAAGGCCGTAAATACCATAAAATGTGTATTCGCCCCTTCAGCCCGAATTGTGTTGAATGCACAGAGCAGAGAAAAAGTGGACGAGATTCGTTCCTTCATATTAGACGGAGCGATTCCATATGTTACTTTTGTCATGCTGAATAATGGCCTGTCCTGGAATGAGGAAGGGCAGAACCATATTGACAATGCATTTGCGGGCCAGGAGCAGGTTCGATTTGAACATTTTTCCCATAAGGACATGATACGTTATATCAACAGGGAGCGTTCCATAGATACGCAGATTGCTTTGAGCGGAAAAGCAGTGCAGGAGAATTTTAATTATAAAAGAGTGATTCTGGGGCGTGTCTCCATTATGGAAATATACAGGCTGATGGAGGAATTCGGGGACAGTCTGTTAGAGAAAAATATCCGCCGTTACCTTGGGAAAAATATCGTGAATGACGGGATTGAGCGAACTCTGCTGGATGATGAGAAACGTCAGAATTTCTTCTTTTTCAACAATGGCGTCACTATGATATGCAAAAAGTTTAGCTTCAACGGTTTGCAGGAGCAGGATTGGATTGTCAAGACAGGCGATTTGCAGATTATAAACGGCGGTCAGACCTGCAAAACGATCTATCAGACGGTAAAGGCGAATCCTGATATTGATTTTTCACGGACATACCTGCTGGTGCGTCTTTATGAGGTGGATGACTCGGAAGATCAGGGCATTATACAGGATATCATATATGCGACAAACAGCCAGAATCCGGTGGATTTCAGAGATCTGAAGTCAAATGATGAACGGCAGGTGCTTCTGGAGAGAGGCGTGCAGGATTTAGGCTATACCTATAAACGAAAGAGAGATAATACGTCAAACGTAAATGTGATACCCTCTACAGTGGCGGCAGAGGCAGTGTTTGCTGTATGGAGAGAGTGTCCTCATCTGGCAAAGTACAGGCGTAATGAGTTCTTTGATAAATATTATGAAAAGATATTTGAGGACTTGAACGCGGCTCAGATGATTCTGGCAGTACTGATATTTCGCTACTGTGATGGAAACAGGAAGAAGGCATGTGAGCAGGCGGGGATTCGCGAGCATCGTCCGTACAGTCAGTACTTTCTGGCCTACATGGTGGGAAAGCAGATATTGAAGCACTTTGATATGAAACTGGAAAAGCTCACCCACGCCAATTTTGAGGAAGTGAGAGATTTCTTTGAGCAAAACAAAGAGCTGCTGTACAGCAGCGCAGAAAAAGCAATGGTAGAAATACTGAAAAACTATTTTAACGATGATAACCTGGCAGATGTTGACGGGCGCACCATGGCAGCAGCATTCCGGCGTTTTGATATTCTGGAGCGCTATTTGAAGGATGAGACATGGTGGAAAGCAAATGTGGTTTAGGGGAACCTTAAGGATATGGAAGCAGGCAGTTCAGGAGAGGATTTCTGTAGTCAATTCAGTCAGTTGAATTCCCATCTACAGATTTCTGCAGTCTGAGTAAATCCTCTGTCATTTTTCTGGCGGAGAGGCAGTCCAGGCCCCATTCGATGCCATGGACAAGGACGTAGATGACAAAGATGCAAAGCCCCATCACAGGCACAACGTTTTTGCGTTCCGTGTGAACAGAGGCGTAGGGAAAGGCCACGGACAGAATAATGGCTTCGATCAGGACAAAATGCAGTATTTTGCGGAACAAAAACGCTTTCAGGCTTAGCTCATGCCTGGAATACAGTACCACCCCGGGAACCGTGCCGCAGGCAGCGTAAATCAGAGGTGAAAGAAAAGCATCATATCCGAACCTGGCATCCGGGTCGAAATACATGCCCAGCAAAAAGGTTGCCATTGTGATTAAGGTGACCAGTATAAAATAGGTTCTGGCCAGCTCAGCCAGCCATTCTTTTCCACGCATCAGTGTGCACCGCCTTTCAGTGCCCTTTTCAGCTCAGGCACGTATTTTCTGGAAATCAGGAGCTCTTCGCCGTTTTGCAGTACGGCGGTAAAACGTCCGTTCAGAGCCGGTTTGATCCACTGCACCTTCATCAGGTTCAGGAGGAGGGATTTGGATACCCGCAGGAAATATTTTTCTCTCAGAATTTCTTCCATTTCGTACAGTTTCTGCCGTGTCTCATATACCGTTCGGGAAGTGTAGAGAAAGGTTTTATTATCAACGGATTCAATGTAAAGAATATCGGAAATCGGAATTTCGTACTGCTTTCCCTCAATGGTGCCGGTCAGGTTTCCCTGTCTGGATTTCACAAAAGTGACAATCTCCTGAACCTGCTCCGTCACCTCATGACAGCGGATTTCTACCTGCTCCGGCTGGCTCTTTGCAATTTTCAGGACTTTGATATCCATTTTCCGTTCTCCGTTCCGATTTCCATATTTATGCCCGCTTTCCGCACTCTGTTTTATACTCGTGAGCGCATTCACCTGCCGTTTTCCCCCTGGTTAGCAGCGACGCTCATAAAGTCACTGCCGCTATAGTGACTTTGTTATACATTTACGTTGGCAAACTTCACAAGTATATCTTAGAAATTGTCGGAAAATAACAGCTACAATTTCTTTAGGCAAAAACCAGGAAATACCATAAAAATCGGCATTAACTTGTAGCAGCTATTTGCAGACACTTCCTTATGTCCCGGCGTCAATAGCTTTCCTTTATCGTAAGTTCGCCCCTGCCTTTCAGGTAGAAGTCGAAATATTGCAGAATGACAGCGTTCATGGTCCGAATGCATTCGGTTTCGTCTACGGTTCCGGTTCCCAGAAGCGAAGAAAGGGCTGGGGAAAACAGAGGCAGATCGGTAAAGTTCATATGTCCGCTGTTTCTGAAATAAGTATGCCTGCTGTCCGGGGCATTGTCAAGTACCACATTGTTGACATAAAGAATAGTTGCCTTTTTGGATTTCAGGCTTTCCAGATAATGGCTTTCGTTATCAATGGACAGCAGCGGCACGGGATAAGCCTCTTCATAATAGAGACAGGTGCCGTTTTCGTAGGCAAGCTGTTCGCCCAGCATGGTGCCGTCCAGGTCGATGACGGCATCGATGTCATTACGGCTCCTTCCCACGGTCACGCTTGCGGCGCCGCCCAGGGAATGTCCCATCACGCCGATTTTATCCGTATCCATCATTTTCAGGATATCCAGGATTTCGTCTGCCGTGTCCCCTGTGGGAAAGAACCATGCCTCTGTGCAGGCGGCGGAAGCCCTGGTTTCCTTCAGGCTGTCCAGAACGAATCCGATGTCTTCCGTTCGAAGGGAGAGCCATCCATGAGACATTTCCAGAATGTCCTCTTCGGAGGCGGTATCTTCGTTTGCCAGCATGACATCCTGTAAAAAGCCGGGATTCACGGTAATCAGGCTGCCTGCCGTATCTCTGGTGAAAAAGGAATGATAAGGATGGTCCAGGCTGACCACTACATAGCCGTGGCTGGCAAGCTCCATATAGGTGGAGGTATTGCTCTGGTAATAGCCGAAGGCGCCGTGGGAGAACAAGATTAACGGGCAGCCTGTTTCTGGAGGTACATTTTCCGAGTGACTGTCTTCTGTCGTTGAATGGCCGGACTCGGAATTTTCATTTTCCGTATCCGGATAATAGAAATACACCGGAACTTCCCGGTATGAGCCGTCCGTCTCGAAGGTTTCCAGCCTGCTGTGGTCCACCAGGATGGCGGAGGCCTGTTTTACGGTATACGGGCCTGTGGTCTCCAATCCTTCATATCCGGTAAAGAGAAATGCCGGAATCAGGGAAAGGGAGAGCAGCAGTATGTTTCCCAGAGCACTGAGGACGGTATTGATACCGGACTTGCGGCCGGAAGCCCTGCGCCGCTTCATGAGAAAGACAGCCAGTGCAATGCCCGCCCTTATCAAAAGCACGAAGAAACATAGCTGAAACCGGAAATCCCATGCTGCCCAAGGCAGAAGCAGGGCAAGCAGGAAGAACAGCAGCTCGCAGCCTCTGGTAAGAATGCGGTTGCGGAGCCACTGTACCTTTTCCTTTTGCTTTGTGAGTGTCACGATTGCCAGTGCCGTTTCCAAAATGAAAAAAAGTGCCAATAATAGATATCCCATATACATCACCTGTTCCTTTCTGATGAGGCGATTGTAAATGAATTTCGGGACTCCGGCAAGTGGGTGAAGGGTGAGATGCATTTTCGATGGGTAAGATGCATTCATTATTTGCCCGCATTTGTTTTTGCTGTTTTTCCGATGGCTTTGATTGTCTGCAGATAGGCCTCTTCCACAGGAGAGAGGTTCTGTACCTGAAATTTCTGATATTCCTGGTTTGCTTTTTCCATTGCCTGTCTATGGCTGATTTTCCCGGCATCCGTTAACAGAGCCTCTCCCGTAGATGCCAGAACCTTGTCCAGATGATCCACAAAGTCACTCATATACATGGGATGGTGGCGCATCGCCTGTATTTCTGCGAAGTCAAAATATCCGGAGACCAGGTTGTTCAGTATCTTCAATTCATTTTCATTTAAGTAATTTTTGGCAATGCCTATGTCCCTTCACCGGAGAAAGTGGTGAGTCCCATAAAAGGCTTGTCTGCATTGGCTCGTTCATAGAGCAGTTCCGCGGCAGTGTGGCCATGTGCCGCATAGTGCAGCTTATTCTGGACCATTTTGAAAAAAGCAGTGGATTCGGGGCTTTTGGGATCGTAATCCACGCTTGTGGCATAGAGATCGAGAACCTGACGGTACATGACTTTTTCAGAAGAGCGGATGTCTCTGATACGGTCCAGCAATTCCTTCCAGTAATTGCCTCCGCCCAGGTTTTTCATGCGTTCATCGTCCATTGTGAAGCCCTTTATCATATACTCTTTTAAGCGTTCGGTTGCCCAGCGGCGGAATCTGGTGGCAATCAACGATTTTACGCGGTAGCCCAGGGAGATTATCATGTCGAGGTTGTAGTGAATCACAGAATAATTTTTACCGTCTGTAGCAGTTGTTCGGAATTTCCGAACAACTGAAACCTCGTCTAATTCGCCTTCTTCGAATATATGCTTTATATGTTCACTAATGTTGGATTTGCTTGTCTGATATAATTCACAAAGCTGCTGTTGCGTCAGCCATACAGTTTCATCAATAAAACGAACATCAATTTTTGTATTGCCGTCTTCAGTCTGGTAGATGATGATTTCTCCCTGGTTGTTGGTAAATTCTTTTGCAGTTTTGGCCATTTTGATTCCTCCTTTTATATGCTTTGGCTCTGCATACCCGGTATTCAGGCATGGACAGAGATGAAATTCTGTTTTACAGCAGGCTTTTCTGTTCATGGGCGGGAAAGTAAATATTTTGGACGGCAAATATATGCAGCCGCCTTTTAGAAAAAAGAATCGGAAAATGCAGCCCTGTATCGGCAAAGACTTTCTGATAATTGCTTCTGACATAAGTATGATTGCTGACTGATGTGTTGTCAAGTATTTTTTCAAAAAGAAATTTGAAACCATTTTACATCTTTATCGTTTTATTATATGATGGACAGAGAAATTACGGAATGCAGACAGAGAAATGCGTAATCAGGGGAAAGAAAGGAGGATGGTATTCTGGAGCAGGGCAACAGCGGAATATTAAGAAGACATAAACACGGTAAAACAAATATAATAGCAGAATATTCCGTTCTTCATCTATTGGTGGACGGAACGTGTGCCATGGCGATGTTTGGCAGGTTTATTCCGGAGAATAACGGCTACTTATACATATTGCTGTACAATTTCTGCGCTTTTGCTCTGCAGATGCCCATGGGCGTGGTGCTGGACGTGCTGAATGGGGGCCGGAGTGAGAGGCGGGATTACGCGCTTATGACAGCAGCTCTGGGCGTCTTTTGCACCATTCTGGGAGCCGTTACGCATCCGGTGATTCTGGGATGTGGAAATGCGTTGTTCCATATAGGCGGCGGTGTGGGGGTGATAAAAGCGGATAGAGCGAAGGGAGTATTGCCGGAAGAGCCGTTGCCTGAGAAATGGTACGGGCAGGGACTGGGAATCTTTGTTGCGCCGGGGGCACTGGGACTGTATCTGGGGACTCTGGCTGCAAAAAAAGGTGTGTGGGAGATGGGGTTTTTGTGCGTCAGCGCTTTCATGCTTATTTTATGTGCGGCATTGTGGTATATGGGGAAGATGTGCAATAAAGAGGAAGAAGAGAGAACTTCGGCAGAGACGGGACAGAAGGAATGTGCCAGGAAGGAATCTGCGGAGCAAGGATTTGCCAGGAAAGAGTATGCGGAGCAAGGGTTTGTCAGGAAGGAATCTGCAGAGCCGGAATCCGTCAGAAAAGTATACGCGAAGCCGGAGGTTCTCCCGATGCTCTTTTGCATGGCAGTTGTTATCCTGCGTTCCCATATCGGCATGACAGTGGGATTTCCCTGGAAAACCGGCATGATAGCCGGGACTCTGGCGGTGCTTGCCGTGGTGGGCGGGAAAATGGCGGGAGGTTTTGCGGCGGCAAAGTGGGGACTGTACAAGACTGTAGTAGTGTCTCTGGCGCTGGCGGCACTGTGCTACTTATTTTCGGCAGTTATGCCCTTTGGGCTGGCAGCCGCCTTTCTTTTTAATATGACGATGCCGCTGACCCTGTACTGGATGATCTGCCGCATGCCGGAGAGACCGGGATGTGCTTTTGGGTTTCTGACCTTTGCGCTGTTTCTGGGCTTTCTTCCGGGATATTTCGGGCTTGTGCAGACCTTTGCCGGAAATATCGCGGGCTGTGTGGGCAGTATTCTGTCGCTGCTGCTGTTAGCGGCGATAATGGGAAGAAAGCGTGGGGACAGTAGTGGCTGATGGAAATGTTGTCGTTGATGCCGTTAACGGCGATGATGGGAAGAAGGCGTGGGGACAGCAGTGGCTGATGCAAATGTTGTCGCTGCTGCCATTAACGGCGATGATGGGAAGAAAGCGTAGGCCAGGTTGTGGCCGTGGGTGGTGGAAATATTGCCGATGATGCTGTTGTCGGCAGTGGTGGGAGGAAAGCATGGGGGCAGCTGTGGTTAGTGGAAGTGTTGCCATTGTTGCCGTGGGCAGCATAGGAAGAGAGGTATAGATGCGGATTTATCTGACAGAAATGTTTGCCGTGTCGCTGCTGCTTACTGTCGTGACAGAGCTGGCGGTGGTGCATATCCTGCTTTGGCTGCCTGAAAGACATCTGAAAAGGCGCAGAAGGCTAAATCTCCGAACGGTTTTGCTGGCCGTACTGGTAAATATACTGACAAACCCGCCCGCCGTGCTGCTTTGCTGGCTGGGGAGAATGTACCTGCCCTCTGCACTGCATTTTCCGGCGCAGATTGCTGTGGAGGCTGCGGTAGTGGCGACGGAAGCTTACGTTTACAGCTGTTTTGCGGTCAAACCCGAATGGGGGATAAAGCAGCCGGTTCTGCTATCCTGCGTCGCCAACGGGTGTTCCTGGCTGCTGGGAATGATCGTCATGGCATTGCAGCG
Organism: Lachnospiraceae bacterium UBA7188; assembly: GCA_002490995.1. GTDB lineage: Bacteria > Bacillota > Clostridia > Lachnospirales > Lachnospiraceae > Acetatifactor. The sequence goes on from DKVC01000247.1 coordinate 18,889, forward strand.
CTGAGAAAAATCTGGCAGCTGGTGAAACATTTGAAAAACAGGAATTGTTGCCCGGCACATTGCGGATGCGAAGGAAGGGTTGTAGAATATACTCAAGACCGCCAGAATTTAGACATTATAAATTTCTCAGGATTCTATAGGGAAGCTTGTATATCGGAAAAAAAGAAAATCGGAATAGGAGGCGTGTATGAAAAAAATAGTATGTATACTGGCAGGAATGCTTTGCTGTCTGTTGGGTTCGATTTCCGTGAAGGCGGATGTGATCTGGGAACCCGACGATTCTTTTTATTGGGAACATGCGGAGGAATGTACTCATGTGGAGCGGATGTATACCACAAATGGGCCTGACAATCAGGTGATTTCTTATAAAAGCCCCGAACTGCCCCAGGAGGTGGAGACCTGGGAAAACGGAGTCCGGGTGCAGATTCTCTTTACCTATGAGGACAGCCGCGGCAATCTGTGGGGCATATATGACGACTACCAGGGAACCACAGGCTGGGTCCCCATGGAGTATATGGAGCTGGTCTATGACAGTATTGCCTTCCGGGAAGAGTATAAGGCGCAGATTACCGGGGATGCAGGAGAACTGGATGAAAAATATGTGGGAGAAACCATTTGTCTCTGGAAATATCCGGGTTCCGAAGAGTATACGCCCATGGAGGTGTCAGATTATACTCCTGAGTACCGAGGTATCTACGTGGACGGGAACGGAAAACGATGGGGCTGCGTGGGGTATTACTTCGGAATAAGAGATACCTGGGTGTGCATTGACGAACCGACGGCGGATTTTGAACAGATTTTTCCGGAGGGCGCAGCAGATATGGCTGTTGTAGACCAGGAGATCGAAGACAAAGCCCTTTCTGAGTCCCAAAGCACAGAACGCATTGTACCGGAGCTGAATCGGAACCTGGTGATTATTGCAGGCATTCTGGTCATTCTGGTGGTTGCGGCTACGGCGGTTTTGCTGGTAAAATTAAAGAGAGGCAAAAATAAGCCTTAAAATCGTATGGAGAGGTATTTCGGGCTTTACATAAGGGGCTGAACTGTCACAGTTTGTGAACATATTTATGAGTATTCTTGCAGTGCGGCACAGAAAAGGTTAGAATATTCCCATGGTTATAAAAGGGGAAAAGAAAAAAGATAAAGAGAAAAGATAAAAAGAAAAGATAAAAAGAGGAAAAGTCAGATGATTTACGAAATAAAGCCGGGAGAAAAAGCGGCGCCCCTGTTCGGAAGCTGGGAGGAAACCCTGATTTGGTCATGCCTGCAGGGGGTGATGGGGCATATCTATGGGAATTCCACCGGGATGCCGGCATCAGCCATGGCATTGCTGGGAGATTTCTGTTTTCTGACAGGTAAGCCTGATAAAGAACTTATCATGTATAAGCCAGAAAAGTGTATACAGGATTTTGTGATCATGGTTCCTCAGGATGAGGCATGGGGAGCGCTGATTGAAGAATGCTATCGGGAAAAAGCCAAAAAGGTGCTCCGATATGCCATAAAGAAAGAGCCGGAGGCTTTTGACGGAAAGGAGGCTTCGGCGCGTCTCCAGGCGATAGTGGACAGTCTGCCGGAGGGATACGAACTGAAAATGATGGACGAACCCATGTTCCGCCGCTGCCGGGAGATTTCCTGGTGCCGGGACTGGGTGGCACAGTATGAAGATTACGACATGTACCGCAGATATGGGCTTGGAGCGATTATCCTGAAAGAGGGAGAGCCGGTTTCAGGGGCGTCTTCCTATTCCGGCTACCTTGGAGGCATAGAGATTGAAATCGATACAAGGGAGGATTACCGGAGAAAGGGACTTGCCGCAGTCTGCGGGGCAAAACTGATTCTGGAATGCCGGAAAAAGGGCTGGTACCCCAGTTGGGATGCACAGAATCTGTGGTCTGTGGCACTGGCGGAGAAGCTGGGATATCACTTTTCCCATGCATACACAGCCTATGAGATTCAAGACTGGTAACCGGCATTTATTTTTTGCGGTTTTGCCGGAGGATAAGCAAAGAATCTGACACAGGGAGGGCATATCATGCTGAGAGAAGATGCGGAAATTATCATAAAAGAGGCCATCCGACAGGTCATGCCCGACGAGGCCGTAGTCCGGGCGCTGGAGGGCAAAGAATTCGGAAGCGGCAGAATATACCTGGTCTCTGTGGGCAAAGCGGCGTGGCAGATGGCGAAAACGGCGGAAGCGGTTCTGGGAGAGCGAATCGAGGCAGGCATATGCATCACCAAGTACGGACATGTAAAAGGGAGGTTGAACCGTGTCAGATGCTTTGAAGCAGGGCATCCGGTTCCGGATGAGAATTCCTTCCTGGCTGCAGAGGAGGCGCTGAAGCTGACGGAAAACCTGCAGGCAGAGGACACGGTGATTTTTCTGCTGTCAGGCGGCTGCTCTGCCCTGTTTGAAAAGCCGCTGGTGACCGGAGCGGAGCTGGCAGACATAACGAACCGGCTGCTGGCCTGCGGGGCGGATATCGTGGAGACGAATACCATAAGAAAACGCCTGTCCGGTGTAAAGGGCGGTAGATTTGCCCGGCACTGCAGCCCCGCCAGGGTTTACAATATCATTCTCAGCGATATACTGGGGGACCCGCTTGATATGATTGCCTCCGGTCCCGCCTGCCCGGACAGGAGCACCTGCGCCCAGGCGAAAGCCATTGCGGAGAAATACGGGCTGAAATTAAGCGAAGGAGCCATGGTCTGTCTGGAGGCAGAGACGCCGAAGGAACTGGACAATGTGGAGACGGTTGTCACAGGGAGCGTGGGAAACCTGTGCAGAGCGGCGGCCCGGGCCTGCGAAACGCTTGGCTATAGGACATCTATTCTGACAGACTGCCTGGACTGCGAAGCCAGGGAAGCCGGACGTTTCCTGGCGGCAGTAGCCAAAAGTCATCAGGGGAGAAGCGAAAGCCTTGCTTTTATTGCAGGAGGCGAGACGGTGGTTCACCTCACCGGAAAGGGAAAAGGCGGGCGCAATCAGGAACTGGCATTGGGAGCGGCAGAGGGTATTGCTGGGCTTGAGCATACTGCGGTATTCAGCGTGGGAAGCGACGGGACGGACGGTCCTACCGACGCGGCGGGAGGATACTGTGACGGCGGGACGATGGAGCGCATGACCCGGGCAGGGGTGGACATTTATCGTACACTCCGGGAAAACGATTCCTATGAAGCACTGAAAAAGGTGAACGGATTGCTCTTTACCGGCGCTACCGGAACCAATGTCAATGATGTGGCCGTATTGCTCATAAAGAGATGAAAGGAAGGTGTGGCTGAATGAGAAAAAAGGATGGGAAGAGGACGGCATATGCGCTTCTGGCAGCGGTTCTGGCATGTACTGTCTCCGGCTGCGGAACACCGGCTTTCGGCCAGGTTCCGGGGGAGAATCCGGTATTGACAGAGGGGGATGGAAATACAGGAGGCCCGGAACTTGTATCAGGGAACAATGAGGAAAACGGCAGCGGAGCGTTGGCGGCTGCTGTAAGTCATGGGAGCGGTGGCAGCGGGAACACCGGAGGAGCGTCAGATGCAGGCGGCAGCGGGAGCACCGGAGGAGCGTCAGATGCAGGCGGCACCGGGAGCACTGGAGGCTCGGCGGATGCAGGCGGCAGCGGGAACACCGGAGGCAATGCGGGCGTGGCGGGAAAGTCTGGCAATGGGCAGGAGTACGCTTCTGCGGAAGGCAGGGAGGCAGTTACGAATTTCGGACTGCGCCTGCTTCAGGGCTGCACAGAGGCGAAAGCGGCATTCCCGCCCCAGGCCTCCATGCCCCAGGACATATCTGCCAGAATCGGAACGGGAGAAAATATTCTGGTGTCGCCGCTGTCCGTGATTTCTGCCCTGGCCATGACGGCAAACGGGGCCGGTGGCAGGACTCTGGAACAGATGGAAGATGTGATGGGAATGCCGGTGCAGGAATTGTCCGCATGGCTGTCCGCTTACAGGGAAGCCCTTCCCGAGTCGGAGCAGTACAGACTGAACATGGCCAACAGCATCTGGTTCACGGAGGATGAACGCTTCACGATAGAACCGAAGTTTCTGAAGACAAATGAAGATTTCTTCGGAGCCGGAGTGTACCGGTCTCCGTTTGATGATTCCACGCTGAAGGAAATTAACGGATGGGTGGAGGAGAATACGGACGGTATGATTGACAGGATTTTGGATGAGATTCCGCCGGATGCAGTCATGTACCTGGTGAATGCCCTGGCCTTTGACGCGGAATGGCAGGAGATATACCATGATTATCAGGTGCGGGAAGGCGAATTCACGCAGGAAGACGGTATGATCCGGGAAGTGGAGATGATGTATTCCACGGAAAATGAGTATCTGGAGGATACGCATGGGGAAGGATTTCTGAAATATTATGCTGACGGGAAATATGCCTTTGCGGCCCTGCTGCCGGAGGAGGGCATGGCGCTGACGGAATATCTGTATTCACTGAACGGTGCGAAACTGCGCGAAATACTGGAAAATCCCGTGCATGTCCAGGTGGATGCCGCTGTCCCGAAATATGAGAGCGAGTACAGCATTGAAATGAGTGAAGTCCTTCAGTCCCTGGGGATGACAGATGCCTTTGATATCGGCGCAGCGGACTTTTCGGGTCTGGGTCATTCTGAAGCCGGAAATCTGTATATCAGCCGGGTGATGCATAAGACTTACATCGCGGTGGATGAGAAAGGCACAAAAGCAGGTGCTGCTACCGCAGTGGAGATCAAGGATGAGTGTGCCGCGATCGAGGAGCCGAAGGTCATGACAGTACATCTGGACAGGCCGTTTCTCTATATGATAATCGATTGCGGGTCGAATGTCCCGGTGTTTATGGGGACGGTTGAAACTGTGGGCCAATTTTGAGTGCGGCCCGACAGCCAGGAAGAGAAAGTTTTGGGGCGATTTTATACATTTAGAATGGCAATTGTTTTCGGCCATTCCTATCAATTATCCCGGCAGCTTTGAACAGGCTTCCGGGATTTTTATTTTGGCATTTTTACATTTTTTTTAGAAAAAGGATAGAAACTGTACATTGACACCGGAACGAAATGGGGCATATAATCAACGAAGTAAAACCGACCGACTGGTCGGGCGACAGGAGGAGCGTGCATGATATCAAAATTCAGTGTTAAAAAGCCCTATACAGTGCTGGTGGGCGTGGTTCTGGCAATCATTCTGGGAGTGGTATCCTTTAGCAGAATGACCACGGATCTATTGCCGAACATCAGCCTTCCCTATGTTATCGTAATGACTACATACCCGGGGGCAAGCCCGGAGACGGTAGAGATGGCAGTGACCCAGCCGGTGGAGGCATCCATGGCCACGGTGAGCAATATCGAGAGTATCAGCTCTGTGTCCAATGAGAATTATTCCATGGTTATCCTGGAATTTGCTCAGACGGCGGATATGAATGCGGTATCTCTGGAGATCAGGGAGAGCCTGGATCAGATCAGCAGTTACTGGGATGATTCCATTGGGAACCCCATCATCATGAAGCTGAATCCTGATATGCTGCCCGTCATGGTTGCTGCAGTGGGCGTGGACGGCATGGACAACGGCCAGATCAGCACCTATGTACAGGAATCGATCATACCCGAGCTGGAAAGCATTGAGGGTGTGGCGAGCGTCAACGCCACCGGCCTGCTGGAGGAGAGCGTGAATGTCATCATCCGCCAGGACAAGGTGGACGCGGTCAACGAAAAAGTATTTGTCGCCATCGACGAGAAGATGAAGGAAACCGAAGAAGACCTGGAGGAGGGCCGTAAGTCTTTAGAGGATGGCAGGGCGGAGCTGGAAAACAGCAAGGCGGAAATCCGGAAAGGCCGCAAAGAGCTTGCAGACGGCAAGGCGGAGCTGGAGAACGGCAAAAATGAGCTGAATCAGAAGAAGGACGAGACATCCGAGACACTGGCGAACACCAAAAAAGATCTGCTGACAGCCAAGGCAGACCTGGAAGCCGCCAAGATGAACCTGACTACAAACCTGGCTACAGCCAGACAACTGAGCCAGGGAATCGCGCAGGTGAATGCTCTGGCGGATATCGTGACCAATACGCCGGAGCGGTACCAGAACGCCTGCCAGGCATTATATGCAAATATTTTCAGCGAGACCCCGAATCCGGAGGAGGATGCAAGGCTACGCCAGGAAATCGGGGAACTGAAGGCAGCTTATCTGGGAAGCGGGATCCTTTCCCAGATGAAGGGCAGAGATGAACAGATGGATGCAATGATAGCCCAGGTAGAGGAGGCTGACTGGGCGGACAGCGCAAACGCTGCAACTGTGGGGACGGTTCTGGCGATGGTGTCCCAGGGCGCTTCCGGCGAGATGGCGGCCCAGAGGGAGAAACTGGAGGATGCACTGAATGCGCAGACCAGCGGCATGGGGCTGGAAGGTTATGAGGCCATGGCAAACCAGACGCTTGCCACGCTGGAGGAGCAGCTCTCCCAGGTGAACGCCGGTTTGGTGGCAGTGGAGAAAGGACAGCTGGAGGCGGCCCTGGGCTTTGCGGAAGGCAGCTCTCAGATCGCCTTGGGAGATTACCAGATGAAAACGGTGGAAAGCCAGCTGGATGCCGCTGAGGAGCAGATTAAGAACGGCGAGGAGCAGTTAAAGGACGCCGAAGAGCAGCTGGAAGAGGGAGAGAAGCAGCTGGCCGACGCGAAGGAAGCCGCTTACGAACAGGCGGATATGACGAATGTCCTGACAGTGGACACTGTCAAGAATCTGCTGTCTGCCCAGAACTTCTCCATGCCTGCGGGCTATGTGACTGAGGAGGGTATCAGCTATATGGTGCGCGTGGGCGATAAGCCTTCCACGGTGGACGAACTGAAGGAAATCCCTCTGATGGATCTGCATATGGACGGAGTTCCCGTAGTCAAACTTGGGGATGTGGCGGATGTCTTTTACACCGATAATTCCGATGATATCTATGCGACTGTGGACGGAAGCGCCGGCATCCTGTTGACCATCCAGAAGCAGACCGGCTATTCCACCGGCGAGGTGTCCGATCTGCTGGGCGAACGGTTTGAAGAGCTGATGACGGAAAATGCCGATCTGTCGCTGATCACCCTGATGGATCAGGGCATTTACATCGACCTGGTGATGGATTCCATCATCAATAATATCCTGTTCGGCGCGGTTCTGGCGATTTTGATCCTGCTGGTGTTCTTAAAGGATCTGCGGCCTACTCTGGTGGTGGCGTTTTCCATCCCCGTCAGTCTTGTGACGGCGATTGTGTGCATGTATTTCAGCGGTGTGACCCTGAATATCATCTCCCTGTCCGGTCTGGCCCTGGGCATCGGCATGCTGGTGGATAATTCTATCGTGGTAATCGAGAATATCTACAGGCTGCGGAGTGAAGGATATTCCGTCCGGGAAGCTGCCATGGCGGGTGCCAGTGAGGTGGCGGGCGCAATCATGGCTTCCACGCTGACCACCGTGTGCGTGTTTTTACCTATCGTATTTACGGAAGGCATTACCAGGCAGCTGTTTGTGGACATGGGGCTGACCATCGCCTATTCGCTGCTCGCCAGCCTGGTGATTGCCCTGACCGTTGTCCCTGCCATGTCATCCAGGATGCTGGTGAAGACGAAGGAGCAGAAGGAGAGCAGGTTTTTCGGCGCGCTGGTCAGGGGATATGAGAAGCTGCTTTCTTTTTCGCTGAAAGTGAAGCCGCTGGTGATCGTCATTGTGCTGGTACTTTTGGCAGGCAGCATGGCGCTCGCCTTTCAGAATGGAATCGCCTTTATGGCAGATATGGATTCCCCCCAGCTGACGGTAAACGTGCAGCTTGCGGAGGAAGCCACGCTCCAGGATACCAGGGAACTGACCGACCAGGTGGTAGAGTCGATTCTTTCCATAGAAGATGTGCAGAATGTAGGCGCCATGGCCAGCAGCTCTACCATGAGCCTGTTAGGCGGCGGGGGCGGCAGTACCAATGCTGCCACGATATACGTGGTGGCAAAAGATGACAAGTCCATGAGCAACGAAGAGATCGGGGCATTGATTAAGGAAAAAACCGCAGGTCTGGATGCCGAGATAACGGTGGACACATCCAGCATGGATATGAGCGCTATGGGCGGCAGCGGGATTTCCATCCAGGTGCGGGGACGTGAGCTGGACACTCTGCGGCGCATTGCGGAGGAAGTGGCGGCCATTGTGGAGAGCGTGGAAGGCACGGCAGATGTCAATGATGGCCTGGAGGATGCCGACGAGGAACTGCGGATCATTATCAATCGGGACGAAGCGGTACATTACGGGCTGACGGTAGCCCAGGTATATACCCAGCTTTATGCGAAGCTGGCGGAAGCTGCCAGCGCCACCACTTTGGTGTCGGCCGATAAAGACTACAACGTATACGTCATGAGCGGGAATGATATCGAGTTGACCAGGGAACTGGTAAAAGGGCTGGAACTGGACGGCACGGACGAGAACAGGGAGAGCGTGAAGGTACCATTGTCGAAAATAGCGGAATTTGAGACCACAGAGGCGCTCAGCTCCATCAGGCGTGCAGACCAGACCAGGTATATCTCCGTGTCAGCGGCCATTGCGGAGGGGTACAATGTGGGGCAGGTCGCTTCCGATGTGGAGAATAAGCTGAATAACTATGAAATGCCTGCCGGGTACAGGCTGGTGTACTCCGGTGAAAACGAGACGATCATGGACGCCATGGAACAGATCATGCTGATGCTGGTGCTGGCGGTGCTGTTCATGTACCTGATCATGGTGGCCCAGTTCCAGTCCCTGCTTTCGCCCTTTATCATCATGTTTACCATTCCGCTGGCATTTACCGGGGGATTTATGGGCCTGTATATCAGCGGCAGCGAGGTGAGCGTTATCGCCATGATCGGATTCGTCATGCTGGCAGGTATCATCGTCAATAACGGCATCGTGATCATTGACTATATGAACCAGCTGCGGGAGAACGGCTGTGAGAAGCGTCAGGCCATCCTCACCGCCGGGCGAACCAGGCTCCGGCCCGTGCTGATGACAGCTCTGACTACCATACTGGCTCTGTCCACCATGGTATTCAGCAATGATATGGGCGCGGAAATGGCAAAGCCTATGGCTGTAGTGACTATCGGCGGCCTGACTTATGGTACGCTTTTGACATTAATCGTAATCCCGTGCATATATGATATGTTTATACGTGATAAAAAACGCAGGCAGCTGACCGCTACAGGGTGTGAGGTACCGCAGCTGGAAGAGACGGAACAGAAGCAGGCGGATTTGCCGGATATGTTACAGGAGAGGCAGAGCCTGTCAGAGACAATGCAGGAGGCATCTGAGCTGTCAGGTACGGAACAGAGAATGCCGGGGCAGCCGGACGGGGAACAGGAGGAATCCGGTCTGACAGAGGAAGGGCAGATATCACGAAAGCGTGGCCGAAGGAGGCAGAAATGATGGGGAAGATCAACGGTATGGAGGATATCCATGAACTGCCTCCCAAGGTGCGCCGGATGTATCAGGCAGTGATTCAGATGCTGGAGGAAGGCATGGAGGCGGGAAACTTACGTGTCTCCACCATCACGGAACGGGCCGGAATCGGGAAAGGCACGGCATATGAGTATTTTGATTCGAAAGAGGAGCTTGTGGCCTGTGCTATTCTCTACCAGATGAGATGTATGTTCGGATGGCTGGAGGCGGCGCTGCAGGAGCAGGAAACCTTCCGGGAACAGCTTTCCTTTCTGCTGACGGAAGTCGATAAGAGGGAGCTGCATAAAAACTGCTTTCTGAGATTCCTTCATATGATGACGGATAATTCGGAATTTAACAGGATGCTCCAGAAAAAAATGCACGAGGAGGCGTTTGTACCTTATTTACCTATGAATGTGTTTGCAGGGATTATGCGCCGCGGTATGGAAAGAGGGGAACTGCGTAAGGATATTCCCATGGATTATATGGTCCACTGCCTGTTTTCCCACCTGCTGGTGTATCTCATGGCAGTGACGGCGGGGGGGTTCTTTGATACGGATCCCGCGTCGGTGCGTCCGCTGGTGTATCAGGGAATCCTGAACGAACTGGAGGAACGTTCATAATATTTTATGACGGAGTTTATAGTTTTTAGAGATAAATTAGAAAATGGACACATTTTAGACACATTTTAACTGTATGATAGATATCAGATAGTTGATGAACTCACTATCTCCCCCCTCATAAGAAATAGTAAAAAGGTTCCGGCGCAGGTCGGGGCCTTTTTACATTCAAGTATTTATTGCGAATCAGCTAAAAAGGATATATAATAGAAAGCGTTCAGCATGTCGAAAGAAATATACATAAGCAAAATAGAAAACAGATAAAGGAAAATACTGAGAAATGCAGAGAAAAAGAGCAAAGGTTGCAAAGATAAAATCCACGGAAGAGGCAGAATCCAGGAAAATGGCAAAGGCGGAATCCGTGGAAACGGCAAAGACAGAATCCGCAGAAGAGGCAAAATCCAGGGAAATTGCAAAGACAGAATCCGCGGAAGAGGCAAAATCCAGGGAAATTGCAAAGGCAGAATCCGCAGAAACGGCAAAATCCAGGGAAATTGCAAAGACGGACTCCACGGATATGGAAGAAACGGAAATGTCCGGGCAGGAGAACAGTCAGGAGCAGGAATACATCATATTAAACCGCCAGGAGGAAGAATCGGCCGGGGAGGAAGCGCCTGTCCGCAGGCTGGCGGATTATACAGCCCTTGCAAAGTATCAGTATTTTGATCCGGGTATCCTGCAGAAGGACATGCACCTGACCAAGGCAATCCTTCAGAAGGGGACGAAGCTGAAGCAGGAGAAGAAAGTAAAGCTGCTCTCCCTGGACAGCGGGTATGTGGATAACAGAAACGAAGTGATCGCCGAGGCGGTGGGAGAAGGCAGCGAAGGGAAGATATCCTTTCCTCTCCATATCGTTTTTAACAGGGAGTCTGTCCTGTTCTCGGAATGCCAGTGCGCGGAATGCCGCAGGCACTATTATACCAGATATTACCGGAAAGAGTACTGTGCTTATCTGGCAGCGTTTATGATGCTGGTGGAGGAGCAGCTGGAGGAAAAAAATCTGGGAGATGCCACGGACAAGCGGGCGGTGATGCTGATTCAGGCATTTACCGAACAGCGGGCCAACAGTGTGGTATCGGATACCATAGGAAAGGCGGAGAGCCTGACGCTGGCGCCCAGGGTGACATTAAAAGACAGGGATCTATCTATTTCCTTTAAGGTAGGCGAGAAGAAAATGTTCGTCATAAAGGATCTGTTCGAATTCTACCGGAATGTGCAGGAATCCAGGACGGCAGCCTACGGAAGCAGCACCAGTTTCAACCATGATATCAGCAATTTTACGGAGGATTCCCGGAAATGGATTGATTTTATCGGGCGTATTGTGAAGGAAGAGCAGGCTTTCGAGCAAAGGATGATCGAGGCGCGCAATTATACGAAAAAAGCGGCCTCCAAGAATGCGGAATTTGCGCTTTTTGGATGGAGACTGGATGAGTTCTGCCAGCAGATGGGGGAGGACGGCTTCGAATATGAAGACAGGGACAGCGGCATGAAGAACAGGAGGATTCTTCATGTAAGAGAGCAGAATCCGAAGATATCCATGACCATACGCAAGAATACGCTTGGGGAGAGAAGGGGCTTCCATGGAGTGTCGGTGGACTGCCGCATGCCGCATTTTTACTACGGTGTGGGGACTGCTTATTATGTGGATGAGGAAGCGCTTTGCAGGCTGGATGAGGAATTCGAAAAGAAGATCAGGACCATTGCCAGGTTCTGCCCTGATGGTTCCCTGAGTTTCCAGGTGGGAAGGAATAATCTGGCGCAGTTTTATTATTCCGTGCTGCCCCAGCTGGAGGGTGTGGTGGATATTATGGAGGAAAATGCGGAAGAGATTGCATCCTATCTGCCGCCTCAGGCGAAGTTTGTCTTTTATCTGGATGCCGAGGAACAGAATATGAGCTGCCGGGTGGCGGCGAGGTACGGCGAGAAGGAATTCACGGTGCCGGACTTTGCGGAGGCCAGGGACATAGACGTGCTGGCCATGGAACCCTTCCGGGAGAAAACAAGGGAAGCGGAAACCATGTACCTGGTGCAGCGCTGGTTCCCTTACTGGGATAAGGAAAGAAAAGAGCGGCATTGCGGCCGGGAAGAGGAACTGATGTACCGGGTGCTTGACCAGGGAGTGGATGTACTGCTGGCTTTGGGCGAGGTGCAGTGTACCAGGCGCTTTACCAATCTGAATATCGGCCGCAGGGTGCGGATGTCGGTGGGCATCTCCGTCTCCAGGAATCTGCTGAACCTGAATATTTCCACCCAGGATGTGCCGCCGGAGGAGCTTCTGGATATCCTGAAAAGTTATCGGCAGAAGAAAAAATATTACCGCCTGCGGAACGGGGATTTCCTCAGCCTGGACGAGGGGAGTTCCCTGCAGACTCTGGCGGAGATGATGGAAACATTGCGGATGTCCCCAAAGGAACTGGCAAAGGGCGTGGTGAAGCTGCCCTTATACCGTGCCCTGTATCTGGACAGGCTGCTTGAGAAAAACGAGGAAATCTACAGCAGCAGGGACAGCTATTTCCGGGAGATGGTGAAGAATTTCAAGACCGTGAACGATGCGGATTTCGAGGAGCCGGCCTCCCTGGCGGGAATTATGAGGGGCTACCAGAGGAACGGTTACCGCTGGCTGCGCACGCTGGAGGAATACCGGCTGGGAGGAATTCTGGCGGACGACATGGGCCTTGGCAAGACGCTGCAGGTGCTGGCCGTACTGCTGGCGGCGAAGCAGGAGGGTAAGAAAGGTACTTCCCTGGTGGTAGCGCCGGCTTCCCTGGTGTATAACTGGGGGGAGGAAATCAGAAGCTACACGCCGGAGCTGACCTGCGGATTTATCACCGGTACCCAGGAGGAGCGGCGGCAGAGGCTGGAACAGTATCAGGATTATGATGTGATTGTGACTTCTTACGACCTTCTGAAACGGGATATCGAATTTTATGAGGACAAGGAATTCCATTATCAGGTCATTGACGAAGCCCAGTATATCAAGAACCACACCACTGCGGCGGCAAAGGCGGTGAAGGTGGTAAAGAGCCGTACCCGCTATGCGCTGACGGGAACGCCCATTGAGAACAGGCTCAGTGAACTGTGGAGCATTTTTGATTTCCTGATTCCGGGGTATCTGTACGGGTATGATGTGTTCCGGAATGATTTTGAGGCCCCCATTGTCCGAAATGAAGACACAACGGCACTGGAGCGGCTGCAGAGGATGACATCGCCCTTTATTCTGCGAAGGATGAAGGAAAACGTGCTGAAGGATCTGCCCGAGAAGCTGGAGGAGAGCAGATATGTGAAGTTTGACGCGCAGCAGCAGCAGCTCTATGACGCCCAGGTGCTGCACATGAAGCAGCGGATCGGCATGCAGGATGCCCAGGAATTCCAGAAAAACAAGATACAGATACTGGCCGAGCTGATGAAGCTGCGCCAGATCTGCTGTGACCCGGGGCTGTGTTTTGAAAATTACGCAGGCGAGTCCGCGAAGCTGGATGCCTGTGTGGAGCTGGTGAAAAGCGCCGTGGAGGGCGGACATAAGATATTACTGTTTTCCCAGTTTACTTCCATGCTGGAGCTGATCGCGAAGCGGATGGAGGAAGAGAAGATCAGCTTTTATACCATTACCGGGGCCACGCCCAAGGAGAAGCGGCTGCAGCTTGTGAAGGCTTTCAACGGGGACGATACGAAGCTGTTCCTGATTTCGCTGAAAGCCGGAGGCGTGGGGCTGAACCTGACGGGGGCGGATGTGGTCATCCACTATGATCCGTGGTGGAACCTGGCGGTGCAGAACCAGGCGACAGACCGTACACACCGTATCGGCCAGACGAAGATGGTAGTGGTGTACAGGCTGATTGCCAAGGGAACCATTGAGGAGAAGATCCAGGAACTGCAGGAGAGCAAACGGGCTCTTTCGGAGCAGATCATCCAGGGGGATGCCGGCCAGCTGGGCGGTATGAGCAGGGAGGACTTTATGGCTTTATTATCCTGAAAGTCAGGCTGGTGTCCTCCCGGAGGACTTTATGGCTTTATTGTCCTGAAAGTCAGGCTTGAGTCCTTTCAGGAGGGCTTTATGGCTTAATTATCCTAAGGAAATGTCTGCAAATAATTGCTACAGGATTGCGGCAACTTTTAATGTATTTTTGGGCTTTTATATGCATATTTTTCCAGTCTTGTCCATATACTTGTAGAAAAGGATTGTGAGTAATCCGTCGAAAGGAGAATTCTATGGCAAGAGGACAGCGTAAGACCATCGAGGAAAAGATTGCTGCAAAAGAGGAGCTGATAGAGGCGCTGGCGACCCGCATGGAATCTGAGAAGCGGGAGCTGGAGGAACTGTATCAGGAGAAGCGGAAGAAGGAGCTGGAAGTGGTCAGCGATATTATCACAGAGTCCGGGCTGGAGCCGGATGAGGTGGCGGAGGTGCTGCAGCAGTATCTGGAGAGGCGGGAGGAGGCTGCTTCCTGAGGCTTAGGAGGCAGCCGGAGCTTTTCCCTGCGTTTACCCAGGTTTAAGCCGTTTCAAAGACTGGCTTTCGGTGCGGGCAGGAACATATATCGAATATCATGAGGGATCAAAGGTGCGAAACCGTTTCGATAATCGGCAGGGTTTTGCACTTTTTATTTGGGGCAGATTAGTATACTCGTGAACGCATTTAATTGCCGTTTTCAGTTCTGGATTGCCGATGCGTTCACTCGTTATACTGTGCAGACGGCAATTATTTGCAGTTGTGGGTATAAATTACCGTGATTTTGTGTAAAAAAGGATTGCATCCTCTGTAGACGGCATGCTTTCGCAGGTACAACTGTACGCAAGAAAATACAGGAAATAAAATAATTTGTCAAAAATGTACATTGCACTTTTCAGAAAGAACGCCTATACTTTACCGGAATAAAGTTGTAGTATGAAATTGCATCTGAAAAGAGGTTATGTGACATGACAAAGGATATGACAAAGGGCTCGCCCATGAAGCTGATTCTGGGATTTTCCATACCGCTGTTCTTTGGATTTTTATTTCAGCAGTTCTACAGCCTGGTGGATACCGTGATTGTAGGGCGGTTTCTGGGAACGGAAAATCTGGCGGCTGTGGGGGCTACAGGCTCCATTAACTTTTTGATCATCGGTTTCTGTATGGGAGTCTGCAGCGGTTTTTCCATTCCTGTTTCCCATAAATTTGGGGCGGGAGATTACACGGGGCTTCGGAAAGTTGTGGCGAACTGTGTGTGGCTGGCATTGGGATTTGCTGCGGTGCTCACTGTGGTGACTACCATGCTGACAAGGCAGATACTGATCTGGATGAAGACACCGGAGAATATTATTGACCGGTCTTATTCCTACATCTGGATCATTTTTCTGGGGATTCCGGTTACGTTTCTGTATAACATGACTTCCGGTGTCATCAGGGCGCTGGGGGACAGTAAGACACCGGTGATTTTTCTGGTGATGTCCTCTTTTCTGAATGTGGGACTGGATCTGTTTTTTATTGTGAGCCTGCACACAGGTGTCCAGGGCGCGGCATGGGCTACGGTGATTTCCCAGGGAGTTTCGGGAGCCTGCTGTCTGTTATTTATGGTAAAAAAATTCGAGCTTCTGCGGATCAGAAAGGAAGAATGGGCGCCTGACGGGCATATGATGCGGGCGTTGTGCGGCATGGGGGTGCCCATGGGGCTGCAGTATTCCATTACCGCGATTGGAAGTGTGATTCTGCAGAGCGCTACCAATACACTGGGATCCGACGCAGTGGCTGCCGTGACGGCTTCCGGGCGGATCAGCGGGTTCCTGGCCTGCCCCTTTGACGCCATGGGCTCTACTATGGCTACCTATGGGGGACAGAATGTAGGTGCGGGAAAACTTGACCGTATCGGCCAGGGGCTGAAGTCCTGTATCAGGCTGGGGGCAGGATATGCCGTAATTGCGCTGCTTGTCAGCATTTTTATGGGCAGATCTCTGGCAACGCTGTTTCTGGATTCTTCGGAGACCGCAATCATTGACAATGTGAGATTTCTGATGATTATGAATACCGCCTTTTATTTTCCGCTGGCGCTGGTCAATATTATCCGTTTCCTGATTCAGGGTATGGGATTTCCCACCTTTGCCATTCTGGCCGGGGTATTCGAAATGCTGGCGAGAGGGCTGACAGGATTTGTGCTGGTGCCGTTGTTTGGGTTTACTGGTGTAGCACTTGGGAGCCCTATCGCCTGGCTGTTTGCGGATGCTTTTCTGATTCCGGCTTATTTTCATGTACGGAAGACCTTGTCGGCAAAACTCGCTGCCGACAGAGGGTGACTCATTTGTCGTCCTCCCATACTGTTTTTGTTGCTCTGTCAGCAATTTATACTGCACATCGGTTAAATTTGCAGTACAACCCGACTGCAGACCGCCAGCCAGGTGCTTCCCCGGAGACACCATTGTAAATCCCTGCGGTCTGCAGTATATACTCATGATCAGAAACATTTGCCAATATGAATGTATAACAAGGTCACTGTTAGGACAGTGATTTAAGTATAATTATTTCCCTGGCAGCACGGAGTTGTTCTTCCAGGGCTTTTTATGTTCTTCATCATCCCTTCTGTGTTCTTTCTCGGCTTTTTTACGCTCTTCCCTTCCTTGTTTATTTTTTATTCAAAATCTTTTTCATGTTGACAAATCAGTTTACACGATGTAAACTAAAGATGTGAAGTTTACAATTTGTAAACTCAACGTGATGAAACACTGATTCCAACAGCAACCCTTTGGGAATAACAGGAATGCTTTTGTGTTTTTTACGGTTCCTGAAGGGCAGATGCGCGCAAAAAAACATTTAGGGGGTATGGATATGGATGATATTAAACTGGCGGAGACAGAGAGCCGCTTTGCAGAACTGATATGGCAAAATGAACCGATTCCGTCAGGAGAACTGGTGGCATTGTGTGAGCGGGAGCTGAACTGGAAGAAGTCCACGACCTATACGGTGCTCAGGAGACTGTGCCAGAAGGGAATCCTTCAGAACGAAAACGCGGTGGTAACTTCCCGGATTAAGAAGGAAGAGTACATGGCCCTGTGCAGCGAGCAGGTGCTGGAAGATATCTTCGAGGGTTCCCTGCCCCGGTTTGTGGCTGCATTTATGAGCAGAAAGAAGCTGAACAGAAAGCAGATAGATGAAATACAGAAGCTGATTGACAGCTACGGGGAATAAGGATATCAGTTATTTTCGAGCAATTCCCAGAGGATCGGGACAGAAATGTATACTTTCATAAGAATGCTGCCGGGAGCGGACGGCGGCATGCCTGTTAAAGCGGACAAGGGGGTATGGATATGGGAATATCGGTATTGACACTGGAGATTCAGATCAGCATGGCGGTGCTGGCGATACTGCTGCTGAGGCTGGGGATGAAGAAGCTTCCAAAGGTATATTCCTACGGATTGTGGCTGCTGGTATTTGTGCGGCTGCTCTGTCCCTTCAGCCTGGAGAGCAGATTTGGCTTTATGCCCTCCAGGGAGGAGAGCGGGGCCTGGATGGAGCAGATTATTCATAAGGCGGATAGTGAAGAGATTGACACGGTACCCGGGACGGTGTCGGGCAGTGCCGTCGTTGTGGATGCAGGAGGAGAAAATCGGATAAATACAGTGGACGAAGGCAGGACGGAAAACCGGATAAATGCCCCGGGCGGGAACATGCCAGAGAACCGGATAAAGGCAGGAGAGATGGAGAGGGCGGCTGCCGCAACGGGGATCGTTTTTGAAGACACGGCGTCCTTTAACGATGAAGCGGCTGGAGGAAAAGAGAACAATCGCAGGGAGCAGGGGAAAAGAGGGCTCAATTTCCTGCTTCTGGGGCTATGGGCATCCGGCCTGGCAGGAGTACTGGGATGCAACGGTGCGGCGCTTTTCAGGGTCCGCCGCAGAATGAAAAAAGCGTGCCCGCTGTGGGATAATGTTTATGTTGCACCTGACATTCCGTCGCCTTTTACCATGGGGATTTTTCGGCCAAGAATTTATTTGCCGCCGGATTTGGGGCGGACAGAGCGGGAATACATTCTCTGCCATGAAATGGTCCATATTCACAGAAAGGATTATCTGGTAAAAAATGTCGCCTTTTTGCTCACGGCAGTTCACTGGTTCAATCCTTTCGTATGGGTGGCTTTTTTCCTTATGGAAAGAGATATGGAAATGTCCTGTGACGAGAAGGTAATCCGGCTGATGGGCGCGGATATCAAGAAGCGTTATTCTCAGTCCCTGCTGGATTTTGCGGCAGGAAAACAAAGTATCGCGGTGACCCCCTTAACATTCGGGGAAAACGGGGTAAAGCAGAGGGTGAAGAATGTGCTGTCTTATAAAAATGCCAGGCGCTGGAGCCTTCTGTCAGGGATTTTAATTCTGGCGGCGGTTGGCATATCCCTGTTTACCACAAGGGTTCAGGGAGAGGAAGATACGGCAGGTGCACTAAAAAAGGATATGTCTGCCGCCCCGGAGGCTGATAACGGGAAGGAAGCAACACAGTTGTCCGGTGGGCAGAAAACGCCGGGAAACCTGTCCGATGGGCAGAGGACGACGGGAAGCGGGCAGAGCGCTGATACGGACAGGTCGGATCCTGAAGAAGTGCTGAACCGGTGGGAAAATGCCTTTATGAGCAGGGATATGGATACGCTTCTGGAGCTGGCGTATGACAGGGAACAGCTCTTAGCCATGGCAGGGGACAGCGGGGAGGATGAGTGGTTTTTCGGCGCTTCCACCGACTGGCCCAGTCAATCTCTGGTTCTTTCGGATTACCGGCAGGAGGATGGTACCGGGAAGATCCGGGGCTACTTCTATACCTCGGAACCGGAGATCTTCATTGTGGACGAGACGGTTAAAGTGGTGGAGCGGGAAGGCAGTTATTATGTGGAACATCAGAAACTTGACGAATACTTTGTAATAGAGAATCAGGAGCAGTTTGAACGCCTTTATGGCGACGCGGACGGGTATGATTTCAAATGGGAAAATACAGGTTATTCCACCGGCTTTTACCGGACTATCCTGCAGCATCTGCTGAGAGGATACGAAGCCGGTGTCTACAGACAGGAAGCCGATATTTACAGACAATATACGGACCCGGTGGAGGCTGCCGTCAGGCTGCTGCATTTGGGAGCGGGTGAAGGAAAGGCGGAAATAAGCCCTGCAGCACCGGAGAGTGAGGAACCCTGGATGTCGTATTTGCCGGAGGAAAGCCTCATGGAGGGAAGCCTGGCAGTGGTGGAATATACCTTTTCTGAGGACGGTTCCAGGGTGGAGATTCCCATGGAGCTCATCGAGGGAAGCTTTGGAATCTGGGCACCGGCGGGAACTGGAATGGTCCGGCAGGTATATCAGGGAAGAGAGGAAACCGACCATACAGTGTCAGAATATTTCGGATGGGATGAGGAAGAGACATTTTATCTGCAGGTCAGCCAGTATGGCATCTACAGAGTGGATAAGGAACATGGACTGGGTTGTATCTATCCTTATTACCTCCATCCCGATACCGTCTGGGCATTACAGGATGGACTGATGTATGTCAGCTTATACGGAGAGGAGCCGCCGCAGCCTGGATGGGACAGCTATTATTTTCAGGATACGCCTTCGGGAGCTACGGATTACAACCTGGAAGCAATCGGGATCGTGGATGTCAGGACAGGTGAATTTGACAGAGAAAGTATGAAATTATCCGGAAAAACCGGCCAGAGAATGCTGCTTCATCCGCTGAAATGGATTTCCCTGGGAGGAGGGTTTGTCCATCTGTATAAAACGGAACCGGACGGCGGCAGTACAGAGTACGACATTCCCATGATGAATATGGGCTGCAGCAGCCTGACTGAGGGACCCATGTGGAAGGGGAAGCCGGTGACAGAACTGAAGGACGGGGAAGTGGATGCATATGGGAAAGCGGTCAGGGAGCGTTTACTGGAATATCCAGGAATGCTTCTGGAACTGTCCAACCGGGCGCCTATGGAGACTTACACTTATATTGATATGGACGGAGACGGCAAAGCCGAGAAAATATCGCTTTCCAGGGATACGTTTCAGGAAGAGGAACGTTACTGGGCCTATGATAATTACCTTCTCCAGGCGGGAGAGAGCCGGATAACGGACTCCGCGGAGTGCCTGAACAACGGTATCTGGGCAGTCAGCCTGGACGGCAGTGAGATATTGCTTGCCCTGTATGAGGACGGCACCAGCAATGATCCCGCCACCATGCTGTATGCCCTGCGGGACGGAAAGCTTGTCTCCGCAGGCAGCTTTGCGGACGACATCAGGGCATGTACCATAGAAAACGGGATAATATACGGCATAGACAGGAGGGATGTGCTTCAGACGAACTGGGTGAAGGCGGCCTGGCGCATGGGAAGTGACGGCAGCCTGGAATGGGTGGAGCAGGAAAGCTATGATTTTACCGGCCAAAACGAGATAACATTGCTGGTACAGCTCCCTGTCCGCAAGACGCCGGAAGACGGGGCGGAGGTTCACATGATGAAGCCCCAGAAGGTCAGATTCCTGAAGACGGACAGTTCTTTCAGCTGGATATATGCCCAGGGCGCGGACGGAGACGGAGGATGGTTTCAGGTTGACGGGATTCAGATAGCCGGGCTGGGAGCGGATCATTATGAAGTCTTTGAAGGTTTGAATTTTGCGGATTAAAAACACGGCTCCAAATTGGTGTTTACAAAGTAGACAGATTGTGATACTATATGTTTACAAAGTAG
Organism: Lachnospiraceae bacterium UBA7188; assembly: GCA_002490995.1. Taxonomy (GTDB): domain Bacteria; phylum Bacillota; class Clostridia; order Lachnospirales; family Lachnospiraceae; genus Acetatifactor. The sequence continues at coordinate 39,593 of DKVC01000247.1, forward strand.
ACAGAGGTGCAGGAGGTGTGCTGATGAAAGCGTTAAGCGAAGCGGAATGGAACGTAATGGAGAGCCTGTGGGAGTATTCTCCCAAGGTGGGAAGCCAGATTACGGCGGATATGGCGCTGAGGACAGGCTGGAGCAGAAGCACCACGCTGACCATGCTGAAGCGGATGAGTGAAAAGGGGCTGATTGCCTGCGAGGACAATGGGAGGATGCGGACTTACATTCCGTTGATTGAGCGTGAGACAGCTGTAAAGAAAGAGACGGAGAGTTTCCTGAAGAGAGTCTATCACGGCAGCATCAGCATGCTGGTAAGCGGTTTCGTGGAAAAACAGCGGCTGAGCCAGGAGGAACTGGCAGAGCTTCGGGAGATTCTGGACAGGGCAGAGGAACAACGGTATGAGTGAATGGGTGATAACTTCAAGCATATTGATCCTGTTAATTATCGGCATACGGGCATGTTTCAGAAATAAAGTTGCGCTGCGGGCCAGATATGCATTGTGGCTGGTGGTGGCGCTGCGCCTGCTGGTTCCGGTGTCTTTGTCAGAGAGCAGTCTCAGTGTGCTGAATTTCCTGAACTGGGAGGCAGAGGCGGACGGACAGGCAGAAGTGGCAGCGGGAGCGGATAAATCAGTAAAACGTGAAGAAGCTGCCCTTGAGGATGTGCTGCCTGAGATATTTTCCGGAAAAGAAAGAGATGCCGGCAGAACAGATGGGTTATCTGACAATATGCTTCGCGGGAGTGTGGAGAATACCGGAAAAGCGTCTCAGAAGGCTGAATATTCGGGTACAGCAGGAGAAGCTACCGGTCATGAGGGAAATTCCGGGAGTATGGAGGATATGGTGAATACCTGGAAAATACGGAGCACAGGAACAGTGTATTTCACCTGGAAAACGGCGCTTTGCGTCCTCTGGCTTGCGGGCGCAGTCGTCATGGCCTGCATTGTGTTGTCGGTTAACATCAGTTACCGCAGAAGGATATACGCTTCCCGTACCAGGTACAGAGCAGGGAGAAGAAGCGGATTGCCGGTGTATATTACTCCTGCAGTGGTTACGCCATGTATGTTTGGCCTGCTCCATCCGGCGGTGTATTTGACGCCAGGGATAGAAAGAAACGCAAAAGCACTCAGATATGTACTGTGCCATGAAAATACCCATTACAGTCACAGGGACAATCTATGGGCATTGGTCCGGGTGATATGTGTCTGTCTGCACTGGTATAATCCCCTGGTGTGGATAGCTGCGGAATTGTCCGGACAGGACTGTGAACTGGCCTGTGACGAGAGGGCATTGCAGCTGCTGGATGAGGAAGAGAGAATTGATTATGGGAGAACTTTGTTGGATTTTAGTGTACAGAACGAGGCGCTTCCGGAAGGACTGCAGCTGTCTACTGCTGTAGCAGGCGGGAAGAAGCAGTTAAAGGAACGGCTGATGATGATTGTAAGCCGTCCCAGAAGGTCAACCGGAGCCTTGGCGCTGACATTCGTCTTCGTGATGGTGGTCTCGGCATCCACCTTTACAGGTAAGGTGAGCGGACAGGAGCCTTTGGAAAAAGAAACGCAGGATGCCGTTCCGAACGGTGGCGTGGAGGGCAGGAGCGTAGCAGACGGCGGCGCCGAAGTAGGACATGGGCAAAACAGTATTATAAATACGTCTATTGTGGCGATCGATCTGAATGACGGAAAGGATTACACTCTGAAAACCGTCTGGGAGGACGAAAAGAGCGGTGAAGAATACCGGATTGCGCAGGTAGAATTGAACTGGCTCCATGACAAAAAGGAGGAGACGCTGCAGGTCATCAGGCTGGAGGATGTGAAGGTTCTGTACACCATATCTCTGGAAGATATCAGAAAGAACGATGGCCGGATGTGGAATTATGCGCCTGAGAAGGAAGTCTTATATGCGAAGCCTTTATGTACTGCGGAAGACTTGCCGAATTATGCTGCGGAATCCTTTTTGGCAGAGGGAAGCGGGAGTTCCCTGGCGGAACTTTGCGATGGCAGTATTCTGGCGGTGGATCTGAATTTTGACGGCTATCAGGATTTCTGTCTGCGCGGAAAGGGAGACGGAGATAATATTCCTTATTACTGTTACCTGTGGAATCCGGAGGAAGAGCAGTTTGAGCCCGGATACATGGTGCCGAATATCTGTCTGGATGAGGAGGGAAAACTGATTGAAAGCGCCACCATAGACGGAGATTATGTGCGGTCGGTAAAATTCTATCGTTTTGACGGAGACAACACACTGCATATGACTCGCTATGTGGAAGAAAATCACTCGCAGGATGCGGTCCTGCCAGCCCTGGATCTGACCTATTGTGAGACTGGATATTCTTTGCCGGCAGTGGATGAATGGGATTATGGCACACGGTACGGGGGCGCGCTGACAGAACGCTTTATACTTTTGGCTAAGGATGCGCTGACAGAGCTCTATGAGTGGAGCGGTACGAGGCTGGAGACAGTATCTTTTTCAGTAATGAGCGGCGGTGAAGTGGTCTTTGGAAATACATCGAAGGATGTGGCGGCTTCCAGGGTTTTCTATTCCAGGTGCTACGGGGAGCGGGCAGGCTTTGAAAAATGGATTCCGAACATGCTCCTGTCTACGGAGCGGGTGGTTTGGTATTCTCCGGTTACACAGTGGAATGTTCCGGAGAACCTGGCACAGATGACAGACGAAGAGGTAATATTGTGGTATTTTGCGCGGTCCGCAGTGGCAGAGGGTGAGGCGGCGGAAACAATTGAAAGATCATACGAAGACAGCTATGTAGTTAAAACGGAATCGGGAAATTATTATGAGATTGACCTGGAGCCATCTACCAGGGAGGTGTGCCGTTTTTATGGGCCATATGACAAATATCCGGTACACTGACGGGAACATTCTTATACTCGCGAGCGCATTCATTTAATAAGAGGGATAATCTGGGGCTTTATGTGGTATGGGAGCGAAGCGGATGAAAAAGAAGCTGGTAAAAATCATGATAATGTGTGTTACTGCTTTTGTACTGGGAGGCTGCGGCAGGGAAAGCGGCACCAGTCTTGGAGACATGCAGCTTTCCATAACGCCCGGAGGAGAAGACAGAGAGCAGAGCAGGACTTTGAGCGGCAGTCAGGCGGAAAACAATGTATCAGACGATGGCAGTGATGTCAATGACAGCACAGGGAACCGGGAAAACAGCCAGGAAAGCGGAAACACACCAGGAGAGGACAGCCACGAAAATGCAGTAGAAAGCGGCAGCGGGCAGGAGACAAATCCGGAGGGAGCAGCACAAAGCAGCGGCGGGGAGACAGACCCGGAGAAGGCAGCCATGATCCAGGCTTATATTACTGTCCTGGAAGATATCTTTTTTGACCAGAAATTTCCAGGAAACCAGGATTATGGTTATCAGCCGGTTCAGGAAGATGATGTGGCCACGAATCATTTTGCTGTATATGATATCGATGGGGACGGAAAAGAGGAGCTCATCATTACCTATTCGACGACTTATACCGCAGGTCAGGCGGAGCTGGTCTATGGCTATGACAACACTTTGGGAACAGTTAAAGAAGAGCTGCGGGCATATCCGAATCTAACTTATTATGACAATGGCGTAGTGGAAGAACAGATGTCCCATAATCATGGAATGGCTGCTGACGGGGACTTCTGGCCATATATTTTGTATCAATATAATAAAGAAACAGACTGCTATGATGTGATAGCTTCTGTGGATGCCTGGAGCAGGACATACAGGGAGGAGGATTATGACGGAAAGCCTTTTCCGGAGGATGTGGATGCTGACGGGGACGGGATGGTGTACTATATAATGGAAGGAGGAACGTATGCACTGGAAAATCCTGTGGACGGGGCAGAGTATCAGCTTTGGCGGGATTCATATATGAAAGGTACGCGGCGGATTCAGGTTTCGTATATAAAGCTGACGCCGGATAATATCTATACATTGCGATGAAATATAAAAAGTTCGCCTTATATGCAAGTAAGGCGAACTTTTTTTAATAACTTTAATTATTCTATACTATTTATCCTCATATTGCAAGAGAAATTTTTTCTTTCTTCAATAAGTCTTTTGGCTAAGTCCTCAAAAATCTGCTATAATAAATGGGGATTTTTATTATATACCAAAGCAGAGGTGGACTATGATACAGATATGCCGGAAAGATAAAGAAAAAGTATTTGATGCAATTCGTACTGGAAAAATAGATGCAGCAGAAATGTCATTTCCCAACCTGATAGATGACATCATCCTTACGATGAAAAAAAGGGGGCTTACAGACCTCCTCGCACAGGCCCTGCCGGATAAACGGAGGGACAACAGCCATATCCCTTTTGATATCCTTCTGTGCCTTGCCGTTGCTGCAAAACTCAAATGTAAGACCAGCCTTACAGATGTCCCTTTCGCAGTGACGGAAGCAGAATTACTGGCTGAGCTGGGCTGGAACATCTGGGATAACGAGCGGGATGTGAATGACGGGCTTTTTTCAGAAAGCGTGATGCGCAGGCTCCTTGCGAAATACAAAAGTGGAGAATGGGTTTCCTTCTATAACAGTTATGTCCAGGAGCATTTGATGAAAAAGTTGGATATCCAGGCATGTGTCCACATACTGGACTGCACAAAGGTTCTTGTCAACCTGGACAATGGCAATTATGAAAATTCTTCTGTAGTAAAGATAGACGGGGAAACCATGCGCGGCTATAAACTGGGTGTCCTCAGAGGCATCCTGGATGATTCAGGGATAGCGGAAGAGATTGTGTTCGGCACACTTAAGACCCATGACATGGAGCAGTGCAGGGAGATGCTGAAAAATACCCCCTGCTTCCATGAAAACGACATATTGATCAATGACAGGGGGTTCCTGTCACGGGAAATGACTAACTATTTAAAGACAGAACGCAGGGTAGACACTTACATTCCTGCTAGGGAGAACATGACAGTCTATCAGGATGCCGTAAAACTTGCCACCGCCAGCGGGAAATGGCAGAAGCATCCCAACCGTAAACGGAAGGACCAGGAAATCCAGCTGGTAACAGACCTGGGTCCGTTATGGGAAAGCGACGAGCCGGAAAAGGATGTCCCCATCAATGCCTGTGTTGTGCATGACAAAAAGACAGACAAATATTTTGTATTTATGACGACAGACACCGGCAGGACTGCACGGCAGATCATAAATACCTACGAGCTGCGCCCGGAAATCGAAGAAGATTTCCGGCAGATGAAGGATTTCTGGAAGCTGGAAGACTTCAAGAGCACAAAATACAATTATATTACCTACCATATTGTAATGACGCTGGTGGGATACCTTTATTTCCAGATATATAAGAACCTGGACGAAGGGAAAAAATATTCAGGGAAATCCCTGCCTGTAGTAGTAAAGAACTACAAGGAGACAAGGCCTAAGTCAGTCATCATATATGTCGGGCAGTATTTTGGCATTTTCCCCTTCCTTGAATTCCTACAGCTCTATGCAGAATGCACTTTAGAAGTACGACGGCTTCTTGATCCGATCCTGGCTAAAGTATAGCAGGCTTTTGGAGGAATTTCCAAAAGCCTAATTGAAGTTTTCTTTTGCATTTTTTGGCAAATATGCTGATTTGACATGGTCATTTTCCTGATTACATACAGCATAATGTTGTTTCCAGGGTAATTTTCTACAAAACTGCATCTTTTGCTTATGAGAATAATGATGGATTTCATAATGATAATGCAACCCAATCTGAATACAGTGTATAAAAAAAGAACTGTATGCTGTCAGTGGTGACAAAAGTTTTCTTCAGTTCACTGATTTCTCTTATATTTATTCTCCCATGACAAATGATTCTTCCGCAAACCCTCATTTTTCCTGCTTAATCCTATTTCTCTGCATATACTAAAAATATGGAATACTGTAAAAATCTGTTCGCGGAAACATGTATTCGAATGTATGTTTTTCTTCAAAAAGTTCGCCTTACTTGCATATAAGGCGAACCTTTTGAAAAAGAAAAAATACATGGCAAAGTATAATTATACTGCACAGCCCCAAAAAGGCAAAAAACAGAACGGAGGTTCGCAGTTGATAGATTACAAACCCTTCTGGGAGACGCTGAAACAGTCGGAGGAAACCACATACACTCTGGTTACAAGACACCGGGTTTCCGGTGCGACCATAGACAAGCTCAGGAAGAACAAGCCTGTGAATGCTGTCAGCCGGTTTGTGCTGACGGAGCAGTTTGAGTCAACGACCAGGATTTATGTGCTGAACAGGCAGAATGACGAGACGCTGACTTATACGGACGTGCAGCTGGGGACACAGCTGACGAAGGACTTCAGGGAGATTATTAAGAGCCGGTATGTGCTGGAGCAGGTAATTGATATCTGTGGACTGCAGGATGCCAAATGGATTTGTAAGTGTGGAGCCTGTAATCATGGCACCGGAGAGTTACAGAAAACTTGATGATAACTTGATGATGTTTTACCTTGGTGGTGTTCATTCGGCTTCCGAAATATTAAAAGAGCAGACCCAAAATATCCAGTTCATGGATAAGGCGAAAGTACAGCAACGGATGTGCGATATTGCCAGAAGTTTGAAGGAAGAACTTCAGAAGAACAACGTGGATGCCATGGGGGCATTGCTTAATGATAACTGGATGCTAAAAAAATCTCTTGCATCTGGAATCAGTAATCCGTTGATTGACGAGATTTACGCAAAGGCTATGTGTGCAGGGGCGACTGGTGGAAAATTACTGGGGGCTGGCGGAGCTGGCTTTATGCTTTTTTATGTGCCGGAAGATCGCCATGAGTTTGTACGTAAAGCTTTATCTGATTTAAGAGAGCTGAAGTTTGAAATGGATAATTCTGGTTCATCTATCGTGATGACGGACAGAGATTCTATATAGAGGTGAAACATGGGAGCGGTAGGAATAGTGGAGTGGTGAAAGTCTGTATAATATGCGTATCTGTGAAATTGGGGAGTATTTCTCAGATATAAAAATTTAAGGTGTTAGTCAACATATATGTTAGTCCAACTTGGAAGTGCCATTAACACAATATCCTGATATAGCTAAAATTCGGAAACCGATACGGTTATTAACCAACACCAAATTTAAACAGGATCATATTTATCTGTGATGTATTGCGACGGGGGGAAATCAGAAGTAAGTTTCAATTACTACATTAAGGACTTGAAGTAGTAATAGACCCAAACATTGTCATTGGTAACAATGTGACCATCTGCCAGAATGTGGTACTTGGAGCGAAACACGTCGAAAGTGCTGATGGGTTTCTGACCGTATCGAGGGTAATAATGTGATGATTGGATGCGATGCCGTGATATTCGGATTAGTATATAGCGGATCAAATGTCCGGGGTCAGTGCTAATTCGGTAGTGCGAAAGGATGTTCCAGATAACTGTGTTGTTGTTGGAGTTTCGGTGAGAATAGTTGAGCGGTGGGGATAAAGCCAGTTAGTGGTAAAATAATAACTGAGAATTAGGACATAGAGCAAAAAGATATGAATACAAACGAGGTGTAAATGATATGAACATATTGGTAGCTGGTGGTGCCGGCTTTATAGGCACCTGAATCCGTGAACCTAATATC
>DKVC01000207.1:0-12230 GCA_002490995.1 Lachnospiraceae bacterium UBA7188
CGTTTCAAATGCTTTCAGTCAAGCTTCTCCGCTCTTCTGTTTTGGAATTTTCAGGGTTGCATTACTGTTCATTTGTCAAGGTTCATAACTGTTATGATGCTTTCACATCAGTTTGTTGTTTTCATCAGCAACTCTGATAGGATATCATAAGTTTTTTCTTTTGTCAACAACTTTTTTCATTTTTTTATTTTTTCTTTTTTCATTCTCTGTTATCTTGGGTTTTCCGCGACAACGATGGTTAGTATATCACTGTATTTTCTCCTTGTCAACATAATTTTTCAATTTTTTACAATTTTTTCCAGGACTCTGTCGAAACCTTTTCTGCCCGTTAATTCCCCCGCCATTGCCAAAGCAGCTTCCCTTATCAAACTCACACGCAAAAGCATTTGCCCACCTGCATATATTAAGTAGTTAGCGTCATGCAATGTGAAAGCGGCAAAGGGATGCGCTCACGAGTATATACTCACGATCAGAAACATTTGTCCCCCTGTATAACGAGTGAGCGCTGGTGCAATTCCAGGCAAAAAGCGGCAAACGAATGCGCTCACGAGTATAATTCTGCCGGAAGTTACTTTGGCTGAACCGGCACATATTGTCTCGTCTCAGTTATCAGATTCAGTTTAATCAACCGAGTTAATACAATCCTTCTTCTGCCGCATGGATGTATGCAGATAAAAATCCATGGTGGTACGTGTGGACGCGTGTCCCAAAATGGAAGACACAGTTTTACAGTCAATTCCTTTTTCCAGGCAGGCTGTTGCAAACCCATGTCTCATCGCATGGAAATTGCAGTCCTGCATATTGCAGTGACGCAATATTGTCTTAAATTTTTTCTGGACATTTCGCGGTTCCGTACACATCTCGTTTCCTGTAAGAATATATTGGTTCTTCTCTTTTCTTTTATTCTGCAGGGGCTCTACCAGATACTGAGGAATCGGAATTTCTCTCACGGATGTATGCGATTTGGGAGTACGGATATACAGAACGGTCCTGGGCCGGCCTTCCGACAGGTCGGGATTCGGAATTCTGGATATGGTGCGCCTGATGCAGATTGTATTTGTATTAAAATCGATATCTTCCCATTTCAGGCCGCATAACTCTCCGATACGGATACCAGTTCCTCTGCACAGGAGGATTGCAAGAGAAAAAATGGTGTCCTTCTCCAAAAGATATTCTTTCATCTCAACTGTCTCGTGTATCATCAGCACTCTTGATTCCGTTCTCCTACAGGTGACAGTACAGTAGGTAAGAATCTCTCTCCTGATCAGATTCGTCTGAACGCCGTATTTCATAATCGCCTTAAAAACAACTAAAATAGAGCGCACCGTGCTGTTTGCCAGTTCTTTCTGCTGGATATTTTCCATAAAAGCAAGAACAGCCTCTCCATTCATCTCAGACAGCGGCATGGAACCGAAATAAGGGAGAATATGCATTTTCATACAATAATAATAGCCGGAATAGGTACTTTTCTTTATCGTACCATATCGCCCCTGAAGCCAGGTCAAGGCCAGGCTCTCCAGTGTATTGCATGATATCCGGGACTTATCATTGCTCTGATATTTCTGCAAACTGTGTACATCCGTTTCTTCCAGAACGATTTTCAACCTGGAAACCTGCATTTCATTATTTGTTTCTTTCATCTTTTGTATAACCCTCCTTGTAAAATATTACATAAGATATTATACAGGAGCGGCTGATATCCAGTGAGCGGACTTCCTGTCTGTACACACGCGAATTCATTTTCCGATTATCAAATAAGTTTTTAATAAAAAAAGACCGGAGCAGCCTTCCTCACTGCCCTGGTCTTCAGATTATCCAGCTCTGCAGAACCTGTTCCCCTCTAATATCCCATGAACAGGCTCTAATTCTCTCCCGCTTTTTCCACGCGGCTGATAGCTGATTTTTCCATTGGAATACGGCAGTTCTTATTACTGCCAAATTCCACGATCACCATATCATCTTTAATATCGATCACAATTCCATAGAAACCCGATGTAGTCAAAACACAGTCTCCAACCTCCAGGGCTGTAAGCATGGCCGCCACTCTCTTCTTTTCCTTGCTTTGGGGCCTAATCAGGAAAAACCACATTGCACCGATGACGACGGCATACATAAGAAGCATACTGATCAGACTTATCCCACCTGCTCCTGCTGCCGCGTCTCCTTCTGTTAATAAGATACCCATCTTTCCTCCATTCCGACGTCAGACGTCTGTAATAGACTTTACCACTAAATCATCTAATAAATTATGATACACAAAAACATATCATTGGTCAAGTTATAAATCCAGTTTTATAACTAAAATTACCACACAAAATATTTTTTATTTTTCTCCCTCTTTCTCCATCTCTTCCGCAGCCCTCCTGTTCTGAAGCTGCATCTCTTCCACCTCGGATAAATCCTGCTTCTCCAGACTCCGGAAACGATTCACTCCCGCCAGCAGAATCAGGACACTGTTTTTCGTGGTCTCAAAAGCGCCGTCCTCGTAGAGCGTATAGACCAGCAAGCCCACCGGCACGGCCACGATCATTCCCACTACACCGCCCACCTTATAGCCGATAAACAGTAAAAATAATGTGGGAAGGGGCGGTACACCGATGGAATCCCCCACAATCTTGGGCTGGATCAGCTGTCTCGCCAGCTGTCCTACTCCCCATATCACCAGAAGCCCTATGGCCGTCCTGTATTCCGCCGTCAGAATCCGGATCACCGCCCATGGGATCAGCACCGTCCCCGTCCCCAGGAAAGGCAGAAAATCAAGAATGGCAATTCCCAGTGCGATCAGGCCGAAATAATTCACCCTCAGAATTCCCAGCCCCGCAAGCAGCAGAAAATACATCCATATCTCTATTTTCAGCTGCGCTTTCAAATATCCTCCTACCGATTTCACCAGACTGTTTCTTACCATGCGATAGCGCAGCAGCACGGAAGCCGGCATATGTTTTCGGAACCATTCATTGATATGATGCCGCTCTGCCACAAAGAAATAAGAAGACAGCAATGCCATAATCATCCCGATAAAAATTGCCGGAAGCTGTTTTGCAAAATTTCCTGCAGCCACAATGGTAGGAGAACCTACCTTTTCCAGAAGCTCTCCTATATAGGAATCCAGTTCCAGCACATTTTCATCCAGATTCAGATGAAGTCCCCCGGGAAGTTTTCCAAGCAGCTGGTTCAGATTCAGCGCAATGCTGTTAAAGTCCTCCTCCGTTTTTTCCAACATTTCCGGCAGCGCTCCCATCAGCCCCTTCACCTGCTCAAAAAGCTGCGCGCATGCAATATAAATCACCAGCACCACCAGCGCAATGACTGCAATAATTACAAATGCACTGCCGATTTTTCTCTTTAATTTTATTTTCTCTTCAAAAAAACGCACCAGCGGACCTGCGAGCAGAGCGATTACCCAGCCTGCCACAAAAGGTGCAAAAAAGACAAATACTCTTGGAGCCAGCCAGACAACTGCAAACAATACGAATGCAGCTACCGCCAGGTTCACCAGAGCTTTCCAGTATTTCCTCATACATTTTCCTCCAGGATGGCATCCAATATCCCGTATATCTCCTCCCGTCCCTGTTTCGTCTCTGCCGAAAACGGAATAATGATGTCGTCTCCCTTCATGCCCAGAACGCCGCGTATCTGTTTCAGCTGACTCTGTACCTGGCTGCGCTTTATCTTATCCAGCTTGGTAGCTATGATGACGGGCTGATAACCGCTCTCCGTAATCCAATCATACATGGTGCGGTCATTTTCCGAAGGTGCATGCCTGATATCCACCAGAAGAAAAACCTGTTTCAGCTGCCCGGACTTATGCAGATACCGCTCCACCATTTTTCCCCACTGAGCCTTCACGGCTTCGTTTGCCTTCGCATAACCGTATCCAGGCAAATCCACAAAATAAAGGGCATTGTTGACATTATAAAAATTGATTGTCTGGGTTTTGCCCGGCTGGGAGCTTGTACGGGCAAGCGCCCTGCGGTTCATCAGCACATTGATCAGGGAAGATTTCCCCACATTGCTCTTGCCGGCAAATGCCACCTCCGGCAGCCGGGATTCCGGCAGCTTGCTGGTGACACCGCACACCGTCTCCAGACTGACCTGTTTGATTACCATTCGCCACATCCTTTCTCAGGAAATATTCCCACCGTTTCCCCTTATTTCCTGCTGTTATACTGCAGACCTCCAGGATTTACTTTGATGCCTCAGGAACAGTACCTGGCTGAAATATCTGTTCCGACCGACATATATAACGAGTGAGCGCTTCTGTAATGTCTTTTTAATCATAGAATCATCTCTTTGATTCCATGATGCAGATCACAAAAGCGGCGTTTAAATGCGCTCACGAGTATAAAACAGGAAAAGCGCCGTCACCCGGGACAGCGCCTTCCGCCTGCAGATTCAGTACAATCCAGCCACCCGGGAGATTGTACTTTCAATCCTTCATCCGGTTATATGGCTTTATTCAAACCTATCCTCCGCTCATTCTTATGAATGGTCAGGGGTGCATTGCCTTCTTTCACCGTATCTTCTGTAATGATGCATTCTTCAATACTCTCATCAGATGGAATCTCATACATGGTATCCATCAGGATATTCTCCATGATGGAACGCAGGCCTCTGGCTCCCGTCTTACGCTCAAATGCCTTGGCAGCAATGGATTCCACCGCGCTGTCCTCAAAGGAGAGCTCTACCCCGTCCATGTCAAACAGCTTCTTATACTGTTTGATCAGGGCATTTTTAGGCTCCTTCAATATGCGGACAAGAGCTTCCTTATCAAGACCTCTCAAAGCCACACAGATGGGTACCCGGCCTACAAATTCAGGAATCAGCCCGAATTTTACCAGATCCTGAGGGGTTACTTCCTGAAGAATATCTCCGATCTCCCTGGTTGTCTTCTGTGATACTTCGGTATTAAAACCAATGGCCTTGCGGTCCAGCCTGGTCTCAATGATTTTCTCCAGCCCGTCAAAAGCGCCTCCGCAGACAAACAGAATATTAGATGTGTCAATGGAAATCAGCTCCTGATGTGGATGCTTTCTTCCCCCCTGGGGCGGTACATTTGCCACAGTCCCCTCCACAATTTTCAGAAGTGCCTGCTGAACGCCCTCCCCTGATACATCCCGGGTAATGGACACATTTTCTCCCTTTTTGGTAATTTTGTCGATTTCGTCGATATAGATCATGCCGTACTGGGCACGCTCTACATCATAATCCGCCGCCTGAATCAGTTTGAGCAGGATATTCTCCACATCCTCTCCCACATATCCGGCTTCCGTCAGTGTAGTCGCATCTGCGATTGCAAAAGGGACGTTGATAATCTTTGCCAGCGTCTGAGCCAGATAAGTCTTGCCCGATCCCGTAGGCCCTACCATAATGATATTGCTCTTCTGCAGTTCCACGTCATCCAGATCCCTGGGCGCCATCACTCTCTTGTAATGATTGTAGACAGCCACCGAGAGCACCTTCTTAGCCTCCTCCTGGCCAACCACATACTCGTCCAGAAAGCTCTTGATCTCAACGGGCTTCAGAAGATTGATGTCAGGACGGACAGATTCCTCCTCTTCCTCTTCCTGCAGCTCCTCCTCCAGAATATCCGTGCAGATCTCCACACAGTCGTCACAGATATAAACCCCTGCCGGGCCCGCGATCAGCTTGCGGACCTGGTTCTGGGTCTTATTGCAGAAGGAGCATCTAATGTCACTTCCGATAATTCTTCCTGCCATTCCTTTACTCCTAAATGTTATTATTTATACTCAAGAATCAATGCGCTCATGAGTATAACACCGCAGGGCTTACTTACTGCCCTGGGTATCATGGGAGCTGATCACCATGTCAATAATGCCATATTCCTTTGCTTCCCCGGCGCTCATCCAGTTGTCGCGCTCGGTATCCGCGCAGATCTGCTCATAATCTCTGCCGGTATTTTCTGCCAGGATATGGTTTAACTTCTCTTTTGTCTTTAAAATATGCTTTGCGGCAATCTCAATCTCCGTCGCCTGTCCCTGGGTGCCGCCTGCCGGCTGATGAATCATGATCTCCGCATTGGGCAGCGCAAAACGCTTTCCCTTCGCGCCTCCTGCCAGCAGGAAGGAACCCATGCTGGCTGCCATGCCGATACATACGGTAGATACATCGCACTTAATGTAATTCATGGTATCATAGATTGCCATGCCTGCCGTAATGACACCGCCGGGGCTGTTGATATACAGATGAATATCCTTCTCCGGATCCTCTGCCTCCAGAAACAGCAGCTGAGCCACCACAATGCTGGCGGAGGTATCGTTCACTTCCTCGCCCAGCACAATAATTCTGTCTTTCAAAAGCCTTGAGTAGATATCGTAGGACCTCTCTCCCCTGCTGGTCTGCTCAATGACATAAGGTACTAAACTCATATTAACAGCCTCCCTTTATTCTTCTACAGCATTCTCCACTACAAAGTCAGCTGCCTTTCTGACACAGATATCCTCGCTGACCTGCTTCCTGCCGTCCTTACCCAGCATCTCCTCTACCTTATCGACATCCATCTGGTAAACTTCACCCATCTTCTTCAGCTCATCTTCGATCTCTTCCTCAGAAGCCGTAATGTTCTCTGCCGCCGCAACAGCCTCCAGAACCAGTCTGGACTGGATGCGATTCATCACCTGCGGCTTCACCTGATCCATGAACTGCTCCCTGGTCATACCTGTGAACTGCATATACTGCTCAAAGGTAATCCCCTGGTACTGCAGCCTCTGGGCATAATCCTGTACCATCTGTCTCTGCTGGGTCTCAATCATGGGCTGAGGAATCTCCATCTGCGCGTCCGCGATAATGGCATCCACTACTTCATCTTCCTTCTTCGCCCTGGCTGCTTCCGCTTTTCTGCCCTCCAGCTTCTTTCTGATCTCCTCTTTATATTCCTCTACCGTATCGCTTTCCTCGGAAATCTCGCCTACAAAGTCATCATCCAGCTCCGGAAGCTGCTTCTCCTGAAGTCTCCTGACCGTACACTTAAATACCGCAGGCTTTCCTGCCAGCTCCTCCGCCTGATAATCCTCAGGGAAGATCACATTTACTTCTGTCTCTTTCTCCAGCTCGGCTCCAATCAATGCCTCCTCAAAGCCGGGAATGAAAGAATGGGAACCAATGGTCAGCGGATGATTGCTTCCCTTGCCGCCCTCAAAAGCTTCCCCGTCGATAAAGCCTTCAAAATCAATGGTTGCGATATCACCGTCCTGAACTGCCCTGTCGGTAATGTCTACAGTCCTGGCGTTCTTATCGCGCTCTCTGTCGATCTCTGCCGTTATTTCCTCCTCCGTGACATCCACATCCGACTTCTCTACTTTGATGCCCTTATACTGCCCCAGTGTGACCTCAGGCTTCAGAGCCACTTCCGCAGTAAAAATGAAGGGTTTGCCTGCCTCCAGCTGTACCACATCCACTTTGGGAGCGGATACGATTGCTTCCCCGCATTCATCATAAGCCTTCTCATAGGCTTCCGGAATCAAAGCATTGGCCGCATCCTCATAGAACAGCTCCTTACCGTACATCTGCTCCAGCATCTTCCGGGGCGCCTTACCTTTTCTGAATCCGGGAAGGCTGATCTTGTTCCTGTTCTTCCGATATGCGCCTTCGATTGCTTTCTCCAGTTCCTCAGCGGACACATCAATTGTCAGTCTCGCCATATTATTGCCTAATTTTTCTACCTGTAAACCCATTTTTACATTTCCTCCTTCAATTCTGTGTCCTGTCACTGGTGCGCATCCTTCTGTTCAGAAAAATCGTTACCGTTCATCCTCCGGCGCATCGCAAAACGCTTCTTATTGTAAGTAAGGAAGTGTCTACAAATAACTGATACGAGTTTATGCATGTTTTCATTGTATTTCCATGCTTTTTCCTAAACAAGTTGTATCAGTTATTTTCCGACAATTCCTAAAAAAGGTTCCATGCCGCATAGACACAGCCACAATTATTAAGATTATAGCATAGTGTATAAAAAAACACAAATGTTTTCAACACATTTTCACTTGAATTGTTTCTTAAATATTTCTAAATAATCTGCCCGTTTCCTCCATCCCTTCACATTTCACCCAGCAGGATATCGTGGTTCACCGTCCGGTAGAACATCTTACGGAACTGCTCCGGCTCCTTTGTCTGTCCCAGCACCCACATGACCTTAGCCACAGCCGCCTCCAGTGTCATGTCATAAGCCTCCATCAGCCGGAATTCCTCCTTGATGACCTTTCCCACCCGGTATACCTCCATATCGCTGCCCTCATGGGTGACCTGCGTGGCCATCAGCACCAGCTTTCCCGCATCTCTCCATCGCCGTATCTCCGGATAAAAAGGAACCTCCCCATACTCCGGAAGCCCTCCCACGCCGAACGCCTCTATGATAACGCCATCATAATAAGGAAACAGCCGGTTCAGTATGGCCGCGTCTGTACCAGGCGCCAGTTTTAAGAGCAGAATCCTCTCGTTCAGCTCATGGTAAAACCGCACCGGTTCCGCCACCTTATCCTTATCATCGATGTAAAACACAATTCTGCCGTCCCGTATCACAGCCACATTGGGAAAATTAATACTGGAAAAGGCATCATAGCTTTTGGAGCGCTCCTTCTTGGCCCGGGTTCCCGCTATCACATTGCCGCCGAACACGATATTCACCCCATGTGCCCTGGCATCGGATGCAAACCGGAGACTGTCCAGCAGATTGGTTCTGGCATCTGTCACCGGCAGGTCTATGGGCTTCTGGGAACCTGTAATGACAATGGGCTTCCTGCTGTCCTGCACAAGGTAAGACAGCGCTGCCGCCGTAAACGCCATGGTATCCGTGCCATGGCTGATTACAAATCCGTCATATTCCTGATAATGCTTCTCCACCAATGACGCCAGTTCCAGCCAGTGCCTGGCATATATATTTGTGCTATCCAGGCTGAAAGCCTGTATCACATCCACATCGCAGAATTCCCTGTGCTCTTCCACATACGAAAGCAGCTCCCCCGCTCCTATTTTCGGCGATAAGCCCTCTTCCGTTCTCCCCGACGCAATGGTTCCGCCCGTTGCAATCAGCAGTATCTTTCTCATTTCCTTTCCTCCGTCCCGGCGTCCTTCTGCTGTCGGCTCCAGGTCCCGTTATCCTCAGCAGCCGACACAATCCCCTCGTCCGAAATATCCACATTAACGGAAATACTTTCCAGGAAATCGTATATTCTGCGCTGCTCTTCCGCTTCAGAAGCCCAGGTTGTCCGATATCCCGCCTGCACTGCCGGAATGACCTGCACCTTGAGCTGTCCGTCTTCGTCGGTTCCTGTAAACGTAAGCTGCAGCAGCATGGTGTCCAGCGTCTTCTCATTAAACCAGTAATTTCCCAGACTGTAGATAATCGGCTTCCCGTCATAGTATTCCATCCCCTGCAGACAGTGGGAATGGGCGCCGATAACCGCATCCGCCCCTGCGTCCAGATATTCCCTGCCCGTATCCCGCTGTACCTGTTCCAGGTCGAAGCTGTATTCCGTTCCCCAGTGGACGAAGGCAATGCAGAAATCGGCGTTCTCCTTCCCCTCCCGGATTGCCTGCAGGTACAGCTCCGTATCATAGCACCGCAATATCCCGGGCTCCGTTTCCGTTGCCTGGGGCGTCATTTTATTTTTTTCCGCCCGGGAAGCCCCTACAAGGGCGACACGTTTACCGTCTGTCTCCAGATACAGAGGTTTCATGGCATCTTCCAGTGTACGGCCCGCCCCGAAATAAGGAATTTCCGCTTCCTCCAGCACTGTAAAAGTGTCCAGCAGGGCATCCTTTCCGTAATCATAGACATGATTGTTCGCCAGTGTCACGGCATCCACTCCCAGCTGGTGAAGTACCTCCACCCGCTCCGGCTTTGCACGGAAGGTGTATGCCTTCCCGGGCAGGGGAGAACCTCCCGTGCTGTAGGTAAATTCATTGTTCAGACACATAATGTCCGCTGACTGCATCGCCTCCACCAGTTCCTCTGAAATGCAGTCGTAAATGCCGTTTTCCTGTGTATCCAGGAATTGGGTGGTGCCCCAGTTTTCGTCCAGGTTGATGTCCCCGGCAAAGCAGATCGTGAAGTCGTATCCGCTGTCTTTGGGACTGTCCGTGCCCACTGCGGATGTCGATACGCTCTTCTGTACTGCAGATAAACCTGTTTCCTCTCCCTGGCCTGCGGATAAACCGGCTTCCGCTTCCAGACCTGCAGGTGAGCCGGCTTCTTCTCCCAGACCTGCAGATGAGCCGGCTTCCTCTTCCATACCTGCAGATGAGCCGGCTTCTTCTCCCAGACCTGCAGGTGAGCCGGCTTCCTCTCCCAGATCCGCAGGTGAGCCGAAATCAGATCCCGGTTTTGCGGGAGACTCAGTCTCACCTTTATCCGCTTCCCTGCCACCCGAAACAGCGTCAGATGCATTGTCCTCACCTTTCCCCCGAAGGACTGCGCCGTTCTCCCCGGCTGACTCGTCGCTCCCCTGCTCTCTTCCGGAACCTGCTGTTGCAGATTGCGCATCTCCCTGCCCGGAACCGTCCTGTCCCCGGAATGCGCATCCGGAAACCGCAAGGTACAGTACTGCCAGCAATGCCGCATGCTTTATTATTTTACTGCTTTTCTTTCTGTCCATCCTCTTCAGGCTTCCTTTTTCTCCAGCAGCTTCACCAGGTATTCCCATACCCGCCTGACGGAAGCTATGCTCAGAGTCTCCTCCGTGGTATGGATTCCGCTCATATCAGGTCCCAGTGACACACAGTCCAGGTCATGGATCCTGCTCCCCAGGATACCGCATTCCAGCCCGGCGTGAATCGCTTCCACCTTCGGCTCCGCGCCGTACATCTCCCGGTATACTGCCACCATTTTATCCCGCAGAGGAGAATTCCTGCGGTATTTCCAGCCCGGGTAATCCCCTGATGCCTCGCTGCTGCCTCCCGCCAGACGTGTCACTGCCGCAACCTGGTCAAGCAGCGCATATTTCGCGCTCTCCACACTGCTGCGCACGGCAAATTCCGCCAGAAGCTTCCCGCTTTCATATTTCAAAATCCCCAGATTCAGGGATGTCTCCACCAACCCCGGCATATCGGCGCTCATGCCCTGGACTCCATTGGGCAGAGAAATCAGGAACGCTGCAATCCGTTTCGTATCTTCTGCTGTAACGCAGGCATACTTCCCTGTAACAGGACTTCCCGCCTGCAGGAAAAAGCCCGGATCCTTAGATGCCAGCTCCGTCTGAACCTCCGCTTCCACAGCCTTCACAATCTCGTCAAATCTATCTCTGTCCTTTTCCTCTGTCAGAAGCACTGCCTTTGTCTGCCTGGGAATGGCATTGTCCGCCAGGCCGCCTTCCACTCCCACAAGGCTCACCGGCAGTTTCTCCGTCAGCCTGTAGAGCAGCCTGCCGAACAGCACATTGGAATTTCCTCTCTCTTTATGAATCTCACCGCCGGAGTGGCCGCCCTGAAGACCGCCCAGCACAACCTCAACCGCCGTACCTTCCCGCTCCGCAACCTCTGCCTGCAAATGGCAATGTACCCTGGCGCCTCCGGCACAGCTGGTGAGAAAGATGCCCTCTTCCTCGGAATCCAGGTTGATCATACGGCTGCCGGTAAGCATGGAAAGATCGATACCTCTGGCGCCGTTCATCCCCACTTCCTCGTCAACGGTGATAATAACCTCCAGGCGGGGGTGCTTTATGGTATCGGAATCCAGAATCGCCAGGGCATATGCCACTGCAATGCCGTCGTCCCCGCCCAGGCTGGTGCCCTCCGCGTAAATCAGGTCGCCGTTGACCGCAACCCGCAAACCCTCTGTCTTCATGTCGATGTCGCAGTCCGGCTTCTTCACGGCCACCATGTCCATATGTCCCTGCAGAATCACGGTTGGCTCTTTCTCATAGCCCGGGGTGGCTTCCTTTATCATAATGATATTTTTCAGCTCATCCTGAATGCAGGACAGTCCTCTCTCCCTGGCAAAATCCGCCAGATAATCGCTGATCTGCCCCACATTGCCCGAACCGTGAGGAATCCTTGTGATCTCCTCAAAAAAACGAAATACATTCTGTGGTTCCAAATTTGATAAAACGCCCATTTTTCCTCCTTCTGCTGCCTTCCCGGCATATTTCGCAGTTATTGTTTCTTATTTTTACTAAACCATGCCCCGGCATCCTAAGGAAATGTCTACAAATAACCGCTACAAGTTTGCAGTAATTTTTATTGTATTTCTGAGCTTTTCCCTAAACAAATTGTAG
>DKVC01000207.1:12524-20895 GCA_002490995.1 Lachnospiraceae bacterium UBA7188
TATTTTCCGACAATTCCTAAATACGCTCCCGCCCGGATGCCTGCCATGGCATTTCCTTCTTTATTCTCTGTACGCCACTCCGTAACACTCCGTCACATGCTCCGTCACATAACCCGCTTCCTGAAACACCTCTTCCATCATATAGGGATACACGAAAACCATAGGGCTGTCTTCTTTCACGGAATTACCTTCTTCCTCGGAAAGCCTCTCTTCCATGGAAAGCCTCTCTTCCATGGAAAGCCCCTCTTCCATGGTCCCCCCTTCCTCTACTGTCCCTCCAGGCATACAGTCAAAATGATACCTGCCAATGGAACGGACCGTACGGAATTCCGGTTCGTCATCCGTATAAACCACCTGTTCCATATATTCATAAGGGGATATCTTTTTATACAGCATAACATTTGCGTAATTCAGCCCGTTAATGCCGATATCTCCATCCGTCAGCTCCTCGGCCCGCTCTATAGCCTCCTCATACCGATACCAGTGCATATGGGAAAGCGCTGAATTTCCATACTGTTCATAATGCACGCCAAATGATGCCTGGGAATAAAGATAATACCCAAAAGCCAACCCATACAGCCCCGCTGTCACCCACATTCCAACAGCAGCCATCCGCTCTCCCTTCATACGGCGCAGCAGTTTCCATACACATAGAATGCCCAGGCAGCCATATAAAATCACCGGGATATGGAGATAATTCACCTTATGGTATTTTGCCAGATCGATGCAGCATCCTTCCGCAAATGCCACCGCAAACCAGATTGCAATCAGGAAAGTAAGCGGCAGCGCTCTTTTCTTTCTCACCCGGTCAATCAGAAGCTTCACATGCCAGCACATGCCAGTCAGTATAAACGGCGTACTGATATAATAATAGGAACCTGCAGCCTCACTGGTAATCCACCACATATCGTCATGCTGTGCCCACAGCATGGCAGCCAGCCACAGAAAACGTCTCTTAAAAGCAGACAATGACAGCTCCATCTCTCCCGTGCGCAGTGCAGGCAGCTTCGGAACAGAAAAAATACCTGTCCTGATCTCCGGAATCCAGCCGAAATTCACTGCAAGAAAAAGCAGCAGCGGAACTGCCATTCCAAACAAAAGCAGCGCCGCCCCCAGCAGCCTCCTGTCAAAGGAAAACCGCTTCCGGAAAAAAAGCAGGCTCAGTGCCAGAACTCCGGGCACCAGAATCCAGGTCAGCGCATAGCTGTAAAGTGTCAGTCCCGCAAAAAATGCGGCTCCCCACACGCTCTTCCTTTTTCCGTTTAAATACCGGCATAAAAAGTACATGGAAAACAGAAAGCAGGGAACCGCCAAAGCAGATTCCAGCCCAAACCTTGACTGTTGGATATGCCATGGGTTGACAGCCAGCAATCCGGCAAACAAAAGCCCTGCACGGGAATCAAGCATTTCCTTTCCAAGGCCATATACCGCAGGAATCGACAGACAACCCAAAATCGCCTGCGGCAGCCGGATCGCCTGGACCGTAGTTCCCAATAAGGCCAGAAACGGCATGGTCAGCCAGGAGTAAAGGACATTCATCCCGCTTCCCCACACCGTATAGTACACCGGCCTGACATACCCGTAAGAATCCACCCCGTAATGCATCACCGCCCAGGCGTTGTATGCCGAATACGCCTCGTCCTGGTGCAGTCCCAGAGGGCTTTTATCCAATGCTGCAAGGCGCACCAGACAGCCCGCAAGCAAAATCAGAGCCAGAACCGCACCTTCCGCCGATATCCTTTTCCCATGTCTGCCCGTTCTGCTGCCCATTGATTCCATACCTTTTTTGTCCTTCCACTGTCTCTTCATTCCCGCAGACAATACACCTTCATATGCTCTGTCTCCGCAGCCACCGGCGTATCCTCTCCCGCCAGCGCTTTATCAATCCCGCCCCCCGGGATCACGGCGATATACCCTGACCGCAGTTCCTCCAGATGCTCCGATGCATACTGCCATGTACAGAAATTAATCCCGTACCCCTCCGGAATCATGTAAAGCAGCCCCCAGGCAGCCGTAACGCTTTCCTCCCCCACGAAATCCGACGCCAGCCAGATTACGGTATTATCGTAACGCTCCTCCGTATCTCTCAGAACCATCCCACTCTCTGCCTGTGCCCGCAGTTCCTGCGCCTCCTGCCCCAGCGCACCGTCGTCATAGGGCACCTGCCAGTCGTAGGGTGCCGCTGCCTTCGCCACAAAAAAGTACAGACACAACGCCCCGGCAAAAACCTTCAGCAGCATCCACCGCTCCTTAAGCATGGCTGTGAGAAGCAGACCCGTCACGATGAAAATCATCAGATGCTTGGAGCCTTCCCCCATCCGATAGAAGAGAAACAGTGCCAGTATCATTCCCGCCGTGGCAGCAAACTGAAACAGACAGAGCCACTTAAGCCCTTCCTCCTTTTTCTTCCTGAACGCCCATATTCCCCGCAACGCAAGCGCCAGGGCCAGAAGTCCTGTCACGGCATACAGCGCCCCGGCAAACAGACCGTATTTCACCGCCCTTTTCAGGAAATCGTCAAACAGAATTGAAAATCTGTCAGTCAAAGTGGAAACAATATAACCGATCCCTGCCCCCACTCCTTCCCTGCCAAAAATCCCCAGCCACTCCGTCTCCACAATGGGTTCAATATAAGGAGAACTGCAGGCTCCCGTCACCCACACATATCCCGCAGCAGCAGCGCCCATCACCGCCGCCATTCCCAGAATTCCCCGTATGCGGTAACGCTTCGCCGCAAACCATAAGGGTACCGGAAACAGCAGCCCCAGATAGGGCCTCGACAGCGTGAGAAACAAAACCACTCCCGCCAACGCGATGATTTTCCACAGCTTTTCCTTCCTGATACAGCTGATGCTCAGTCCCACAAACCAGATTCCCAGAGACATGCAGAGCGCCTCCGGCATTCCGGAAAGCATATACCTGGTATACGGCATAAAAGCCCCCAGAAGCCCCAGTACAAAAACACTCTGCTTCACGGTTGGCCTTGCCAGCAGCACAAATCCTCCCAGCGCCGCCATATTGAACACAATATTGGCATAAACCGGCGACGTCAATGACCAGCCAAACAGCTTCCCCCAGAGCACCCAGGGCAGCAGAATCACCGGGCTCCATGCGGCAAAGGGATATATGCTCCCGTGGGCTTCATTAAATCCGAACCACCCCCGGGGCAGCCCGTGGCTTACCACCGCTTCCACCTGCTTGAAGTACATCAGTTCATCATTCCAATAGGAAGAAGGAAGATATACATCACCGGGGACATGCCCGTCCTTCATACAGTACAGCAGTGCGCACAACAGCGGAAACAGCCCAAACAGAACTGTCTGCACAAGCAACATCCTGTGTCTCTTCACTGTATTCATCGGCACCCCTCCCCGGCTTTCACTGCTCTCTTTTTCTGTCTCCAGACTGTCCATCCCAGATAAAGCATCACAGCCAGCGAAACGGCTTCCGCAACGCGCCAATACCAGAACCCGCCATATCTCACGGAAATCCGCCCCCTGTAACCTGCCGGGATGTCCACCCTGACCACAGCGCCCTCTCCCCTGGACAGATGCCGGTCCGTAATCTCTCCTCCCGCAGATGTCACATGATATCCCCTGTAAGCCTGCAGGGGCAGCAGCACATATCCTTCCGTCCCGCCGTTCTCCACATGCAGGGAAATGCTGGTGCCGTTTTTCGTGTAATCGCTGACCTGAATCTCCCCATATGCCCTGGGTTCAAAAATCTGCGTCATCACAGAATAATCGGCCCCCACCAGCTCATACTCCGCCCCTGACACAGCATGTGCGGTGTTCTCATGGCGCATGTCAGACCTGACTATGCTCCCGCCATAAAACACGCACTGATACATCAGATACATACCGCTGATTCCGGTCAGCAGACACAGCACCAAAGCCGCCGTCACAAAAGCCCCTCTTCCTTCCCTGCGACGCAGCAGAAGCAGGCCAAAGCCCGTTGCAGCAGCCGCCAATACAGAGCTCAGCGCAAGAAACCGCCACGCAAACTGCAGGGTGGACACCAGGGAAGCAATCCATGGCATCCCCGGAAGCATAGTGCTGATTCGGTCCCAGGGGAAATAGACCGTACACATCCATGCCGTCAGTACGCCAAGCAGCAGAAAAACAAAAGCCTGCCTCTTCTTCCCCCGCTCCTCCTTCCCTGCTGCCCACAGCATCACGGCACACAGCACCATCCCCAGAACCAGGGCCAGGCCCAGATACAGCGGCATCTCGCTGGCCATGCCGTCCTGGGCATCCCGGGTAATCAGACTGTACCCGGGAAACAAACCCATCAGCTGAGGAAGGAACAATCCTGTTTTCTGTATCATACGCACTTCGCCGGCCTGTGTAATCCTGACCTTCTCCGTCAGGGTGAAATCCGCAAACGGCACCAGGAACCAGGCGTTCAGAGCCAGTGTAAACAATACTGTCTTAATAAACGCCCACAATCTCTTTTTCTGCAGCGTCAGCCGAAACAGGAACACACAGGCAACCAGAATCAGCCCGCCTGTCATTTCGCCTGTAATGACATGGCTCTGTATAATGCCGCTTAAACCAAGCACCAGCGGCCAGAAGCACCACCTGTACTGCCTGGCGGACGTATCTTCCGTAAAAATGCGGAACATTCCATACGCCACAAAGGGCAGAAACAGGAAAGCGGTATACTCTCCCACTGCCGCCCTGAGATAAATATCCGCCAGACGGTATGGCGCGCACACGTACAAAAACGTGGACGCAAAAGCAACCACAGGCTCCCCGAACATCTTCCGGAAGCAGTAATAGCTCCCGAAACAGGTCAGCAAATTGACCAGTACGCCGAACACATTGTAGCAGGTGGTCAGCCGAAACCCCACCAGCCTTAATAACGCAGGAAGATACAGCAGCGCCTCCCCATAGTAAATGGGATTGGCATATCCGTATCCGTCATAAAAAGTCGGGTTGATCCGCACCGGGAACTGCCCGCTCAATAACCCATCCTTAATCCCTTCTATTCTGGCCAGATGAAAAAGCAGGTCATTCCCCTCCGGAGTGCTTCCCAGCAGAAAGGGATAACTGACAACCAGGCCTAAGGTAACCAGGCCCGCGAATACATATTTGCTCCGGGCGGTGATTGGCCGTTTCCCAGCACGGAGCCGCAGTCCCAGCACAAGATTCAGCCCGAGAAGCAGCATAATGACGGAAAACAGGCGGATATTGGCAGCCACCGGCGTCTCGTCAAGCACAAATCCCGTCACCCTGGCAGTACCCACCCCGCTGTAAAAAAAGCGGAGCGCCACATTGATATCCGCGTTCAGCCAGAACCGTTCCGTATTCTCGTGAACTCCGTCCTCCAGATACGTAACCGACTGCTCTATCACATTGTAAAATGTCACGTAGGTATGTGGCCAGCAGAAACTTCCCTCCGAGCTGCTCTCATAAGTAACGGTATATTGATAATATCCTTTCCTAAGAAACATTTCCTCCTGGGGGATGACATCGTATAAGCCCGAAGCATGGCTCTCATCAATTGTCCCCCCAAAACAGGACTCATATTCCTCTCCGCCATACTGCGAAATCTGTCCTTCCTGAAATTCATAATGCGCGAGACTGTGCACCTGCCGCCAGTAGGAAAACGCCGCAAAAAGCAGAATTACTATCTCCCCGGCCAAAAGAAGCAGCTTCCATCTCTTTTTCGCCCGGCCGGCTGTCTCACTCACCAGTTTCCGCAAATTATCCATCGCCTTTGTCCCTCGCATATATGAATCCTTCCGGCGTTTTTACTCTTTTTATTTTCCGCCATCCCTGAACAAATGGATTATATCATTTTTTCATGGCAAAAACAACCAAAACAGGCCGTATTCTTTACTTTCATACAAGGCATACAAGGCTGGGCAGCAAAGCCGGCCCTATAGGCTTTTTGCATGAGATTTCTCTTGTTTAATCCATGATACTGTAAGTCATCCACTCGTAGAGCAGCTTCGTCCCCTCCATGATCTCCGGAGGCAGCAAAGCCCTGGCTACCAGCTTCAGTTCATCGGAGTCTATGTCCGTACGTTTTAAATGCGCGTAATCACCGTCGATATCCACCACCACATATTCAAATCTGTTCATATTCTTCCTCTTATTCCGGTTCCCTGTGTGCCCTGACAGTACCACTTCCGGGTACATGCCGTTTCCGGTTCCGCATGTGCCAAAAACCCCGGACAGCAGGTATATCTGTATCCGGGGTTTTCTATTTTCATTCTATCCAGTTCTTTCGGTTTCGCCGCATCCGTTCCATTACATCATGCCGCCCATTCCGCCGGCGCCTGCGGGCATAGCGGGGGTTTCTTCCTTGATATTGGCGACAACGCTCTCGGTGGTCAGCAGAGTGCTTGCAACACTGGTTGCGTTCTGCAGCGCGCTTCTGGTCACCTTCGCAGGGTCAAGGATTCCTGCATCAACCATGTTCACATACTCTTCCTTCAATACGTCAAAGCCGATGCCGACTTCGGACTCCCTTACCTTGTTGATGATAACGCTGCCTTCCAGGCCTGCGTTTGCTGCAATGTGGTACAGCGGGGACTCCAGTGCCTTCAGGACGATACCTGCGCCTGTCTTCTCGTCGCCTTCCAGTGTCTCAGCCAGCTTGGAAACTTCCTTGGCTGCATGAATATAAGCGGAACCGCCGCCGCAGATGATGCCTTCCTCCACGGCTGCCCTGGTAGCTGCCAGAGCGTCTTCCATACGAAGCTTGGCTTCCTTCATCTCGGTCTCGGTAGCAGCGCCTACACGGATAACGGCAACGCCGCCTGCCAGCTTGGCCAGTCTCTCCTGCAGCTTCTCTCTGTCAAAGTCGGATGTGGTCTCTTCAATCTGCTTCTTAATCTGCGCGATGCGGGCCTGAATCTCGGACTTATCGCCCTCGCCGTCCACAATCACGGTATTTTCCTTCTGGACCTTCACGGATTTTGCATGGCCCAGCATATCCATGGTGGTATCCTTCAGTTCATATCCCAGGTCGGAGCTGATAACGGTACCGCCTGTGAGGATAGCGATATCCTGCAGCATATCCTTTCTTCTGTCGCCGTAGCCGGGAGCCTTCACAGCCACTACATTGAAGGTGCCGCGCAGCTTATTGACGATCAAAGTAGTCAATGCTTCGCCCTCCACATCCTCGGCAATGATGAGAAGCTTCGCGCCGGACTGTACAATCTGCTCCAGCAGCGGCAGGATCTCCTGAATATTGGAAATCTTCTTGTCTGTGATCAGTATGCAGGGATTGTCAAGGGTGGCTTCCATCTTATCCATATCTGTTGCCATATAAGCGGAAATGTAACCTCTGTCAAACTGCATGCCTTCTACCAGATCCAGCTCGGTCTGCATAGTCTTGGACTCTTCAATGGTAATAACGCCGTCTCCGCTGACCTTCTCCATGGCGTCTGCCACCAGCTGCCCTACTTCGTCATCACCTGCGGAGATAGCGGCAACTCTGGCAATATGCTCCTTGCCGTTTACCTTCTGGCTCATTTTGGAGATAGCTTCCACAGCGCACTCCGTAGCCTTCTTCATACCCTTTCTCAGGATGATCGGATTCGCGCCTGCCGCCAGGTTCTTGATCCCGGCATTTACCATTGCCTGTGCCAGAACAGTTGCTGTGGTGGTACCGTCACCGGCCACATCATTGGTCTTTGTAGCCACTTCCTTTACCAGCTGTGCACCCATGTTCTCGAAAGCGTCCGCCAGCTCGATTTCCTTTGCGATGGTCACACCGTCATTGGTAATCAGGGGTGCGCCGAAGGATTTATCCAATACTACATTTCTTCCTTTGGGTCCAAGTGTCACTCTCACGGTGTCGCTTAACTGATTGACACCGGACTCTAATGCTGCACGGGCTTCCGCACCGTATTTAATCTCTTTTGCCATGATTTTCATGCCTCCATTTTCGATTCTTTTTACTTCTCTTCAATAATGTTCCCTTCTGTAAAGGAACTTTGATAGGATACATCGCTTTCGGGCTTCCGCTTTGGCTTCATCCACCGGGATACCTGTCCTCTTCCAGAACATGCCCCGCCTTGAAGCGCCCACCGGTTATATATTTATCCGTTCAGCGGATTGCCCCGTCCTGCCGCTGCAGCCCTCTGTCCTCAGGCTTCGATTACCGCCAGGATATCATTCTGCTTCACTACAATGAATTCTTCCTCGTCTAGCTTTACTTCCGTTCCTGAATATTTGGAGTAGATTACGTTGTCGCCAACCTTTACTTCCATCTTGACTTCCTTGCCGTCTACCATGCCGCCGGGGCCTACTGCCACAACCTCTGCCTGCTGGGGCTTCTCCTTGCTCTGTCCGGGAAGAACGATGCCGGATTTGGTGGTTTCTTCAGCTACCAGCTGTTTTAATACAACTCTGTC
>DKVC01000207.1:21195-21360 GCA_002490995.1 Lachnospiraceae bacterium UBA7188
CTGTTTTAATACAACTCTGTCACCCAAAGGTACTAACTTCATGATAATTGCCTCCTGTCATTTATGTTTGTTTTTCTTGAATAGATATCTGTTAGCACTCATTTAATACGAGTGCTAATCACTAACACATATAATAGTTTTATATGTAAGTCTTTGCAAACATAT
>DKVC01000050.1:0-591 GCA_002490995.1 Lachnospiraceae bacterium UBA7188
CAGTTTCTCAAAATCACCGGGCCGGATAAATGCCTCCCCGCTCACCACCAGACGTTCCGGGTAAGGAATACATTGGGGTATCCCGGAGATGCCGCGGACATTGTGCGTCACCACTTCGCCGGTATCTCCGTCACCACGGGTAGCAGCCTCGACCAGTCTTCCTTCCTCATAAGTCAGTTTGACAGTCAGGCCGTCCAGCTTCAGCATCAAAAGGATCTGATGCTCTCCGGTAAAGGAGACCAGTTCCTCCACGCTTTTGGTCTTATCCAGTGAAAGCAGGGGGATGGGATGGGTGGTTTTCTCCAACTCACTGACAGCCACATAGCCGACTGTCCGGGTAGGGGAATCCGTCATACATATCCCGGTCTCAAACTCCAGCGATACCAGTTCGTCATACATCCTGTCATAGACTTCATCCGAAACGGACGGAGCATTGCTGTTATAGTATTCATCCCTGTACCGGTTTAACTGTGCGGTCAGCGCCTGCACTTTCTCCCTTGCGTTCTGTGCCATTTAAGCCACCTCCTGTCCTGTGATGTGAAATGACATTACAAGAAATTCTTCCGTGTGCTCCTTATCGCTGCAGTATAT
>DKVC01000050.1:936-4590 GCA_002490995.1 Lachnospiraceae bacterium UBA7188
AGCCCTTCCCGTTATTGGCAAGGGTGACCTTACAGCCCGGCTCATCCGGCACGATACTGTAAAATCCCTGGGTATTTGCCACCGTGACTTTCCGTTTCTGGCCTACATATTCCGGACGGCAGTGGGCAGTGATCTCAAAACAGGTTCCCTTCTTTAAAGTCTTTTTTAACTGGTTCAGATTTTTTACCATATGTTCCTCCTTGTGATTTAAAAAGGCAGGGTGCCCTCAAACACCCTGCCGGTTACTTATTAAGCGGCATCTGCCAGTGCAGTTCCCGCAAGCGCCTCTTTGTTTTCCATCAGATCCTTCATCAGAACATCAGCCAAAAGCTGGCCCCGTAGATCGCCGGTATGGATAATGACCTGATTCTCCCGCATCTGTGTAAATTCCTGGTTCCGTAAAATCCGGCTTTTTTCTGCAAGCCCCCTTTCTTTTGCGGTAATCCGTTTTGAAATGACCTTCTGCCACTCTTTCAGAAATTTTTCTGCATCTTTGATATCTGCTTTCTGACGGTCATACATCGTCCGTTTTTGCCTCACGGTACCGTCCGGTTCAATCTCCAGGGTATAATAGGAATCCTCCGGTTTCGAAACCTTACGCAGAAACAGCACATAGCTTTCTCTTCTTTCAATGCGTTCCCAATACCGGTCGCTGCTCCCGACACAATGATGGAGTTTTTCTCCCTCATCCATGATCTCCTCAATCCGTGACGGGACAATGACAGCATAATCTTTCCCTGTATACTCATAGATGGCCTTTACATCCCGGTAAATATCCTCGACATGCGGATATTTTCCCAAAATCTCTCCGGCTCTGATTGCCAGCTCTTTCTGCCCGCAGAGTTTCACCAGTTCATCATGCCTCCGGCGCAGTTTCCGGACACGGTAAATGATCGCATCATTCGTGTCCATTTTGAGACGGCAGGCCATAGAAAGGTAATCGCTCCATGTGGTAAGCACCTCGCCGCTTTTCATATGATTTTCCCGCATCTGGCGCCGGATGTAATTATAGATCTGTACCATGCTCATCCTGTCTGTGATAAACCGCAGTTTGTCCGGCAGGATATTTTCTTTGCAGAACCATGCCGCCACTTCATCAGGCAGGCATTTCCCCGTGGCCTTTTCATATTGCAGCCATGCCAGGAACTGCCGCCCGCCCCTGTTTTCCCGGAGCCGTTTCAACTGCTGGGAGTCGATTCCCAGAAGTTTCAGCAGGCTTCCGGATTCCGGATTCTTAAAGGCTCTCTCAAAATTATAATAATCTCCCATACATTCCGCCACCAATACAGGCAGATGGGCCTTTGCCAGCTGCTCTAACTGCGGTATTCTCCTGAAGACTGCAAGGTACTTTTCCGGGTCGAGCTTTTGATTATCCTGCAGGGTTTCTATCATTCCTGTACAGCGCAGCTCCCTTGCAGCAAGTGTCGGAAGGGTTTTTCCGTAGACCCGGCCCTTCCCGTCTCCATACCAGTGCGGGCTGCAAAAACCAGTTCTGATCCACCGGGTTTCACATTGTTTATACACACCCCAGTAATAAGCATTCAGAGGTTTTGCATTATGGTCATAGACAGCCCTTCGGATCTCCCAGCTGCAGATTTCCGGATTCTTATAATCCCCTTTTGGATATTTGCGGTATCCTTTAAACTCCCGGAGGATAAACCCATCCTCGCATCTTTGCATCAGATACATATTACTGCGCTCCGTCACAACCGTGCCGGCTTTTCCGATGGATTTATAAGTAATCTCATGGCGGCAGCGCGGGCATCGTCCCATCTTGTTATGGCGGGGCTTACTGGCTGCCACTTCTTTTTCACAAAACGTACAATATCCTGTTTTTGCCCCTTTCCTGCTGTACTGGTAAAAAATATAATTTTCTGTAATACCGACTTTATTCACCCAGCGCTCCCAGTCTTTAGGCAGCTTTGGCGTCTGCGCCAGATCCAGATCCCAGGGGTCGGTCTCTCTCTTATGTCGCCGTTTTAATTCCTCTGCGCGGATCTTCAGCTGATATTCCAACAACCCCTGATAGCCTCCATGTTCTCCGCCGAGATATTTTTTTACCAGGTCATACCCCTGCGGACTGATCCACTTATTGCTCGAACCGTAGAAATCCCCCGGCCATGGAAGCATATCTACTTTTGCCGTCAGCCATTTCTTTCTGATACGGTCACAAGTGATAAATTCCCCCTTTTCCTTGTCAATATATAACTCATAAGCAGGTTTTCTCCCTCCCGTCCGCATATGGTCCGGAAGAAAAAAAGCCACTTTTAAATAGCCGTGTATAATCTGGCAGCGCATATAAAGGCTGCACTGGTAAAATAAGTAAACCTGCTCGCCATTCCAGCTCCTGTATATCCTGCGCTGCGGCAGGTCTGCATCTGCCATCTTCATCATTTTGGAAGTAGCATTTATGGCTCTTAATTTCAGTAATTCTTTTTTCTTCACAGCAGAGCCACCTCCCTTTCTGTCAAATCCGCACCATACCAGATATCAGAAAGAACCTTTATTCCGTCTACCTGTGCCAGTGCGATCTGGATAATGTGCCCGTCAACCGGGTTTTCCTTTGCAAAAGCCAGGATGTCTCCCTTTTTGCCGCGGGCTACCGGGTCAATCCCTCTCACCACGGCATACCCGGCAGCCGCCTCCGCCTTATCCTTTACTACCCGACAGCTCCATTCCCGTAACGGATGGTCAGCCATAAAAGCGAGGCCATGGAGAAAGAAATCCTCCTTGGTCAGTTTTTTCAGTACTGTCAGCTCCGTGCAGGATATCTTTGTATCATTTCCATCCTCGTCAATGTCGCCACCGGCATTTACAATGTAGTATTCCGCCTGATCCATATTGGGGTAATAGGTAAGGCAGTCCAGCGGATTTTCCGCACAATGGAAACCATTGTAACGGCAGTTCGCTTTCTCCGTCTTATTAAGCCCCGGTACAAACTGGTATCCCCGGCAGATAAGGCCGGGAGCAAAACCTTTATAAGCAATCATCCTTTTCACCTCCATAAAATGTTCATCCTGCCTTCTTTTCCGGTGTCAGCATACCTTCAAGAGAAAGCTGCTCCATAAAAGATATCTGTCCATCACCGGTAGAGGCCTTTTTTTCTGCTTTCTTTTGTTCTGGCTTTTTAGCAGGAGATTTCTTTGTGCCCGTCTTCTTTCCTTTGGAGGCGGTTGTCGTCCTTCCTGCATAAGGTTTGGGAACAAATTCCTCCTCGTCCTCTTTATCCTCCTTCACATCTGCGGTCCGGAAGTATTCTTCCGCCCAGTGGTAACAGAGGTCATCCGGGATATCGCTGGAATAACAGGGTGTATTCCGTCCCGGCTGAATACCGGCTGCCTTCATCTCGTCCTGGACATATTCATATGCCTTCCGGTTGATATACTGAAAGCAGCGGACCATGTTCTTCTGGGGAAGCATGACCTGTCTCGCAAATGCAGCATCTTCCAGGCATGCAGTCTGGATGTATTCCGAAACGCATTCCTTCATATTGCGGCGTGTCAGTTTCTCCGTGTCAGTTCCTACCCTTTTCATGGATTCCGACATCAGTTCCTCCTCACTCATGGCCATGATGCGCTCCATCTGTACCCTTTCCGCGTCTTTTTTCGCCTGCTGCCTGGCCTCCCATTCCGCTTTCCGTTTTGCCTCTGCCGC
>DKVC01000246.1 GCA_002490995.1 Lachnospiraceae bacterium UBA7188
AAATCCTGGCGGTCTTGAGTATAATTGTATCCGGGCTGCTGTCCTGCACCGCCTCAAATTTCACCTGCCAGAGGATTTAATCTCCCGGAGCTTTGCCGATCAGCCGTATGATGTTCTTCTCATCTGCGCCCGGATACAGCTCTTTCACATGGCGGAATATCCTGTTCCATGACTCCTTCGGCTTCTCTGAATATGCCGCGGTTACCTTATCATATCCCCAGACGCTCTCCGGCGGAAGCAAGACAGAGACCGCCATGCCGTATTCTTCGCCCCGTTTGTTCTTACGTCTAATAAAATCCCGTATCACAAGATAGGTCTGCATCTGAAGCCCTGTGACCACACCGGAATAATTCTTCTCTCCGCCCTTGCCGAAGCCTGCTGCCTTCTTCAGATCCGTAGACAGGATAATTTCATCTTTATATACTGCATCGCCGTCCTCGTCTTCTCCGATGAAGAAACCCATGATCTTCTTTTCTCTGCGGCTGGCGAGGCCGTCCTGGTATCTGGCGTCAAAATCATATCCGTTTCTGCGGTAATTCGCAAAACAGGGAAGCCATTCAAGGCTGATAAAACCAGCTTTGTTTCCAAAGAATTTGCCGTATGCTACCTGTCCGCCTGCGGCAATGATCTCACGCCACTCCCACGGATCCTCCTGCCGGTTTCCTGTCCACCATTGAGCCGGCGATGTGTGCTCCTCCGCCGAAAAACCTTCTACCTCGCCTGCGAACAACGGGAGGAAACCGATTTCGTTTATCCAGTTTACAAGTTCCTGCCATGTGCGGATTCTGTATGGATTGTCCCATTCCAGGCCGCGCATGGTCCAATTGCCGTTTTCTTCTGACATCCTGCTTCAAATCCTTTCCCCGATTCGTAATTTTCCAGCTCACCCTTCATTGTATTGCTCCTGATTCTGCTGTCTTTCAAACACATACTCCCTCTCTGTGGACAAATCGCTCCGGAATATATACCCAAGCCTGTGGTACTTTTGTATGTCCGCAGGCTCCTCTATGTTCTCCTCCGCCAGGAACCTTACCATGTCGCCTCTGGCCATCTTGGCGTAGGTTCCCTTTGTCACAAGCTTATTCCCTGCTTTTTCACAAAATGTGACGGTGAGGAACCGGTCTCCCTTTGTGAGGTATTTCTCAATGCATTTCGAATATTCCCTGGATGCCAGATTGATGATGAGGCCGCTTTCGTCCCGGACGGCTTCATACAATCTGCTCCCCCACAGCCCGTACAGATCCTTATGGTCCGCAACAGAGGCTTTCGCCTGCATTTCCAGCCGGTAAGGGACTACGCCGTCCATGGGCCTGAGCACGCCATAGAATGCGGACAATATCCGCAAATGCTCCTGGAGATATTCATATTGGGTCTTTTCAAATACCGCAGGGGCCATGTACTGATAAGCGATTCCCTGGTAGGCTAGCACTGCTGGCGTCAAGCCGCGTCTCAGGTCCATGTGTGCGATGCGGTCATAGTTCTCCCGGGCTATACTTTCGTTGCATTTCCATAAAGTCTGTAGTTCCTGCCGAGTCCGGCTTCTCAGCCATGACAGGATGGCTGATGCCTGGTCCAGGAACAGGGGCAGGCTTACGGGCTCCAGAGTGTCGGAGTCTGTTTTCATTTTTTTGGCTGGTGAGAGGATGATTTTCATTTATTTTCCTACGGTTGGCAGTACTACAGGGAAGGGCTGCTGCTTGCCTTTACTTCTGTCTCATAAGCATTTTCGGTTGCTGAATCAAATAAAACCCATTCGACAATGTCAAAACTGTCCGGGTTATCCTCTAAAAATCTGCTGACTGTCTTTACTGCTATACTCGCTGCAAGCTTTACCGGAAATCGGTAGACTCCGGTTGATATGGACGGAAATGCAATGCTTCTTATCCCGTGCTCGAGCGCTACCTGCATGGAATGGTAATAGCAGCTTGCCAGAAGTTCTTCTTCCTTGTTGCTGCCGCCTCTCCAAATCGGCCCCACGGTATGTATTACATAGTCACATGGGAGGTTATATGCTTTTGTAATCTTTGCCTGCCCTGTTTCGCATCCGTGAAGAGTCCTGCACTCTGCTAAAAGTGCCGGGCCTGCAGCCCTGTGAATGGCACCGTCGACTCCGCCGCCTCCTAAGAGGGAGTTGTTGGCGGCGTTGACGATTGCCTGGAAGCCTATTATTTTTGTGATGTCGGATTTTATTGTTTTGAGTTGGTACATTTTTACTCCTTTCTTTGACGGCTGTGCCGGGGCTTCCTGATGCTGTCGCGGATAATCCCTGTATACCAGAAAATGGCATCCACCATGCCTGAAATCTTTTATTACATCTCGATAGAAAAAACATTTACTGCCTATGCCTTGAATCCCTCCAACAGCTTCAGCAGCAGTTTCTTTCTGCGGTGCTCCTCCAGAAACGCCTGGTACCTGGTTTTCCATTCATCTGTCCACTGGTTGCTCTTCATAATCTGGCGAATCTCCTTCAGCACGCCCACCGCATGGGCATAGTTCGACTCCTTTCCCATCTTCACATAGGACGCCGTCTCCCTCCAGTACAGCTCCACTATCTCTCTGGGGTACTGGCCGGACAACCGTTTGGAGAAATAATGTCCCTGGTCTATGCCCCATCCCCCATATTGCCCGGGATGCAGAATGTAATCGATGACTTCTTTCGTCTCATTCTTGTCCAAAAGAATGTCGAAATATGCGGAAAGGTTCCGTTCCTTGATCGTCTTCAGGATGCCTTCCTCCTCTTTGGCAAAGTCCTCCTGTGTCAGCTCCTGTCTGCATTTCTGATACAGCTTGTACAGCTCTCCCGTATTGCTGCAGGACAGCAGCTTCAGGAGGGCGGCCTTCTGCTTCCCATACTCGCCCTTTTCCTTATAATAGCCGTGCATCAGCTCCGTAATGGTGTCCTGGCTCATCCTTTTCTTAAGGGAATCACGATACAGCTCTTCCAGGGCTTTCTGATCGTCATGCTTCACATAATACCGGAAGAGGTACTCATAGATTTCATCCATCCGCCCGTCCAGCTTCCGGAAACCTTCCTGAACAATCTGCAGCGCCTGTTTGCTGTCCCCATGCTCCTCATAATATCTGGCCAGTTCCAGATAATCCCAGGAATAGTTCAGGTTCGCCTTTTTGCTCTCCAGATATTTCCTGTCCTCTCCGCATGCGCGATAGATTCTCGACGCCCAATCCCCATAATAGGAGCTGCCGCTCTGGGAAAGCCAGTCTGCCAGATAGACTTTCTCTTCTTTCGTCCGGCACATGGAGTCTGCCACATCCGTCAGCATATCGGAAAAGCCGCTGTTGTCCATCCACACGAAATCCAGCACCTTCTCCAGCATCTCCCTGCGGGGTTCCCAGGGTATTTCCTCGGTTTCGAGGATTTTCATCATCTTTTCCAATTCATCGCAGGCAATCTCCTCTTCTTTCTCAGGCCCTCCACCGTATTCGTTGAATTCGTCGATGATTTTGCTTGCACGGTCCCAATGGTGTTGCAATTGGTTTATGATTATGGTGGAGTAGTCTTTCGATTTCAGCGCCTTTCCCTTTTTCTGGCAGTAGTCTAATAGGGCCTGTTGGGCAGAAGGGTTCTTGCTGGTAATTGCAAGAATCATCTCCTGTAGCTCGGTGGCGTTATAGTTTTGAATTAGGTTTTTTATCGTTTTTTTGTCCATTATAGTATGTTCCTCCGGGTTCTAGTGTATTGTCGCATTGATAAT
>DKVC01000182.1 GCA_002490995.1 Lachnospiraceae bacterium UBA7188
TTTACAGTTATGACTTGCGTCCGGGGGCGAAGGAAGAGATTTTCGACAAGATCTCCGATATCACGATCTCTATGGAAGCGAAGGATTACCTGAAGATGCCTTCTTTGGTAAATTCCAGGCATTTTGTGGCTATGGATGAAAAGGAAGGGTTCCTGTACCGGGAGATGGCTGAGCAGCTTGTCATAAACCTTCCGAAGGGTGAGATCACAGCTGCGAATGCGGCGGTGCTTTCCGGGAAGCTGTCACAGATGGCAAACGGGGCGATCTATCAGGATGACGGCAATATCTGTTGCATCCATGACCGGAAGCTGGATGCCCTGGAGGATGTCATTGAGGCGGCGAACGGCCAGCCGGTATTGGTGGCTTACTGGTTTAAGCATGATCTGGACAGGATCACGGCGAGGCTTGATTCTTTGGGATACCGTTATAGCAGGATCAATACGGATGTCAATATCGCGGAGTGGAACAGGGGCAGCTTTGAAGTTGGCCTTATCCATCCTGCTTCTGCCGGCCACGGGCTGAACCTTCAGGCCGGCGGCAATATCCTTGTCTGGTTCGGTCTGACATGGAGCCTTGAACTGTACCAGCAGACGATAGCAAGACTGTGGCGCCAGGGTCAGGCTTCCGGTATTGTTTCCAATATCCATATCCTTACGGCGGGTACGATCGATGAGCATATCCTGAAAGCCCTGCAGGGGAAAAAGACGACGCAGAAGGCACTGATCGATGCCGTGAAAGCGGAGGTAGGTGCCTATGGCGGTAAATAGGAATCTGGCGGAGAATCCGTATGAGAGGCTTGCCAATGCGGTCATCCTTCAGGCAGTTACCGATTACAGGGTGGCGTTGAAGAAGATAAAAACGTATCCGAGAAATAAGGATGCCATGAATGAAGCTTTAAGCATTGAGAAGTTTTTCTGTTCCGGCTGGTACAGTACACTGACCAGCGTAGATGGGGAATACCTGATCCGAAGACTTCAAGAAGAGATAAGGCAATCAGAGTAAACCAGAGTCAATCCGAGGGGAAAAAAATATTTTCAATCGGAGGGCAGCTTATGAACAGACAGCAGACAGCGGCTAAAAATTATCTGATGCGGGCATATCGTGTCGATCAGAGGATAGAGAACAAGTTGGAACAGATCCAGCTCCTGAACGACCTGGCGGCAAAGGCGACGGCGACATATTCGGATATGCCGGGAAGCCCGAACAGGAACGTCCACAAAATGGAGGATGTCCTTGTGAAGATCATCGATATCAAGACGGAGATCAATGCGGACATGCTGGAACTGGTAGACCTGAAGAAAGAGACCATGGACTGCATCAAGCAGGTGGATGATCCGGAACTTCAGCTGATACTGGAACTGCGGTATCTGAACTATGTGGGATGGGAGCAGATTGCAGGGGATCTTGGCTATGGTATCGATAATGTATTCCGGCTCCATAGGAAAGCGCTGGATTTTATCGAGGTCCCTGAAACATTACAGTAAAATTCAGAGAAATACAGTACGCCTTTGTGGTATTGTTAAGATGGCAAAAGTGAAGGATGAGGAAGCCGTTGCGGAGAAATCTGCGGCGGCTTTTTCTATGGAGAAAGAAGGTGGACAGATGCCGAGAAAACCGAAGAGGCCGTGCGCTTATCCGGGCTGTCCGAATCTTACGGAAGGGAGATACTGCCCGGAACACCAGACGAAGGTGAACAGCGAGTATGAGAAATACGGGAGAGATCCCAGGACTAAGAAGCGTTACGGACGGGCATGGAAGAGGATCCGCAATAAGTATGTGATGGAGCATCCGTTTTGCGAGCAGTGCTTCGAGCGTGGGATCATTGCAGAGACTGAGGAAGTGCATCATAAGAAGCCGCTGAGTGAAGGTGGCATGCATGACCGGAGCAATCTGATCGCGCTGTGCAAGTCGTGTCACTCGCGCATCCATGCCGAGCGTGGTGACCGCTGGGGAAGGCGGCAGGGGGAGTGAAAATCCCCGGATGTATATTCTCCAGGGAACGGCGCGGGGGTGTCACGCACAAAAACAAGTTTTCAAAGGGGGTATTACCACTGCAGGAATTGAGGTGATGGGAAATGGCCAAAGACGGGACGATGCGCGGCGGTGCAAGGGCCGGTTCCGGCAGGAAGTCCAAGGCTCTGACTGAAAAGATTGACAGCGGGCTTGCCGCTACGGTCATTGACCTTCCGGAGCCTGCGGAGATAAGCGGCGAGGATGTGCCGCCGGTGAAGGATTTTTTGAAGGCTGCTCAGAAGAGCGGTATCGATCTTTGTGCGGAGGATGTGTTTAAGCAGACATTTCTCTGGCTGAAGGAAAGAGGATGTGACCGGCTGGTGAATACCCAGCTGATCGAACAATACGCAATGTCGGTATCCAGATGGGTACAGTGTGAGACCTGTATATCAGAATACGGATTCCTGGCGAAGCATCCGACCACGGGTGCGGCGATCACAAGCCCGTATGTGACGATGAGTCAGAATTATTTGAAGCAGGTGAACCAGTGCTGGTACCAGATCTATCAGATCGTGAAGGAAAACTGCTCTGTGGAGTACGGAGGGGCGAATCCGCATGATGATTTGATGGAACATCTGCTGACGGCACGCAGAAAAAGTTAGGGGCTGGATGGCTTATGGGTAAAGATTGGACAGGGAACGGGAAAAGCGTATATGCAGTTCTGGGTGCGTCAAGCCATAGTGCGGATGCCAGGGCGCAGGATGATTATTATGCAACGGATCCTAAGGCGATGGAGCTTCTGCTTGCAGAGGAAACATTTGCCGGCCATGTGTGGGAATGTGCCTGCGGGGAGGGGCATTTATCAAATGTTCTGGAAAAACATGGGTATGATGTAAAGAGCACGGATTTAATCTACCGGGGATATGGAGGGCAGGAAGAT
>DKVC01000120.1 GCA_002490995.1 Lachnospiraceae bacterium UBA7188
GACCTTTTGACGCTCTAATCATCTGTATACAATAAACTGAATTTCTGCTGAAACACTTTGATATACTGTTGAAACTTAAAGATAGTCCGAATCCAAGAAACTTTTATACGCAAAACCGTCACGCTTTATACGCACAGTTTACTCCGTTTGCCAACTTCCCGCCCCTCCGGCCAGCCGCCCGACTGGCCGAAGTGTCACAGGGTGTAATAAACTGCCTTCAGTTTTTCCAAAGAAGTTGTATCCGTTATTCTCCGGCAGCTCCTGACGTTATCTCATAAAAATATTAGACAGATCATTAAAGAAAATAAATACCATCAGCACCATAAAAAACATCAAGCCCACAAAATGGACCATGCCCTCCTTCTCCGGCGGCACCGGCTTGCCCCGGATGACCTCCACCAGCAGGAATACCAGCCTGCCACCGTCCAGTGCCGGAACCGGAAGGAGATTCAGTATTCCCAGGTTCACCGAAAGCATCAGCGTAATATTCAGCATGCTCAGGAAAACACTCTGCCATCCATAATTTTTGGCCTCGTCATAGGTCTTGCCCACCACATTCACGGCGATGCCCACAGGCCCGGCCACATCCTGGCGGGTAACCTTTCCCCGGAAGATCATGCCAAGGCTTTTGTAGGTAGCCTTCACGGAATAGCGCATCTCATACCATGCATATTTCAGGGTATCAAAGCCCTTCGGCTCCACAAAATCGGCATTCATCACGCCCAGCAGGTAGATTCCGGAAGCCTCGTCGTACTGGGGCGTCAGGGTTGTGGTATACCTCGTTCCGTCCCTCTCATAAACCACCTCCAGGTCACCGCCCTTATAACTTGCCTGCATATAGAGGGAAATCTCCTGATACAGGCCGAGCTTCTCCCCGTTGATGGAAATGATGCGGTCTCCGTCCTGCAGACCGGCAGCTTCCGCTCCGCCGCCTTCCGCCACCTGGGTGGCAACAGGATCACGGATCGCCACATAATCCGTCATGCTCACCATAATCAGGGCGATGATAAATGCCAGGATAAAGTTGAACACCGGTCCTGCCACCACCGTGGAAATTCTTCCCCAGACAGATGCGTTCAAAAAGGAACCCTCACTGCTCTCCCCTTCCTTCGTCATCAGCCCGTCCTCGCCCTCAAACATACAGGCGCCGCCGATGGGAAACAGCTTCAGGGAATATTTTGTTCCTTTCTTATGGAACGAACAGAGTGTAGGCCCCATTCCCACAGCGAATTCCACCACATGGATGCCGTTGGCCTTCGCCAGCAGAAAATGCCCGAATTCATGGGCAATCACCACCACTCCGAATATGATAATGAACAAAATCAAGGTCATCACGAATGCTCCAGTCCTTCCCTCTATATATTCACGGGCGCACTTGCCGGCCCTGTTCCATGCCCCACTGCAAAATGCCCGGTTTCATGCATAATAGTCACCAAATCTTTTTCTTTTTCAGAATATATTCATGAGTCAGCTTCTCCGTCTCAAGGATTTCCTCTATGGTAGGCTCCTTAATGGTCCGATGCTGCGCCATTGCCTCCCCGATAAGCTCCGTTATTTCCAAAAACGGAAGGACGCCGTTCAGGAAAAATTTCACTGCAATTTCATTTGCGGCATTGTAAACCGTAGGCATGCTTCCGCCCGTGCGCGCTGCCTGATAGCCAAAAGCCAATCCGCGGAAGGTATCCATATCCGGCTTTTCGAAGGTAAGCTGACCCAGCTCAAACAAATCTACCCGCTTCCCTCCCATGGGCCTCCTGTCGGGATAAAAGAGGGCATACTGGATAGGAAGCTTCATATCCGGCACGCCCAGCTGCGCAATAATGGCACCGTCCA
This sequence comes from Lachnospiraceae bacterium UBA7188, assembly GCA_002490995.1. Classification (GTDB taxonomy): domain Bacteria; phylum Bacillota; class Clostridia; order Lachnospirales; family Lachnospiraceae; genus Acetatifactor. Next base: position 1,834 of record DKVC01000120.1, read on the forward strand.
TAAACTGCACCGCCGAATGAATAATGCTCTGGGGATGGACCACCACCTGAATCTGATCCACATCCACGCCAAAAAGCCATTTGGCTTCCATTACTTCCAACCCTTTATTTACAAGCGTAGACGAATCTATAGTCACCTTCCGCCCCATGCTCCAGTTGGGATGCTTCAATGCATCCTCGGGACGAATATGTCTCAGCTGCTGCCTGGTTCTGCCCCGGAAAGGACCGCCTGAAGCTGTCAGCAGAATTTTCTCTATGCTCTGCCCTCCTCCCTCTCCGTTTACGTTTAATGCCTGAAATATCGCGCTGTGCTCGCTGTCAACCGGCAGAATGGCCACTTTATGCTTTTCCGCCAGCGGCATGATAATATGCCCCGCTGTCACCAGCGTCTCCTTGTTTGCCAGCGCAATATCCTTTCCTGCTTCAATGGCAGCAATCGTAGGCCTGATTCCAATCATTCCCACAATGGCCGTCACCAATACCTGGCTTTGGGGAAAAACAGCAATTTCCAGGAGTCCCTCCATGCCCGAGAGAATCCTGACATCCATGTCAGAAACTCTGGAGCGCAGATCGGCGGCTGCCTTCTCTGCCCACATACATACCACAAGGGGATGAAACTCCCGAATCTGCTCTTCCATTCTGCCCACATTGCTGCCGGCAGCCAGAGCCACCACCTGTAAGTCCGGATTATTCCGTACTATTTCCAGTGTCTGGGTACCTATGGAACCGGTGGAACCCAAAATGGCTATCTTTTTCATATGACACTCCCTTTATATCATCGTTTTAAGCAGGCCGGTTTCCAGGACCATGGGGCGTCTGCCGGCTTCCCCCGCTTATTCTATTCCGTAAATCAGTATCAATGCAGAAGCAAAAGCGTCAAAAAATAAGTCATCGGCGCAGTCACGATCACGCTGTCGAATCTGTCCATGATTCCCCCATGCCCGGGAATCAGCTTACCGTAGTCCTTGATCTCCATATTCCGTTTGACTGCGGACGCTGCCAGATCTCCCACCATACTCATAACTGCTCCGACAGCACAGATCAACGCGATTATCCAGGCGATGCCCTGATCCGGAAATGCCTTCTCCACAAAGAAATACCCGTACAGCCATCCCAGAAGCGCCGCTCCCGCCACGCCGCCGACGCAGCCCTCCAGAGATTTCTTAGGGCTCAGGACCGGGAAAATCTTCTTCTTTCCGATCAGCTTTCCCACCGCATAAGCACAGGTATCACACCCCCAGGAGCTGATCAGGATCATCCAAACCGTATAGATTCCCTGGTCGCACATGCGGGTCTGATATATGAAAGACAGCAGTACCGGTGCGTACAGATAGGAAAATACAGCCGCCATCACCTGGGAGGCATTATATTTCGGAAAAGTAATCACATAATCGAACATAATCGCCAGAAATACTCCCACAATGCACATCAGCAGCCAGGTATGCACTCCGGAAAAATACACCAGCAGGTAATAACAGGTAATCCCCGCCATCCCCACAATTTCCAGCCCGTTTATCTTCTCCCCCTCCGCATTGCATTTGAGCGCTTTGGTCAATTCCCTGAATCCGATCAGGGAAATCATCCATAAAAGCGCCGCCAGAGGGATTCCGCCCAGGCTGATGGCGCCGATGGCGATGATCAGCAGCACAATGCCGCTGGCCAATCTGGTCCAAAACATAGTATGTGCCTCCTATTTATAGTTCCGCATCTGTCCCTCCCAGTACCGGGCATGGCAGAGAATTTGCGGCCGCACAGCATCGCGTCCGCAAATCCTCTGGGTACTGTACGGGACAGATGCTGTTTTATAGTTCCGCATCTGCGTTTTATTCTTCCTTCAGGCCGCCCAGCTTTCTGTCTCTATGATTATATGCTTCCACGGCTTTTATCAATTCTTCTTTGGTAAAATCCGGCCAGGCTACCGGGGTGATGTAAAATTCCGTGTACGCAAGCTGCCACAGGAGGAAATTGGACAGCCGCTGTTCGTTGCAGGTGCGGATCAACAGATCCGGGTCCGGTATCCCGGCGGTATCCAGCATGCTGCTCACAGTGTCCTCCGTGATATCTTCCGGCTTCAGTTCCCCTGCCGCCACAGCCCGGGCAAGCTTCCTGGAGGCCCTGACAATCTCATCTCTGCCTCCGTAATTGATGGCAATCTGAAAGTGGAGACCGTCGTTGTTCCTCGTCGCCTCCTCCAGCTCCTGGATCCGGGTGCGGATATCCTCGTCAAGACGGGATTTCTCCCCCAGAACCCTGACGCACATACGGTTTTTCTCCGCGGTCTTCAAGCAGGTTTTCATGTAATTGCGCAGCAGCTTCATCAGGGCGTCCACCTCATCCTTCGGGCGGCTCCAGTTCTCCGTGGAAAACGCATACACCGTCAGATACTGGATTCCCATCTTATAAGCATCTTCGCAGATGGTTTCCACTGTCTTTGCGCCCTGCACATGTCCGTAATTCCGGGGCATGCCCTTCGCTTTAGCCCATCTTCCGTTTCCGTCCAGAATAATTGCCACATGCCGGGGCATCTTCAGATTTTCATCCATCTGTTATTCCTCCTATTCCAGTTCCGCATCTGCCCCATCCAGTACCAATGCACGGCACGGCAGAGCGATTCCGGCCGCACAGCGGAAAGGGAGCAGATTCTCTCCCCTCCCCCGGCGTTCTGTCCTGTCTGCCTGCTTAGAGTTTAAACGGTCATGAGTTCTTTGGTTTTCTTCTCCATCAGGCCGTCAACTTCTTTAATGTATTTGTCGGTAGTCTTCTGCAGCTGATCCTCCATCTGCTTGATCTCGTCCTCGGAAACTTCCGTCTTGCCCAGTTTCTTCAGGTAATCGTTGCCGTCCCGGCGGATGTTGCGGATGGCCACTTTGCTTTCCTCAGCCTTTTTCCGGACTTCCTTCGCCAGATCTTTTCTGCGCTCTTCGGTAAGCTCCGGGAATACCAGCCGGATTACGCTTCCGTCATTGGTGGGATTGATGCCAAGATCCGAAGTCTGGATTGCCTTTTCGACCTTTTTCAGCATTGACTTCTCCCACGGTGCAATCTGAATGATGCGCGGTTCCGGCACTGTCACATTGCCTATCTGCTGAATGGGTGTGGGGGTTCCGTAATAGTCCACGCGAATCTTGTCCAGAACATGGGGGTTCGCACGTCCCGCACGGATGGTATTATAATCTCCCTCCAGAAAATCAATTGCTTTCTTCATTCTTTCTTCGTACTGCTGTAATCTGGCGTCCATACTGTTATTCTCCTTTTTCAATTTGTTGTCGATACGGATACTTTCGTGCCATGAAACCTGCCGTTCACTGTATTGACGATGCTGTTCTCTTCATTCAGCCCAAATACCCACATGGGCATTCGATTGTCCCTCGCCAGAATGGAAGCTGTCATGTCCACCACCTGCAGGTTCTTCGCAATGACTTCGTCTATGGTCACTTCCTCATATTTCTTAGCCTGCGGATTCTTCATGGGGTCATCATCGTAAACACCGTCAACGGATTTTGCCAGCAGAATCACATCCGCTTCCACCTCAACAGCCCGGAGCACCACGCCTGTATCCGTTGAAAAATAGGGATGTCCGGTGCCGCCTGCAAAAAATACCACTTTCCCCGCCGACAGGTACTTCACTGCCCTGTCCTTGGAGAAAAGCTTTGTAAAGGAACCACATTCAAAGGGAGTCAGGATTTCCGTCTGCATCCCCACGGAACGAAACTGCTCCGATACATAGATACAGTTCATCACCGTAGCCAGCATGCCGATCTGATCCGCTTTCACCCTGTCAATATGCTCGCTGGTCCTTCCTCTCCAGAAGTTGCCGCCGCCGATGACAATGCCGACCTGAATCCCTTTCTCCGTCAGCTGGCCGACCTGTAACGCAACCTTCCTGACCGTTTCCTCATCAAAGCCCGTCTTCTTCTCCCCGGCCAGTGCCTCACCGCTCAATTTTAGTAATATTCTCTGCGTTGCCACCACATCCTTTCTTTTATATATCATGCATATATATCCTGCACCTCATATTACTTTACAGTCATACTCGTGAACGCATTTAATTGCCGCTTTCAGCTCTGGATTGCTGATGCGTTCCACGTTTACTGTGCAGACGGCAATTATTTGCGTTTGCGGGTATATATCACGGTTTCGCGCCCGGCATCCTGCTGTCATCTGCCGCACCGCCGCCTTTTTCCACCGAAACGATACATACGCCCTCTTTTCAATGTTCTGAAACAAAACTCACTTTCCCTGTGCCGTCTCACTCTCCGTCCTGCCACTGTATGTGCTGGACCGGTTTTGTCCCTCCGGTGATAGGCAGTATTACGGTATCCTCCATAGCCTGTATTTTCTCTATGATGGTGGGAAGCGCCTCCAGCGTCGTGCTCTTTCCCGCAGAATCATGCATGAGCACAACTGAAGTGCTGTATTTGCTGATATTGGAAGTACAGTTCTCGATAATCGTCTCTGTGGGAAACAGATAGCTGCCGCCGTCCCCTGACGAAATATTCCAGTCAAAAAAGCGCACGTCCTGGCTGTCCAGATATTGTGCAAACTCTTTCATGTCAATGTCGCTCACCTTGTTGGAACTGCCCCCGGGAAACCTGAATACATTGCTCTTCACCCCCGTCACCTCATAGAGGTAATCCTGCTGCCGCTTCAAATCCTCCCCGAAACTCTCCACCGAGCCATAGAGTTCGGAATATTTATGCGTACAGGAATGCATTCCAAGGGTGTGTCCTGCCTCCACGATCTTCTTCAGCGCCTCTTCGTTGTTCTCACAGGCTGTCCCAACCACGAAAAAGGTTGCCTTTACATCGTATTTCTCCAGTATCTCCAATATTTTCTCCGTATTGACGCTGGGGCCGTCGTCAAAAGTCAGGTAAACCTTGTGGGCTGCATCTGGCTCCTCTTCTTCCGGCTCCCCGGACTCTGTGCCTTCATCCCCCTCCGCTTCCTTTTCCAGGCTTCCGACCACCGCCTTGTCTCCCATGGCAGACTGAGTCTCCTCCGTCATCTTCTCCATCATTTCGCGCTGCTGTGCCGTCAGCCGCATCAGGCTGTCCACCTGGGCTGTCAATCTGGCAACCGTGCCGTCCAGCGTCCTGACCCTGGCAATCAGCATCACACAGAGCGCCATCAGGATAACCACGGACAGAATCATCATCCTGACATTACATCTTCTCAGCCGCCGCACCCTTTTCAGCTGTGCCGCCTGCTTCTTTTTCTCTTTCGCTATGTCCACCCCCCTTACATCCGTCCGGGATGCTTTGTCTTCTGATGCAGTATCTTCTGACATGTTTTTCGGTGACATATGCTCTCCTTACATCTGTTTTAGAACTTCATTTTTTCGTAATGCCTCTTTAGTATAGCATATTCCGCATTTTTGCGAAAGACAATTTTGAAAAAAGGACATGAAAAATAGAGAATTTTTAGCATCACCTGTTCTCCCCCAGCAGCACCCGCACCCGGTTCTGGACAATGGCAGCCGCCTCCTGGTAAGTCTTTGCTCCTGTAAGACAGGGAGACATTTCTTCCAGGATGATATCGATCACCTGTTCTTCCTTCTCCCTGACAGGTGTGTAGTCCGCGGCTTCTATCACCGCAAATACCGCATCCAGTTCCTCCCTTTCCATGCCGGTATAGGATTCGTCCGCGCCATCGGGTATCCGAATATGTATTTTCATTTCAACGGACTCTGTCCCTTCCTCCGGCAGCAGCGCATCCGCCATTTCCTCCAGCCTGTCCATCCGGGCCGGAAGGAAGGTGTAAGCGCCGTCCTCCCTGGAAAGGAATGATTCTATGAACTGCCATGCCCCTTCCTTCTGTTTCGAGGCGGCCACAATGCCCAGATGATTGATTGCCGTCCCATGATGAGATACGCTGCCATCCGCGGTGGGATACCCGACTGCGATCACCTCTTCCCCGAAATATGCCCTTTCATACAGCAGATGGTCCAGGGAAAGAACATGGGACCATATGCTGAGCAGGCGCTCCTTCGGCATGGTTCCAATCCCTGCCTCCATGGGAACCTCCCCGCTGTCCTCAGCATCCGAATGCTCCGCCACCCATCTGATAAAGGAAAGGAATTCCTCCCCGTCAAAGCTGCATTCCCCATTCTCCCAGTCCACATACTCTCCCAGGATGTAGTCCCGGAATAATTCCCGTACCATAAGGGTGAAATTGTTATGGAGAAACAGCTCTGCCTGCGGATTATCCTCTGCAAGAGCCATTACATCCGCTGCCGTCCAGCCTGCCCCGGCGCCTACCTGGGAAGTGCGCCCGACGACTGTAGTGCAATACATCTCGTCGGGGATACACACCAGACGCCCCTTTACGGTACAGGCCTCCAGAATAGCCTCCGGGAAATCCTCCCTGTCCAGCAGGCTGCTCTCCGTAAGCCAGGGTTCCAGGTCCTCCAGTGCATCCTTCTCTCCATATTTCGTATAATCCATATCTGTCAGATTAATCAGGTCCGGCGGGTCAGAGGACACCAGTGCGGCATCCAGGCTATCCATATCGCAGTATTCTATGGTGATATGATATGTCTCGCTGCTCCTGTTAAATGCCATGACATACTGCTCCATTCGCTCATAGATATTGCAGCCCGCCATGACCAGAACCTGTTTCTCAGGAAGCTCACCCGCCGGCGTCCTTGTAAGAATATAGCATTCCTTCTTCAGCACATTCGTCTGTTCCGGGACAGGGAAGCATACTACCATTTTGTCTTCTGAAACCAGGAGCGTCTCCCAGATTGAACGTACTGCCAGATTGCTGTCTCCCCACCGAAGCAAAGCCTCCCAGTCTGCACTGTCCGCAGCATAACGGTAAAGCCTGCCGTCGTTGCTGCTGTATAACAGCCCTTCCCGGGAACCGGCGAAGCTGCCGCCCAGGGCATATGGTCCGGGAAGCCTGTTCAATGTGCCATCAGATGTTATTTCAAAAACCGCATTCCCGGAATCCAGGGGATCATAATAAACCCTGCCGCTTTCTCCCTCCAGCAGGGTTCCCCATCCATCTTCCAGTGAAATTCTGTCCAACAGCCTCCCTTTTCCGTCAATGCAGTAAAGAAAACCATCCGACAATACATAAGCCGTATCCTGCCCGCCCCAGGCAACGGCCGTTGCATGCCCTGCCAGGGAGACGCAAAACGCCTCCACGCCGTCAGGTCCCTGCTTTGCCAGAACATAACCCCGCCCTGCATCCCCACCGTCAGCTTCTGTCCCGTCCGGCTCCAATGGGCGCAGGGCTGATGCCTCCCCCGGGCTGCTCCTGTATTCCAGATAGTAAAGGCAGCCATCCGGGCTCACTGTGAAATCCTGGATATGCTCCGTAGGGTTGTCTGCCCCGAACAGGGATTCCCCGGAAGGGAGAACGGGCGTTTCCTGTGACAGCAGCTCTTCTGCCGGGAACCTGCGCAGATCCGTGCCGGAGTCGTAATCGCCGGAACGGTAATAGATATATCCGTCCACTATCTGGAAATTCTCCAGGGACACACCCGACAGGCCAACCTGCTGCGGTACATAGACATAACCGTCGATACCAAGCGTACGGCTGCTCTCCTTTCCGCCGCAGCCTGACAGGACTGCCAATGACAGGGCTGCCGGCAGGAGGGCTTGCCGCAGCCTGCGGAAAGAGACTTCGGCTGTAAGGCTGGATACCCTGAAGGGGCTAAGTCTCCTGCTTTCCCATAATTTCTGACTCCCCATAGAATTACCTCCAATTCTTAAAAACTTTCCTCCTGCAGCAGCAGCTCCACCCGGTTCTGGAGCACGGAGACCACCTCTTCCATAGACTTGTATCCCTCCAGATACCCCTCCATCTCATCCAGGATCATGTCTATAATCCGGTCCTTCCTGACCTTCCTGACCGCGGTATCGAAGTCGGCTGCTGAAACGATTTCCCATACCTGCTCTTTTTCCTCCTGGGATATAGGGCGGGGGAAATCTCCATCAGAATATATCACTGTCTCCTCCAACGCCTGCTCCAGGGCGTCCTTATCGGTGAGAAAGCCGTAAGACTGCCTTCCTTCCTTCTCAGACAGGAAGTATTCCAAAAATTCCCACGCCCCCTCCTTATGCCGGGACTTTGAAGTGATGCCCACCGCGTCAAACACCTGGGTTCGGTGCAGGGGCCTGCCATCCGCAGAAGGGTACCCCACGGCTATCGCCTTCTCATCGAAGCATCCAAGGTACCCCACCAGGTAATCAGCTCCTCCAAGCGTTTCCCGGACTGCCATCCGGCCTGAGAATTCATCCTGCCCCTCTTCAGACTCGTACCCGGCTCCTGCCGAATGCCCTGCTATCCATTCCATAAGGCGGCAGAACTCCTCTCCATCAAAGCTGCATGTCCCGCTGTCCCAATCCACAAACCTGTCCACGACATAATACGAATAGCAGAAGTCCAGGTTAGCCGCAAAGCCCATCCTGCCAAAAAGGCTGTCATCCGGATACCGCTCCGCCAGCTCCATGGCCTTCTCCATGTCCCAGCCGGGTTCTTCCCCAAACTGGGACACCCGCCCCAGCACGATATAGATGATAAATGTGCTGGGAATGCATGATAAACGCCCGTTTATCGTATACGCATCCAGGACTCCCTCCAGATAATCCTCCCTGTACAGCACCGCGCTGTCCTCCAGGTATGGCGCCAGGTCCTCCAGCACCATCCGTCCCGCGTACTTCTCCACATCCAGCCACTGCTGGTCCAGCAGGTCCGGGGGGGGCGGAGGACACCAGGTCCGCGTCCAGCCTCGTCATCCCCTCTTCCCCCTGATAGACCCGGACGACCACCCGGTACTTCTCATTTTCCCGGTTGAAGGCCGCCACCTGCTCCTCCAGATATGCCGCCATACCCTCATAGCAGGCCAGGACCAGCTCTTCCCTCTCCGGAGCCTCGTCCGCACCTTTCCTGTCCAGCACATAAGTCCTGTTTTTGTGTTCCGTTGAATCATATAAGGTTACCAGGAATCTTTCCTCCGAAAGCTGCATCACATTTGTTACGTTGCCTCCCAAATTGCAGGCACTCCAGTTCAGCACGTCCCTCCAGCAGCCGTCCGGTCCGCTGTACTGGCGCAGGATGCCCTCCGGTCCATTGCCGAGCAGCCCCCATGGGGAACTGAACAGATCCCCGTCCTCTGCGTTTGCCGTCTCCCACGCTTCCCCCGCCATCTTTTTCAGGGCATATGAGCTTCCGTCCTTTGCCACCTCGAATATCATATTGTTGCCAGGCCGCTTTATGTGGCAGTATACCCTGCCGTCCTCCCCTTCCAGTATCTGCTCGCCCACTCCCTTCCCGCCGGGTGCGACTTCGCCGATGTCAAGCATATCGCTGAAGCCGTCTTCTCCCTCCAGCTGAATGTACATCGCCTGAAATACATGAATATGGCCCTCCTACGCTTCTGACTACATCTGTCTTAACGCAAACATGCTGAGTTGCTGCACTCACAGTCAGTACGGATGCCACCATAAACATCGCACAACACAATGCTACTACACTTTTTTTACTCTTCCTTGCATAAATCTTCCTCCTGGAATTCAGTTTTTGTATTTCAGAATCCAGCTGTCTTCCGATGAGTCTACTTTACCATATTCTTCCCTTTATCACAAGGGACAGTGTTGTCAAAAAATCCGTCTCCGTTTTTTGACAACTCTGTCCCTTGCAAAGTTTCTCTTTGTTACTTATACTTTTGCTATAGAAGCATTTATCAAATATCAACTATAACAACCTTAACTTCTCAGAAATATAAC
>DKVC01000135.1 GCA_002490995.1 Lachnospiraceae bacterium UBA7188
TACGCATAGCGATTTTCCTTTTGTAAAAAAACAGTAGTAAATGAGTCTTGAATAAGGTATTGTTAATTCACCACAAACCAACAAACCTATTACATACAAGAATCATTACTACTGCTATGGACAAAATCATACCATGTATCCACTCTGTGGGCAAGCTGTTTTATCACGCCCGCGCCCCTCCATAAATGATGTGATCCACTAATCGCTAAAATTTACATTATGGAGGGCATTTCAATGAACGAAAAATATCTTCTCAAGCTGCAGGAAGACCTGCGGCTCAAAAATTTTACCCCAAACACCTGCAGGGATTATTACTGCTTTACGAAACGGTTCCTGGAATTCATAGGCAAGGAGGCTATGTCCATCACTTATGCCGATATACGGAAGTTCATCTTCCATATGAAGGATAATGAATCAAAAAAGGCTTCTACAATTAATGTCTACACAGCGGCAATCCGGTTCTTTTTTGAATATACCCTGGGCTATGTGTGGGATCCCAAAAAGATACCGAAGATGAAACGCGACCGCCAGCTCCCTGTGATCCTTACGCGGGAGCAGGTGAACGCACTGATTGATTCCATGGATAATTATAAGCACAAGGCGATCACCTCCACTATGTATTCTTCAGGACTGAGGGTGAGCGAGGTCTGCCATCTGCGCTATGAGGATATCCGCAGGTCACAGAAGATGATCCATGTACCGCTGTCGAAGAACAGGCAGGACCGGTATACCATCCTCAGTGACCGCAATCTTGAGATCCTTACAGAGTACTGGTACCGGTATGGCCGTCCAAGGGGATGGTTGTTTCCCAGCCCCGTAAGGGACGCCCCGCTGACACCGGATGCCGTTGAAATTTTTGTCAGGGACCATGCCCGGATGCTGGGCCTGCCGGAAGGAGTGACGCCGCATACCCTGCGTCACTGTTTTGCCTGCCATTCCCTTGAAGACGGTGTCAGCCACACGTTCATCCAGCAGTTGCTGGGACACCGCAGCCCGAATTCCACAGATGTGTACCTGCAGATGACATCTAAGGCGCTCATGGGTATAAAGAGCCCGTTTGACACGTTTGAAAGGGACGGCATGGAGGCCTGCGGCGATGGCAGGTAACCTGACTATCCAGGATGCCCTGCGGCAGTTTTATCCCAGATACCTGGAGAAATATACCCCCAATGCCAGGCAGGCAAAGACAGCGGTACATATCCTGAACTGCAAGACTGGTGCGTATGGGGTGAATGTTTCCAGATGCAGCCAGTGTGGCCATGTGCAGATCTATAACAATTCCTGCCGCGACAGATCCTGCCCGATGTGCCAGGCACTTTCAAATGAACTGTGGATCGACGCGCAGAGGGAAGATGCCCTGGACATAGATTATTATCATCTGGTATTTACCTGCCCGGCCGAACTGAACCCTCTGATCTACGCCAACCAGAAGGAACTCTACGCCTTATTTTTCCATGCCGCGGCAGACACGGTCATGGAGCTTTCCAGGGATCCGGCGCATATGGGAGGCACCCCGGGATTCATCAGTATCATGCATACATGGGGCTCCAACCTGTCTTACCACCCCCATATCCATGTACTCTGTACAGGCGGCGGACTTGATGCAGACCGGAACTGGCATCAGAAAAAAGGCGGCTTCTTTCTGCCTGGAAAGGCGATGGCGGCACTTTTCAAAGGGAAATTCCTGTCCGGGCTCAAGGCATTGCATGAGACACGGGACCTTAGTTTTGAAGGGACTGCCGCCAAATACCGCAATCCGTATGAATATCAGGAACTGCTGGATATCTGCTATGGGAAAAACTGGGTCACGGACATCAGGGAGTCCTTTGCCGGGGCGGAAACCGTAATGAATTACCTTGGGCGTTACACCCACCGGATAGCGATCAGCAACAGTCGTATCCTGCGCATAGACGAGTCCACAGTGACCATAAAAGCAAAGGATTACAAAAGCGACGGCCAGTGGAAAGAACTGACTCTGGACGGTGTTGAATTTGTCCGCCGTTTCCTTATGCACGTTCCTCCGAAAGGCTTTGTCCGGATACGTCATTACGGAATTCTGAGTAACCAGAACAAGCGTAAATTGATTCCTGTATGCAGGAATTTAATTGGATGCCGCGAGTTTCTGAGGCGGTTCAAGAATGGTGACAAAGTGCAGGTAATCAGGATACTGTACAAAAAAGATGTCACCGTATGCCCGTGCTGTGGCGGGTCTATGTCCTATGAAGTGCGTGCTGGACGGGTGCCCCCAAAAAGCAGCGCCTGACCCTGGAACAAATGGATATAAGACATAATATCTGGGGGTAAGGGGGAAGTATGCCCTAAGCTAGGAAAATTCTTCTGAAATAATACCTAAAAATATCTGGAACAGCAGTCAACCGATGGAAGTGGGAGATATTGAATCCCCATACCGGACGCGACTTTGTTCAATTCGGAAAAACCGAAAGTGAGTTTAATAAGAGGGCAAAAAGAGTGCCCTCTTATTAAACCCGCCTCCGGTTCTTTCCTTAGAAATTATGCCGATGATGGCGAACAGGGCTGCCGGGAGC
>DKVC01000132.1:0-2229 GCA_002490995.1 Lachnospiraceae bacterium UBA7188
GTGGGTTGAATAAGAGGGCAATCTTTTCGCCCTCTTATTCAGCGCACTTTCGGTTTTTCCGAATTGAACAAAGTCGTGTCCGGTATGGAGATTCAATCCCTCCATCTTCCATTCCCTGCCAACTATTTCAGGTATTTTACAATGCTATTCTGGAAAAATTTTCTGGTTTAGGGCGCACTTCCCCCTTACCCCCAGATGTTATGTTCGATATCTGGTTGTTTTAGAGTCAGGCGCTGCTTCTTTGGCGACCCCATCTAACATATGTTTCACAGGACATGGTTCCGCCGCAGCAAGGACATGCAGTGACATCCTTTTTATACAGTATCCTGATCGCCTGCGCCTTATCATCTTTTCTGAACCGCCTCAGGAACTCGCGGCATCCAATTAAATTCCTGCATACAGGAATCAATTTACGCTTGTTCTGGTTGCTCAGAATTCCGTAATGACGTATCCGGACAAAGCCTTTTGGAGGAACGTGCATAAGGAAACGGCGAACAAATTCAACGCCGTCCAGAGTCAACGCTTTCCACTGGCCGCCACTTTTGTAATCCTTTGCTTTTATGGTTACTGTGGACTCGTCCATGCGCAGGATACGGCTGTTATTGATCGCTATCCGGTGGGTGTAACGCCCGAGGTAATTCATAACGGTTTCCGCCCCGGCAAAGGACTCCCTGATGTCCGTGACCCAGTTTTTCCCATAGCAGATATCCAGCAGTTCCTGATATTCATACGGATTGCGGTATTTGGCGGCGGTTCCTTCATAGCTAAGCTTTCCTGCCCTATGCAGCGCCTTGAGACCGGACAGGAATTTCCCTTTGAAAAGTGCAGCCACCGCCTTTCCAGGCAGGAAGAAGCCGCCCTTTTTCTCATGCCAGTTCCGGTCCGCATCAAGTCCGCCGCCTGTACAGAGCATATGGATATGGGGATGGTAAGACAGGTTGGAACCCCATGTATGCATGATACTGATGAATCCCGGGGTGCCTCCCATATGCGCCGGGTCCCTGGAAAGCTCCATGACCGTGTCTGCCGCGGCATGGAAAAACAGGGCGTAGAGTTCCCTCTGGTTGGCGTAGATCAGGGGGTTCAGTTCAGCCGCGCAGGTAAATACCAGATGGTAATAATCTATGTCCAGGACATCTTCCCTCTGCGCGTCGACCCACAGTTCATTTGAAAGCGCCTGGCACATCGGGCAGGATCTGTCGCGGCAGGAGTTGTTATGGATCTGCACATGGCCACACTGGCTGCATCTGGAAACATTCACCCCATACGCGCCAGTCTTGCAGTTCAGGATATGTACCGCTGTCTTTGACTGCCTGACACCCGGGGCATATTTCTCCAGGTATCTGGGATAAAACTGCCGCAGGACATCCTGAATCGTCGGATTACCTGCCATCGCCACGGGCCTCCATGCCGTCTTTTTCAAATGTGTCAAACGGGCTCCTTATTCCCATGAGCGCCTTAGATGTCATCTGCAGGTACACATCCGTGGAATTCGGGCTGCGGTGTCCCAGCAACTGCTGGATGAACGTGTGGCTGACACCGTCTTCAAGGGAATGGCAGGCAAAACAGTGCCGCAGGGTGTGCGGCGTCACCCCTTCCGGCAGGCACAGCGCCCGGGCATGTTCCCTGACAAAGACTTCAACGGCATCCGGTGTCAGCGGGGCGTCCCTTACGGGGCTGGGAAACAGCCATCCCCTTGGACGGCCATACCGATACCAGTATTCTGTGAGGATCTCAAGATTGCGGTCACTAAGGATGGTATACCGGTCCTGCCTGTTCTTCGACAGCGGTACATGGATCATCTTCTGCGACCTGCGGATATCCTCATAGCGCAGATGGCAGACCTCGCTCACCCTCAGTCCAGAAGAATACATAGTGGATGTGATCGCCTTGTGCTTATAATTATCCATGGAATCAATCAGTGCGTTCACCTGTTCTCTCGTCAGGATCACAGGAAGCTGGCGGTCCCGCTTCATCTTCGGTATCTTTTTGGGGTCCCACACATAGCCCAGGGTATATTCAAAAAAGAAGCGGATTGCCGCCGTGTAGACATTGATCGTGGAAGCTTTTTTTGATTCGTTATCTTTCATATGGAAGATGAACTTCCGTATATCGGCATAAGTGATGGACATGGCTTCCTTGCCAGTGAATTCCAGGAACCGTTTTGTAAAGCGGTAATAATCCCTGCAGGTGTTTTTGGTAAAGTTTTTGAGCCGCAGGTCTTCCTGC
>DKVC01000132.1:2485-2771 GCA_002490995.1 Lachnospiraceae bacterium UBA7188
TTTTTGAGCCGCAGGTCTTCCTGCAGCTTGAGAAGATATTTTTCGTTCATTGAAATGCCCTCCATAATGTAAAATTTTAGTGACGAATGGATCACATCATTTATGGAGGAGCACGGGCATGATAAAACCGCTTGCCCACAGAGCGGATACATGGTATGATTTTGTCCATAGCAGTAGGGATGGTTCTTGTATGTATAAGGTTTGTTGGTTTGTGGTGAATTAACAATACCTTATTCAGGACTTATTTTCTACTGCTTTTTTAACAAAAGGAAAATCGCTATGCGTA
>DKVC01000090.1:0-7845 GCA_002490995.1 Lachnospiraceae bacterium UBA7188
CCCCATCACCCCCACGTCGATGAGATGGGGGAACGATGCCATAAAGGGGTCTTCGCCTGTATCCCGGCCTTTTTTGATGATGCCGCTGCGGATATAGGCTCCTGTTCCGTCATCAAACAATGTCATAAAATGGTATTTGGGGTCTATAATTTTACATTTCATCTGTTTACCGTCCCTCATCCTTTCCTCATTGCAGCGTCCGCATCCGGCCTGTCCGTATGCTCTCGACTGCTATTTCAATTCTTTTGAGTGGTATTTTTGTTGTTTTTCAACGATCATTGTGAAGCTCATGTCGAGGTGCGTTCCTTACAGAGAATAGTATAACGGGTTCCCGATTGTGGGTTCGTAATTATTACGGATAATTCTCTTTTTACAACTGGACAGAGCAAAATCGAAATCCCCTGTTCCCGTATGCCAGGCGGGGATGCAGGGGATTCCGATTTGCTTCACAGTAATGGGGTCATGCCTCGAATGTTTCAGCCTGTCGGTCTGAACAGCGCGAATCCATTACTCTTTCGTATCTTTCAGCGATTCATAGTACTTGATGAATTTGTCGCCTGTCATGGTTTCTTCCTCGAACACTTTCCTGGCCAGCTTTATGATGAGTTCTTTCTTGTCCGCCAGCCTGTCTGCCGTTTCCTCATAGAGTTTTTTCAGGAGCCTGCTGACCGCCTCGTCGCTCTGTCTGCGGAAGGATTCGGAGCAGGTGTATTCGCTTCCGCCCAGATACTGCGCGGTGTCTTCACGAAGCGCCATAAAGCCGAATTCATCCGTAAATCCGAATCTCTCTACCATAGCGCGGGCAAAGCCTGTGGCTGTTTTCATATCCTCCCAGGCGCCCACGGAGATATCCTCCTTCCCGTATACGAGTTCTTCGGCAATCCTTCCGCCCATAGCGCAGCGGATACGGTTTTCATAGTCCCTCTTTGTCAGGGGCGCTTTCTGGCTCAGCATCACATATCCCAGCGCGCTGCCCCTGGGGAGGGACGTGATCTTCTCAAAGGGCTCGCAACCGTACAGCCTGCTTACCACTGCATGGCCTACCTCATGTATGGAGACGGAAGAGCAGCTCTGGTTATTTTTCTCGATGCTGAAGTGTTCTTCCCTGTCTGCAGGGTGAGGATCGCCGATATTCTTTCTTTCGACGGCTTCATAAATAAGACCGTAGAGGCAGTCCAACTCAGCGTTCCCGAATTCGGGGGCATTCCGGTCAGGCAGCCCTTTTTCTCCGGATTCAGGGGCGTTCCGGCCGGGCAGCCTTTTTTCTCCGGATTCAGGATGCTTTTCCTGCATATACCTGATAAAGGCTTCGTTGATGACGTTTTCGATATCTCCCGGCGTATAGCCGCGCGTTATTTCCGCCACTCTCTCCGCCAGCATTTCTATTCCCTTTCTGTTCTTTTCGCTGCTTTCTTCCATGTGCCTGCCGGCATTCCTCCCAGTCCCGGCTTCGGAAGCAGGATAAACGAAATTGCGCAATGCCCCACAGCGTTTTACCAGGTTCCCTTTCGCCAGTTCGGCGCGGACGGTTTTGTCAGGCAAAGTGAAGGACAATTCCTTATCGATCCTGCCGGAGCGGGTAAAGGCGGGATCCAGAGATTCTGGGGCATTGGTGGCGGCCAGTATGAAAACATTGGAACGCTGCTCAATGCCGTCCATCTGCTTTATAAGCTCGATAAAGTGGGAATAGAATTTATTTTGGAACCTGTTCTTCGCGATGGCGTCCACCTCATCGATAAATATGACACATACGTCATACTCCTCAGCCGTATCAAAAATGCTGCTGATGAAACTTTCCGGTTTGGCGGTGAGCTCCGGCGCTGACAGGGACATGAACCCCACGCGCTGGTTGGTTCCCTCGAAGGCTTCCTGAAGCTCCCCCGCCATGGCCCTGGCGATAAAGGTCTTTCCCACACCGGGCATACCCAGCAGCAGCGCACCCTTGGGAATGCTTATATTGAGCCCCTCATACATGCTTTTCTCCACCAGCAGGGCTATGATGTCCTTCATATACCTGATTTGGCTGTCACAGCCTTTCAAATCCTTAAAGCGGGTCTCGATGTCGGAGACCATCGCAACCTGCTCCGAAACGTCATAATCGCTTCCGGAGCTGCTATTGCCCTTGCGCTTTATCGTATCAAGCTGGTGCTTGATATCGCGCTTTGTGAGTGTGATGATATTGGCAATCTGGGCGGTGATGTCATCCTTCGGCTTTTCAAAATCGATTCCGTCGATACAGCGGTCAAGGAAAGCGCGGACGCCGGCATGGTTGGCGAAATATCTGGAGTTCTGCGGCTGTGCCCCCCATCCAAGGAATCTTTTGATCTGCTTTCTATTGCCCTTGAATTGCTGCGTCAGGATGTCACATGCATCAAACAGATCATCGCCGGTGTGGATGTCCTTCAGCTTCTTCTCCAACAGGCCCAGAAGCTCCCTGTACAGTTCGTCCGTAGTCGGGGTTTTTATCGTGACTCTTTTTAATCGCCTGAAAAGCCCCTGGTTTTTGCTGATCATCAGACGGATATCATCTTCGTACCCCGCAACCCATATGGGAGGAACCTCATGCCCTATCTCAAAGGTGCGGCCGTCTTTCTTGCCTTTTCCTTCCTCAAAATCAACCGAAAGCGTCTTATAAGTGGTTCCTCCCCCGTATTCCGCTTCCGCTTTCTTCCTGTCTCCTGTCATAAATGGCAGCAGGATAGATACCGCTTCCCGTCCGCCTGCGTCCTCCATGAGCGTATATGCCTCATCTATGAAGAGAACCTTATTGTCCGTTGCCGCTTCGAGAATCTTCTCCGCAACCTCTTTCACCCCCCAGCCTTCAAACTGAGCCTTTAAATCTGACGCGGAGACAGACAGCAGCCCTTTGCCAAACAGGCCGGCGAGCCTTCCTGCCAGCTCCGTTTTGCCCGTACCGGCCTCACCCACCAGGGCAATGTTCGGAATCTTGCCTTCTCTAAGGAATTGTTTATGCATCTCCATCGCAAGGGAGATAACCTCTTCGTCTTCTATCATATCAGCGTCGTACAGCCTGCCTCTTACAGCCTGGCGGGACATCTGCTCTTTGGGGTCATATTTGGGGATCAGATTATGTACGCCGTAATCAACGAGAGTTTTCCTGATGTCTGTATAAATCTCCTTTTCTTTCGAAAAATCCGAAAATCCACGGTTAAGCCGGAGATACCCGGGAAGAGCCCCGTCAGGAAAGGAGCTTCTCTTTCTGAGCTCATCGAATGTTCCATGGTATGATTTCTTTTGCGCGATGTCGTATACATCGATTTCCAGCGAAGAATAATACCCCTTTGGAACCAGGGCGACAGTTACGTTATTCTCCGTAAAGCTTACTCTTTCAATGCCAAAACAGGCCTGCTCAAAATTGTAGCCTCCAAAATAATCATCAGGCCAAGCGACTCCAAGCTTCCCTTCCAGAAGAAAATCGTCTATCCGGGCGCAGAAGATATCGTCTGTCCCTTCCATATGGCGGAACAACTGCCCGTCCGAGGCCGTGTACTCTTCCGCGCCGAAAAATGCCGCGTAAAGAGCCCTCATATATTTCTGGCACAGTCTGTACCCGGAATCCCGGTCCACGCTGCCCGGCATCTGCGGAGGAATAAAGGTGACACCGCCGAAACGGCTTTGCCCGATATTCAGATTATCGGTTACATACCTGTATTCCCCATCCCTGTTCTCGAAGATAACCTTCTCGAAATTTGTTATGGACTGGTCACCGGCACAGTCATCAATGAATAAATGCGTATCATAAAAGATTACTTTTCCATCCGTTTTGACAATCTCTGGATACAGCTTTCCGTCCAACAGCATGCTGAACGTAACGTTATTTCCATCCGCCTCAAAGAAAACATGTCCTTGATCCTCCACATCATAGGACACCTCACGATATGTTATTACCAAATCGCCAGTCTCCGGGTCCCATTCATCATCGTAATAACACCCTCGCCATGAGTATCCATACATTCCGATATGGATCTGATTTTCCTTCGCTTCGACCACGCCCCTGGATTTGGAATCATACTGAAAAACCGAGTCATCGTCCGTCATCCGCAGCCCGAAGAAATCTACCGTTGTATCATATCCGTCCTTTTTCACGTATACCCGGACAGGGTATTCATACTCAATATGCTCTGTATCATCGTCTGGATCTGCAGCCTTCCTGACAATACGCTCGGTTTCCAAAAAAATTGCTTCTGAAATATCCGTGTATCTGCTTTCCTTATATGCAATCTCCCTGACCGTAACCCCATGCTTGATGCAGCAATGCAGCAGTCCGGCAATGATGTCCCCCTCTTCCTCACAGAAGCTATAGAAATCTTCCCCGACTCCGTCGCATATCCTTAATTTGTATGCTCCCGGCAGCTTTGCTTCGGATGCCCCGCGGCCCTTGCCCCAGGTTTGCCGTTCCATCACCTCCCTGTAAAACGCCTCGAAGCCGCCGGCCACTTCCATACGGACTGCGGCACTCGGCACATCCCCTGTCCCTGAACAGGGAAAAATCGAAACATTGTACTGTCTTGTGGTGTTTTCCATCTTACATTCTCCTCCTCTGGTAAATTTTTGTACTGAAATCTACTGCTATACTAACATATAGAAAATAGAAATACAACAAACATCATATAATGCCGTTTAGCTGTCGCCCTGTCCGATATCACAGGAAACAGTATAGCTGGATCCGGTCTTTAGATTCGTAATTATTACGAATATTTGTATATTTGCCTCTGGCACATCAAAAGGATTGCCTCATCAAAACGCAGTCGGTGCCTTCCTGGATGGCCACATCTCCGCGCGGGCCGGTATATTTGGCCTGAATGCATTTCTCTGGGTCATCCTCCTTAAGCCATTTATAAACAACTGTCTGCATCTCTTTGTACAAAGCCGCCAGTTCCAAAGGCTTCATGTCCATGTAGCTGTCCCGCTCGAGTAGATGCGGGGATTACTCCCCACACCCCTCTGCGGAACCGGACGTGCGGCTTTATATTGTCTGTTATCATATTATCATATAACAAAGCGAAGCACAACATACAGATAATATAAATAATGCATACAGCCGTCATTCCAGTAAACATTCCAGAAAGAAACGCATCCCCTCCATAAATCCTCTGCCGAACAGCTCCTTTCCCAGTTCCTCATGAAAAGAATTCAGATTCTCCTCCAGCCGCAGATATTCCTCACCGGAAATATGGGCTGACAGTTCACAGTCTTACAGCCCCTCACAGAACCCATCATACCCGATTAAGGCAATGGGCTCTTCAATAAGCCATTGACCTAATAAGCACTTGTTACAAGTATTCATATCCAATCGCGGCCTTGGAGGTGGCTGTGGCAGCGCCCTTCGGCATCGCCTCCCGCCATTTCCGACGCATATGTACCCAGCAGCCGCAGCGGACTGCTCCGCTCGCCTGATTGTAACCGGCATAGCCGTCGGTCACCAGGCAGCCGGTAAAGCCCTTCAGGAAGGCTGCCGCATGTTTCCCGCTGCGGTCCGCTGGTACTCAAAGAAGCGGACTGGCCTTCCGCCCTGTCCTCCACTGCCATAGACCCACATCCGGGATTCCGAGGAAGCGGGCTTCCCGTCCTCCTTCAGCACCTGCACCACCGTCTCGTCCGCATAGATGACGCGGCTCTCCAGCAGATGCTTTTTCAGCCGCCGGTACAGCGGCAGACGCATGTGGCGCTGTAAAAAAAGCCAGCCGAACGGGTGCACCATGCGGCTGGCTTTTTTTCAGGACAGCGCGAGGATGGCGAGCACGACCTTGATGGCGGTGACTGCCACATAGCCGATGGCGAAGCCCGCAAGGAACTGCAGGACATAGCCGATGCCGAGGCCGAGGTCGTACCTCTTGTCGGGGTCGAACCACCAGCTGAGCTTCTGGCCGACATTCTTCGCGGTGTCGCAGGTGAAGTCGATCACATCCGCGGTAGTATTGAGGATGACATAAATGATTCTCATGGTTTGCTCCTTTCCGGCCTTCGAAGCCATGCGTCTAATAGAATTCAGTGGACTTCCAGATATACTTCCTGACGTGCATTTTCATATCGTGCCCTCTTTTCATATTTTCGTCGTGATCTTCCGGACTGCCCCTGGGATCAGTACAGGTCCCAGGGGGATTTCGGCTCAATGGCGCTGTAGATGTCGAACTGGGCGCAGTAGCCGGTGTCCTTGTCGCCGTTCTCCCCGGTGTTCCCAGGGTTGTCGGAGAGATACGGGTTGGAGTACCCGGACCAGCGCTGCGTTTCGCGGGTCATGGCTTCATTGTGGCTTTCGGACAGACGGTAGTGGCCATAGAAGCCCTTGTATTCGCCCAGGAGGTTCGTATGGTACCATTTGTTCGTGTTCTCGGACCAGGTCGGCAGGAATACTCTGTAAAAACAGTCGTCCATGTCGCCGACCGTCTCAGGCTCCAGGCAGTAGTCGTGCCCGTACAGGTTGTGCTCGGCGTCGTACCAGGCCCTGTAGTTCGCCAGGGCGACGAGTTCCGGATGGATCTCTACGGTGCCTACGCCGTCTTCCTGCCTGTAGCCGTTCACGCTTTCATGTTCTCTCGACTGCTGAAGGGACAGCTCCACGGTGAGCCAGAGCGGGTACTGGTTTCCCGTATTGGCCGTGCCGACTGTTTTCTCCGCGCCGTTGTTCAGCATGTAGTAGAAATAGTAGCACTCGTAGTTGTCGCCGAAAGCTTCCACGAGGTCCCTGCCGCAGTTCTCCATATAGGCTGCCACGTTGAATCCGGTGCTGGCCTGGCGGCCCTCATGGACGCCCTGGGTCTGGAAGTGCTCCAGCAGCAGCGCGTCGTCGTCATGGTAGAGCTTCGCCAGCATCGGGAAGGCGTTCTTGTAGTAATCGGCGTCGAATACCAGGGACCAGTCGCAGGTATCCACGTAGGACCTGTACAGCGCGTCCCACTCGGGGTCTTTCAGGCAGCGGTTCAGCGTGTTCACCTGCAGGCCGTATCGCCAGGTCAGGTCGTAGGGGTTGTGGCCGGACTCCGTGTCGACCACGACGAGGCTGCCTAATCTGGCATAGAGCAGATCCATCTGGTACAGCCCGAGCAGCTCGCCGAGCCTGGCGACGCCCTCGACGCTGGACATCTCAGGCTCCTTGGCTTCCTGCTTGTCAGGCTCGGAGTTCTTCGCTTCCTGCTTGTCAGGCTCGGGATCCTTCGCTTCCTGCTTGTCAGGCTCGGGGTTCTTCGCTTCCTGCTTGTCAGGCTCGGGATCCTTCGCTTCCTGCTTGTCAGGCTCGGGGTCCTTCGCTTCCTGCTTGTCAGGCTCTGGATCCTTCGCTTCCTGGTTGTCAGGCTCTGGATCCTTCGCTTCCTGGTTCCCGGTTTCGAGCTCCTGTGGGGTCTTTTCCGCCGGTTCTTGGACAGCGGATGGTGCAGCTTCTTCAGCGTCTTTCTCGGCATCTTCCTCAGACGCTCTGATGACGGGCTTCACGTCGTCGCTGAAGCAGTGGCCGTTGCTGCTGGGCGAGACGTCCACGCCGCAGCCACAGAGGGCGGCGAGGCAGATGACTGTGATGGCCATCGCCTTCAGTCCGTTCATCTTGTTCTTTTTCATAAATACGGGTGTGTTGTTTTCTTCATGCATGGTTCGTTATCCCTCCTTCTTGTCCTTTTCAGGCCTGAGCTGGCGCCAGGTTTCGTTCTTGTCGATGGAATCTGTGTTTTCGGTCTACGCCGGAAGGCCGCCGCCGGCCTGTCTTACATTTGGGGCATGTTACATAGGATCTCATAGATATCTGTCTCCTTTCCGGGCTTCTTTTAGGAATTGTCGGAAGATAACCGCTACAATTTGCTTAGGAAAAAGCCTGGAAATACAATAAAAATT
>DKVC01000090.1:8149-9718 GCA_002490995.1 Lachnospiraceae bacterium UBA7188
GCCCTGTCCGATATCACAGGAAACAGTATAGCAGAATTCGGTTTTGGGATTCGTAATTATTACGGATATTTATATATTTATCTCTGGCACATCAAAAGGATTGCCTCATCAAAACGGGGATGGTTACTCGTCCTCGGTTTCCCAATCATCGACATCCTCTTCCGGAAAATCAATTTCAAATTCCGAATCATCCTCTGAAAAATCCAGCTCAAATTCCGAATCTTCATCCTCTGAAAAATCCAGCTCAAATTCCGAATCATCCTCTGAAAAACCCAGTTCAATGTCCGGATCATCCTCTGAAAAATCCAGTTCAATGTCCGAATCACCCTCTGAAAAATCCAGTTCAATGTCCAAATCATCTTTGGAAGAATCCTTCCTATAGGGTTTGCTGTATGAGTATTCTCCTTTAGTGGACTCCCCATTTTCTTTATCATAGTGGAAAGAGCACGAAAGGCCCGCAGATGAGGGGCGATAATCCAGATTCTCCTTTTTGGCTATCGTATTTGAAAGTTTCCAAAACCAGCTAAACAGGTTAGCCTCCCCATGGCCTTCCGCTTCATAGAGCCAGTCAGCGCTTTCCGTATCTGCAAGAATTTCTTCGCCATTTTTCTCCAATGCGCTGTAGATTTTTGCCGGATCATAGCCCTGCCGGGACAGGATGCATTCCCCGTCTTTTTTCAGCAGATTGAGCAGGTTTTCGGGTAAATCGCTTAAATTTTCCGGCGGATAGCCAATCATCAAATTCTCATCGTTCGTCGAATCCATATCTACATCGCAGTACTCGAGGAAACCCGATATCTCCCGCACAAATTTTACAATGTGTTCTGATTCGTCAATTTCTAATCTGTCACGGCCGTACCAACCCCGTTCAGCGTCATCTGTTTCCCCGGTTTCTTTACATACCCTTGCCGCACGCAGAATTTCCGTTAATTTAGGGCTTTTAATGTTTATTGTGACATAGTTGCTGCTGCTGGAATTGGTCACAAAATCAGTCCTGATTTTCATAGCCGCCTGTTCCTTTCCTGTTTCAATTTTTTCTATTTCAATTTTTTATGGAATTACAGTCACTTCCTGTGTTCACTGCTGCAGAATACGATTTCCGGCATCAGTGGGCAGCCGCCCAGGCACAGCTTACGTTTTTTGCAGTCCGGGCATGCGCTGCGCATATGGTTTCGGAAATCTTCAAAGGGTTCGCTGTTCCATGCTTCTTCGATTGTGCAGGATCCAAGCTTTACCCCATACTGCCCCTCCTGGTCAAAGCTACAGGGCGACATCACCATATCGGCGCCGATGTAGCAGCTGAACCGCCCGCCCTCGCAGGTATCCAGAGACTGGGGCAGGATATTTTTACAAAAGCGGATGGCCCCCGGCACATTGCAGCTGTCCATACCCACCCTGAAAGAATGGCTTCTGTCTACCTGCGCGAAGAACCGCTCTACCCTGGGGTCTGACCGCGCAAGTACATTTTCCCGGGTTCCCTGTCCGGCAGGTTTATGGAGGAGAAAGATAACGGCGTTGACGCCCGCCGGGAAATCGTCCCTCTCTAGGCGCTCTATGGCTTCATCGATA
>DKVC01000090.1:10010-10459 GCA_002490995.1 Lachnospiraceae bacterium UBA7188
AGGCGCTCTATGGCTTCATCGATACTGTTTCGGCCCAGGACATAATGAATGTTCGTCTTCACTCCGGCATCCAGGAGCATTTGGATGGCATTCTGCGTATATGTGCTGCGGTACCAGCTCACAGCCACCGCCCCGCAGTATTTCCTGCAGACAGCCGCCAATTCCGGTGTCAGCCCATAGCCGGATGTGGTGAAGTTGGGAACCAGTCCGTTTTCCCGGCAGATCTGAAGAAGCTCTTCAAAGTGTTCGTGCTGGTCCGGATCGCCCCGTCCGCCCAGGGCAAACTGGTTTGTCCGTCCCCGGCACTGGGCCGCAATCCATCGAAAATCGTCTGTCGTCATATTGGGCTTTTCCGTCACGGCACCGTTCTGGTAGCAGCCGATCCCCGCTTTCCGGCACAGCCCTGTTTTCCCGTGGATACAGTGCCCCATCACCCCCACGTCGATGAG
>DKVC01000063.1:0-2012 GCA_002490995.1 Lachnospiraceae bacterium UBA7188
ACATGATTCCCATGGGAAAGACCAAATCCCCGGTCACCACCACCAGATCCGGATGCGTCTCGCTGATCAGCCGGTAACAGGCCTGCAGCGCCTGCATGTCCTTTGTGGCGGACAGGATGCTGCCTCCCAGATGGATATCCGTCAGCTGTAGTATCTTAAATTCTTCCTCCCGGGTGGTAATGGTATAGACTCCCGTATCCTCATCATAGGAAATATCGCTCTGCCCATGGGGCACAGCGGATACCGTATTGATATAGGGCTGTACCAGATACAGGTCCATCTTCATCAGATTGTAGGTGACAAGCAGCACGGCAGCCAGCGCATAGGCAGTTATTTTCCTCCCATTGACCGTTATGTTACGATGGACGAACTGCCGCCTTCTGGTGAAATTATAAAAGACACAGAATCCAATATACAGGGCCGCCGCCGCGAAAGCCCAGCGCAGAATATGCTCCATCCGGTTCCTCACCGCATACAGGGCACACAGGCAGATTCCGTAATAGACAGCGGACACGCCCCAGAGCCTGCGAAGCTCCAGCCTGTATTCCGTCCTGTGCCTCACACAGAAAAACCTTGCGGCCATGGACTGGAAAAGAAAGTTTTTCAGCAACAGATAGACTGCCGCCTCAATGAACAGCAGATAAAAGGTGATCTCATGCAGGACATCCTGCAGGGTATATTTGGAGGTAGTGACTGCCAGCAGAATGGCAAAAAGCAGGATAAATCCCAGGGACAGGGATAGAAAGAGACTGTTCATCAGCTTTTTGGAGTAATAGTCGTACTTTCTCTCCACAGCCCCCCGGCAGGAGCCCTCATAAAAGGCTTCAAAGAAATCCGTCTCCTCTGTCAGCCTCTTCCTTTTCCTCACCGTAAAAAGAAAGGGAACGGTAAAAATCAGCAAATCCAGGGCTGCCGCAGCCAGGCTCTCCAGAGAAAATATCCGTCCCATGACGAAAACGCTTAAGAGGGAACCAATCATCCCTGTCAGTTCAATTGCCAGGGCATATGTGTTTCTCTGAAGCCTCTTCCATGTCTTCAGAAAGGAGCTTTCCTCCACTACCTGTGCCTGGTTCTCCGTCTTCTCTATCCCCAGATAGCCGCAGAGTTCCTCCGCATTTCCGAAGTGGACCAGGATGTTCCCCGCCGCTTCCGCCTCCGTCATCCCCTCCGCTCTGTCGGCGTCATATTTTTGAACAGCCGCTTCCAGGACCTCCTCTTTGTACTCGTTGTTATTATAGGAAAAGGGCATCCCATGGAACAGGATGTCCACCGCCCTTTTTAATGCATCTTTCATGAAACTCCCTCCTTGCCCAGGCCATGGCTCTTTGCTGGAATTCTTTTCTCTGGTGTCCAAAGCAGCATAATTATCCTCCCAAATTGCCTCTTTCTCCACACATATCCAAGCCAGGCGCTTCTACGACTTCAAATTACAGAAAAACTTCTTTATAATCCGCTTTGTATCAGCCCTGCAGAGGCGAAGTCTATTCGGATGCCTATCGTCCTCCCCCGCCAGGCTCCACCTCTCATGGTTCTATCAGCCATGGTAGCATATCGGGGCATTTTCTGCAATTTATTTTGCATCACCAGTAAGGATTGACTTTTTCTGCTGCTGATATTAGAATGATACCGAAAACAACTGGATTACGGGGGCTATCGAATGGACAACAACAGACCAGGAAGACGGGAAAGAAATGTGAGCGGTTCCGGCAAGACCATGCAGAAGCGGGGGAACGGGCTCGGCACCGGATCGGCAGGCAGCGCCGACGGCTATCGGGAACGGGGGAAAGAGCAGTCTGGCCGGCCCGGTACGCGAAGCGCCAGGTCAAGGAGCGGCGCCGGCTTAAAGCTGGTTCTTCTTTTGGCCGTGCTGCTGGGAGGAGGCGGCGGTTCCGTCAGCGGCTATGGCTATGACGAAAAATTCTCCTCCAGCGGCTCCATGAATCTTTCAGGCCTTACTTCCGCCCTCAAAGCCTGCAATGTGAAGTTCAACTTCATCGGCTTTGACGCCTGCC
>DKVC01000063.1:2317-24705 GCA_002490995.1 Lachnospiraceae bacterium UBA7188
GGCTTTGACGCCTGCCTCATGGCTACGGCGGAAACGGCGCTGACACTGTCCCCCTATGCCGATTATCTCATCGCCTCCGAGGAGACCGAACCGGGCGTGGGCTGGTATTATACAGACTGGCTTACCTCCTTTGGGGAAGATACCTCAATTCCTCTGTGATTATTACAGCTACGATAGAACCTATCAGGACAGCTATCTGCTGGGGGAGCCGCTGATTGTCACAGAGGAAGATCTGGTCATCAGCGATGTGCCGCCGGAGGGCCGCACGCAGGCCTCCTACCGCTTTACAGACCTGTATGATATGCACCACTGGACGCCGGTGGTTCCGGAAGGGAATTAGCGGCTTTTAGCAGTCTTTCTGATTGATTGGGGTGACAAGGAGAACTTTTTATGGCAGATACAGCGAACATTCTTTTATTTCATGTAGAAGCGGGCAAAGCGCAGCGGATTGAAGGCCTCTGCCGGAAGCTGGGAATACGCATTTCAAGAGTAAAGCTCTCCTCGTACTCCCAGAAGCTGGGGTACCTGGCGGGGATATCCGGCTTTCGGCGGGAGAACAGCTCTTATGCCGGAACGGAGTTCCCATCCGAAATGATGGTTTTTTCCGGCATGAATTCCGATATGTTGGACTGCTTTCTGGAGGAATATAAAAAAGCCTCCATTCCGCCCATTGGACTGAAAGCGGTCCTTACGCCGCATAATATATTCTGGAGGGCTGAGGATTTTTACAGGGAGCTTTTCAAGGAGCATCAGTTTTTTCAGAAATCATAGGGCGGAATCATGAAGAAGAGCTGGGGGGTATACGGATGTTTATGCGGGAGCTGAAAGCTACGGAAAGGACAGTGTCAGACAGTAATCTGAAAATCATCGAAAGCATGCTCCCGATGAAAAATCCGACATTGCGGTGAATCCCCGCCTGATGGGAGGGCCGTTGGGGCAAAAGCGCCAAACAGATGGCGCTTCTGCCCGGTTTTATCGTAGATAGTATGAAAATGAAACTGGACGGCAACTTAGCTGTTGATAAACTTATATAATACATCCACCCCTTCTTCCAGTTCCCTGTCACAGGCCTCACACAAATATTCATTTGTTTCCAGAAAAAGCCTTGTCTCTATATCCAACAATAGCTTATACAGCTCCATGCCCAACAGTTTTTTATAAGCCTTCTCATAATCCAGATTCTGCTTTTTCATCAAATACTTCGTTAATGCCACAACGCACATCCCTGTTGTCGTTTCAATTCTGCTTTCATCCATTTACTTATCTCCAATCAATTGCCTTAATACTTACAATGAGCTGGTTCGCCACTTCCTGTTTTCCTATGAAATATTGTATTCCCAGATTCTCTGTTTCCAGATTATTAAGCAACATCCTCTTAGCAGCATCCGAACCTACCTTGCCGTACAGTCCATCCCAATAGGCTTTCAGACAAAAAGCGGTATCATCATCTGCCGTAGGCCCAACCACCAAATCATAATTGTGGGGCATACCTCCTTTTTCCCTGCACATCAAAACAAAATCAAGCCACTCTATATCTGCTGTATGGAATACTTTTATGTTAAGTCTTGAAATGTAGTCTTCATCCAGGGCGATTTCATATAGTTTTTCCGAATAGGCATTATCCTGTTTTCCTCTGCTCCGTCTGACGACCTCTCTGTATTTTTTATGCATCATCCCAACGGCCTGACTTTTCGAAACTGCCATATAGAAGCCTTTTCCAAAATCTTTCCTTTCCCGTCCAAGCTTTACATCAATCTGTTGTATTTCCGATGCTGTCCCATGATATAAAATTGTCCTAAGGCTGTGATACATACTGTTCCACCTCTCTCACCATTTCACTGCCTGTCAGGCTGTCAAATACATCGGGACACTCAGCGACATAGTTCAATATCTCATATTGTTCATCCAGCTTTAAAAAATCTTCTGTGGAAATATTATGTTCTCTGCAATAATACAAAGTCACTAAATACATCAGGAATATTGTATTGTTCAGTCTCTTTTCCGACATATATGCTCTTCTCCTTCCCTCAAACCCGCACTTTATTCGATACACCATCGTACCTTAAAAGAAAAACCCTCTATCAGTATAGCACATTGAAAAAAGTGCCGCAATAAACACACATACTTTTTTGAAGCCTTTTTAACTCCTTACCGCCAGGAACACACCTGTGCCCATGGCAGCCGTCAGCAGGACAGCCCGGATAATCCACCGTCCCTGCTCTACCTGCCCTGTTATCGGAATTACGGGTATATCCCCGGTTTCATCAGCTCCGGCTGTGCTGCCGGCTCCTTCCGGCTGTTCAGGCTCTGCGGTTCCGCTGTTTTCTTCTCCCTGCTCTTCTCCTGTCACAATTACATGCTTCGGCGCATGGTTAAACGTAAGAGATGCCGTACCGTCCTCACCTATCCGGCCTTTACTGATAAATTCTATCTTTATCTTATTAAAAATATGAGAATCTGTTCGCCAAATTCGCGAAAGACATCCTGGGCTGCCCATGGTACAATAGGGAAAACAGACAAAGGAGGCAACCCGAAATGATTGACTTTAAACTGGCGCAGCTGCGTAAAAAGCAAAATCTCACCCAACAGGAGCTGGGGGAAATTCTGAATGTATCTTATCAGACCATCAGCAAGTGGGAGACCGGCGCCACCTATCCGGATCTGCCCATGCTGCCCCATATCAGCGCATTCTTCGGCGTAACCGTGGATGCCCTGCTGGGACTGGCGCCCCTGGAGGAAGCATACCGTCCCTCAGGCTCCGGGACGGCGGCATACTGGGAGCATCGGCTGGAATATCTGCTGCGCACCCGGAAGACCATGTGGAACCGGGATTATATGGCTTTTCTGATACAGGATGTGTGGAACATCCGGGAACCTGTCACCGTCCTGGACTGCGGGTGCGGCTACGGAGCCCTGGGACTTCTGATGATGCCCCTGCTTCCCCCGGGCAGCAAATACGTGGGGATTGATTTTTCTCAGAACATGATCGGTGCTGCGGAGAGATATTACCGGAATTCAGATATCCCTGCCGAATTTATCCTGTCGGACATCCTGCACTACGAACCGAAGGAGAAATATCCCCTGGTCATCAGCCAGGCCGTCCTGCGCCATGTGGATGACGGTGAGGCACTCCTTCGGAAAATGGCCGGTTTCGTGGCGGACGGCGGCATTCTGGTAAGCCTGGAGTGCAACCGGGAATTCGAAGCCGACGGGCTCTACATCAGCGGCATGGATTATATGGAACTGTGCCGGCATGAGGGGCTGAAAAAATTATGGAAAACGGAACTGGAAAAGCAGAACCGGGACTACTCCATCGCCATGAAAATTCCTCATTACATGAAAGCCGCAGGCCTGAAAAACGTGTCCTGCCGGATGAACGACAAGGTCACCTTCCTGGAGCCGGAACAGCAAGACTACAGCGAGCTGTTGGAAAGTGTCATAAAGGCAGACCACTGGGACGACGAAAAGACAGACCGGGAAATCGAAGAAAACATCGCCTACTTTATGAATCACGGCATGAACCGGAAGGAGGCGGAGGATTACTGCCGCCAGATGAACGGCATCGTAAAGTACCTGAAAAAGCATGAGGGAAACGTATCCCTTACGAAGGCTGTAGGCATTATGATTTCCTACGGTTGGAAATGAAAGGCTTTAAAATTTCCAAGATCCTGTGTATAATAAAAAGGAACCCGTCGCCATAACAGGAACGACGGACAAACATCTCATCCCAAAGGAGGCACACAATGAACAAAGTCATCGAAACCATCAGAGAGCGCAGTTCCACCAGGGGCTACACGGAAGAACCCCTGACGGAAGAGGAGCTGGACATTCTGCTCCATGCGGGCCTGCAGGCTCCCACCGCCGCCAATAAGCAGGAACTCCATTTCACCGTACTTCCAGGCAACCATCCCATACTGCAGGAGCTGGAAGAGGAAAAGAACCGGCTGCGGAACCTGGTCTCGCCGCCCCACAATTTCTATTACGAAGCTCCCACCGTAGTGATCATCAGCGCCGACAGCACCTACAAATGGGGCACCCTGGACGCCGGCATCGCCGTGGAGAACATGGCTCTGGCAGCGGAATCTCTGGGGCTGGGGAACCTGATCATCGGCTGCATCCTGGATGCCATGCAGGGCGAAAAGAAGGCACATTTTTCCGAAGCACTGAGGCTTCCCCCTTCCTATGAATACAGGATTGCCATCGCATTCGGACACAAGGCCGTCACGAAGGAGCCCCACACTTATGATGCCGTTGCCCAGGTTACCAGGCTGTAAGATGCGGAAATGCAGGAGCTCCTCACCGGGGCTCCTGACTGTTTTGGAATTGCCCGAATCAAAAACCTCGCAGCAAGCTGACGGGGTATCATTCTTGAAGCGCAGCAAAGCTGAATGTGCCCTTCGGACACATTGGTATTTGAGCCTCGCGGCATTCGCCAAATGGATGCTGGCGCATCCGCCTGGCTCATTGCCCGCGGGAATAACATCTCTGCTTTATGATTGCCCGCTTATCTCCGACTCGTCCACCACGGACACGCTTCCTTCATACACACAAAACGCATACTGGATCTGCTGCCCTATATCCTGATAAAGCCAGATTTCATATGGGGTATCGCTCTCCTCTTTCGCAAAGGAGCCTCCTGCCTCTTCCACTCTTTTTTGCAGATCTGAAAAAGACATTCCCAGCGTAAAACGTCCGTCCCGGCTTCCGCCCTCCTGAATCGAAAGCCTGACCAGTTTATTTTGATTATCAAAATAGCAATGGTACTGGCTGTACTCCGCTGAAAGTGCTGCGCCATACCTTTCATGATATACGCTCTCATCAACCCGGAAAGTATGCATACCGGCATTGCTCAGAATGTCTTCAACCTCTTCTATGGACATGCCAAACTCTAACCTGCCCAAAACTGTCATGTTGTTGTCCACAGAGTATTCTGCTGCCTGAACGGGAACGAAAGCATCACTGTACCGGTTGATCTGGATTTCCTCAATATCTCCGTTCACCTCGGTCACTTTCTTCTTATCACCTGTGTTCAGCCCAACTGCCAGCAGGTTGTTATCCTCCGTTAATACAAAAGTGTTATATTTATAATCCGTTTCCAATCTTCCGAACTCCGGAGGCTTGCTCATGGGCTCATTAAAAACGATTCTTCCCTGCCAGACCATTTTCACATGATCCATGACCTTTGTAGGGGTGCGGACAAAATCATCCTCTGTGACAGGTGTTCCGCATTGCCCAAAGGCATTGAAGCCCCATATGTACAATTCTCCCGACTCGCTGATGGCAGCGCCGGTAAATGTTCCTGTCGTAACATATTTGCATTGTTCCATGATTTTCATGGGCTTATCGGCAAACATTTTCAGCGGATTATATACATCCTCTTCCAGTTTCCAATATTCTTTATAATCTCTGCCTGCATAAGTATGTGTTAAAGGAGCATACTGTCCCCACCAGTATGCAGTCTTATTATTTTGAAGCGCAACGATACATTCCCGTCCCGCTCTGGCATAAGCTACATCTGTCATTACAAGAACCGGTTCCGTAACCTTTTGGAAATCATAAACGGAATAAACCTGGGATTCGCTTCCTTCTCCCAAAAGCACTTCCGAATAATTTAAACCGACACCATAGAGCTCACATTCTTCCGTCAGATAAATGCAGAAATAATCGTTCCACGAGGCATCCACAGAAATGACATTCTCCGCAAGCTTAACCGGCTCCTCATAGTATTCTTCCGTACCGTAAGTGCCGGTTCCAAGCTGTCCGAATTCATTCTTTCCGGTGCCCCAGAGCACTTTGTTTTCATCTATATAATAATGATTTGACGCGGTATAGCAGCTGGTAATATAATAATCTTCCAGCAAAAAGCTTTCCCCAACCTGAAGCGCATCCAGATCTTCCACATAAAAAACAGGAAGTTTTGCGCCGGCATTTTTCTCATCGTTTTCATCGGCGGGTTCTTCTGCCAGTTCTTCTGCCGGTTGTGACACTTTTGTCAGTTTTTCCTCCAATTCTTCCATTTTCCTGTTTTCGTCTGCATTGCTGCTGTTTTCTTCTGTCAGAAATATGACAGACAGCGCCGCAATCACAATCACTGCTGCGATTCCGATTCCCGGAAGCGTATATTTATATTTCATGATATTCTTGATTCTCGACTTTACATTTCCCTCGCCGAAACAGATTGGCGCAACAAATATTCTTTTCTTTCCGGAACCGTTCCCGGCGGCAATGTGAAGCAGTGCGTAGGCGTACTCTTTCCGTTTCTCTCTGCCCATGGTCTGAATGACTTCCTCATCACATGCCTTTTCCATATCACCTCCAAACAGGGAATAAGCCATCCAGATAAAAGGATTGAACCAGTGGATCAGACATACTGCATAGACAGACATTTTAAACAGCCCGTCTTTTCTTTTGATGTGCATCTTTTCGTGTGCAATGACATGGGAAAGAGCCTCGGGTTCCATAGTGACCGGCAGATAGATTCGGGGGCGGAACAGGCCATAAACCATAGGCATATCAATATTTTCCGTCCACCAGATATCATCTTCAAATAAAACGCTTAACCGTAGTTTTCTTTTCAATACAATGCAGGAGTATAGCATATGCCCGAAAAAGCAGCTAAAACCTGCCAGCCATATAAATCCTGTCACGCGTGCGTCCCCAATTTTTACCGGAAGATTCTCTTTGCACCCGTCCGTTCCGGCAGAATTTTGTCCCATCGGCTCCGCAGGAGCTGCAGCAGCAATTCCTGTGGAATCTTTTGCGGCGGCGGAAGGATTATCTTTTGCGGCAACGGTAGGAATATCTTTTACGGCAGTGGCAGGCGCATCTGTCAACGTGATGCCAACAGCGCCGGACGGATTAACAGGCTTTCCTGTACCGCCGGCTTCTCCATAGCTTTCGTTTTCCGCCTGGCGAGGTTCTGAAACCCCCTTCATTTCTTCCATAATGCCCGTAATGCCTGCATTGTTCCAAAATCCCACTGACAGGCTCAGTTTCCACGGAAAAACAAAATACAGGAAAGCCATTGCCCAAAGGCCCAGAATATATTTATGGCCAATCCGTAATTTCTTCAGCAATATCCGGACAAGCAGAACAATAAAAATAATAACCACTCCGCGCAGGCTCATTTTGATAAGTGTATTCATAAAAGCATCCATGCCCTTTTCTCCATTCCTTCAGTCTTCTTCGATAATACGTTTCAGTTCTTCTATTTCTTCTCTGGTAAGCTTTTTCTGTGAGACGAAAGCCGCAACAAAATCAGGGAGAGAGCCCCCAAAAGCCCCTTCCACAAACTCCTCACTCTGTTTCGCCTGAAAGAGCTGTTTGGAAACCAACGAAGATACGATACCTTTGTCATTTTTGAAGATACCTTTGTCACATAGTCTCTTTAAGACCGTGTAGGTAGTGGTTCGCTTCCAGTTCAATTCTTTCAGGCTTAAAGAGGCCAGCTCTCCGGAAGGAATCGGTTCATTTTCCCAGATGAGCTCTGCAAATTTCATTTCGATTTCTCCTAATTTGTACTCTGCCATGATTTCCTCCTGTCTACACGATGTAGAATTTATAGTTTGATTCTACATCGTGTAGACACGATTGTCAAGAGTTTTTACAGAAATACCTCTGTTCCGGTTCCCGGTGGAAAGCGGGACAGGCGGCATTGCGCCCGGGCATGACAGATACACAGATAACATGTGGTAAACTTAATGAAGGCAGGGCTATAATGCCCCGCCGCTTCTATTAAAGTGCCAATTTATATAAAGCCAACTGATTAAGACTCACACCCTCTTTTTCGGCTTCGATTGCCAGTCTTCGGTGTAAAGACTTCGGAAGCCTTACAACAAATTTGCCGCTGTATTTATCTACAGCCTCAGGAATCGGAATTGGCATGTTGTTTTCTTGCCGTACCTCCAGATATCCATAATTAGCATAAATTCCTGTATTCAGGTACAAGAGGAGGATAATCAATGGATACACAATCAGGAAAATCATACCCAGAACCATAAAAGCCCCTGGCATTGCAGAAGCGCTCACTCGTTATACGGAGATAGCTATATGCTTTCCGTTAAAATGAACGGGGCATCATTTGAGAACCAAATGAACCGACAATTCCTGCCCCTGCAGCGAAGCGCTGATCTCCCCGCCGTGGAGATCCACAATGCGCTTCACGATGGCCAGCCCCAGCCCGGAACTGCCTGTATCGCTTCTTGCCTTGTCCGCGCGGTAGAAACGTTCGAACATCTGCTCCGGCTCTAACCCTTCCGTATACGCCACCCGGTTTGTGATGCAGATATGGAGTACAGTGTCCGCCCGGGCCGTCACCGTCACAGGCACGGATCTGTCGGCATACTTACGGGCATTGTCCAGCAGATTCTGGAACACCCGGACCATCTGCTGCTGATTCATATCGGCCACATAGGATTCTGTTTCCAACTGCCAGGAAAGTGCCAGGCCCTGGAGCTCCATCAGAATCCGGTTCTCATAAAGGATATGGCGCAACAGTTCCAACACATCCATCCGTTCCATGTCAGGAGGCTTTTCTGCGGAATTCAATTTCGTGTATTCGAACAATTCATTGATCATAGCATTCAGGCCCGCCAGGCGGCGCTCCACCACTTCTATATATTCATCGAACTTCTGTCTGTCCTCCGGCCCCGTAGATTTCAGTAGATCCACATAGCCAATGATGGAAGTCAGCGGGCTGCGTAAGTCGTGGGAGACATTGGTGATCAGTTCGTTTTTGCTCTGCAGCTGCTTCTTTTCCAACTCTTCCTTTTCCTTCAGCTGCAGGGACATCTCGTTGATGCCGGCACAAAGCTGGGTGATTTCGTCATTGCCCTGCAGCTCCATAACCCGCCCGAAGCCTTCCTCCCGGATCAGCTGAATCTCCCGTGACAGATGCTCCACATACCTGACCCTGCGGTTAATCCTGAGGGAAAAGATAACCACGAAACAAGTCAGTGGAAGCGCCATTGCCAGTATCATACGGAAGAATTCCGTGACACCATCGTATCGCAACCCCAGCTGATAAAGCAGGAGAAACAGAAGATTCTCCGCAGCCAATATCACCAGGCTGACAATAATAGAAAAGCAGATGGATCTCAGGAAATATGCCGTAAGGCGCTTCCCGTAAGAGGGCGCCAGTCTTCTGTAAACCAGGAAAATCACCAGAATCGTCCCCAGGATAGTGATTACGTTAATCCAGATATACTTTGGAATCCCCAGCCATATCGTCATATCTGATACCCTCTTCCCCAACAGGTTTTAATGAAATCCGGATGGGCATTGTCCCAGTTCAGCTTGCCCCGCAGGTTAGCTATGTGCATCATCACCGTGTTTTCCGAATGGAAGAACTCTTCATGCCACACTGCTTCATAGATCTGCGCCATGGTCAGTACCTGTCCCCGGTTGCGCAGCAGATACTCCAGAATGTCGTACTCCTTGCGGGTCAGGCGCACTTCCCGCCCGCTGACCCAGACCTGGCGGCTTTCCGTATCCACCGTCAGGTCATCCGCCTGGAGCGTGTGGGCCGGCTTTTCCGCGTCGTTGTACTGCTTGTAACGGCGCAGCTGGGCTTTGATGCGGGTCAGAAGCTGGACAGGCTTGAAAGGCTTTGTCACATAATCGTCCCCGCCGGCCATGAGTCCCTGTATGATGTCCATGTCTTCGGTTTTCGCCGACATGAAGATGATGGGCATTTTATTCTTTTCCCTGATTTTCAGGCAGGCGCTGACACCGTCAATCCCCGGCATCATCACGTCCAGCAGGATCAGATCCACCTGATAATGTTCCAGCACATCCAGGGCTTTGGCTGCATTTTCACAGGCCAGGTAGCGGTAACCCTCGTTTCCCAGATAAATGCCCAGAAGCCTGCGGATATCACTGTCGTCATCGACAATCAATATGAATTCCTTCATGATCCTCCTTCTCAACCCGTCCGCAAACATGCTGCAGGCCCGCCGAGGCGAGGAACATCGCAAGAAGCTCTGCAGCTATCATCTGCCAGTGTTCCAGGCCGCATGCGGCACCCATGGAGCCCGAAAAGGCAACCATCCCGACAGATATGCTTTTCGCTATTATACCAACTTTCAGAAACTGGGACAAGGGAATTTTTAAAAGCGCGGAACCTGCGCAGAGCACTTCGTCGGATAGCAGCGGAACGATCAGCAGCACGCCCAGAATCAGGCTGCGGTACCGCCCTGTCAGCCGCTGCAGCCATTTCAGCTGCCGCTTTTCCCTTTTTCCCTTAAAAATACGAGCCGCCAGCATGGAAGACAGCGTATGCATAACCGCCAGCCCCAGCACGGAGCCCGTAACGCCCAAAAGGAAAGCCCCTAGGCTGCCAATCTGCCCGGCTCCCCACAGTACCACTACTGCTTCAGGCACCGGAATACATATTGGAAGAAGAACGCAAAGAAGAAAATATACAAACCACATATCGATACCTCCCGATTACACTCATAAGTGTATACATTTTGTCTGTAAACCGTTATTATACTCGTGATCGCATTGCCGTTTTTCTCACCTATACTCATGCCAGGATTTGCCAGGCTGCTTATGCCAGGTTTATGGTTGGCGGTCTTAAGGCCACTGCCGCAACAGTGACCCTGTTATACATCATCGGCAAATATTTTCACACGTGAGTATACAATTCCTAAGATATTGGGGCCACAAGGTTATCAGAGGGTTTCATATTCAGGATATACGCCGGGGGCAGGTTGCGCCAGATGCGGCGTATTTCCCGAATGTGGAAATATTCTTCCAGGAAACGCTTCCTGAGCAGGGTATACTGAAATGTGGTAAATATGCCTTCCGTGCCCACGGCTTTCCGGGTTCCGGATAAAATTCTGCGGGATACCTGCTCCGGAAGTGAGGTAAAAGGCAGGCCGGATATGATATAGTCTGCGTGCCGGAAGCCCTGTTCCTCCAAAAAGCCGCAGACATCACTGGCGTCCCCGTGAACCAGTACCACACCCGGCGTCCTCTGGAACTGTTTCCTCAGCATTTCATAAAAACGGCCATTCTGTTCGATCACGATATAAACGGTATCCGGCTTTTTCCTCAAAATCACCTCCCTGGTGAACACGCCGGTTCCGGAACCGTATTCCACGATGCAGCGCGCTTTGGCAAAGTCGATGGAATCCGCCATGGCTGACGCCAGATACCTGCCGCTGGGAGCAATGGCCCCGATGGTATCTGGTTGAGCGATGTATTCCTTTAAAAATTCCCACATAAGATAGTCCCTCCTTCGTCCGTATGTCATATTTTCCTTTGACAATTTCAGTATAAGGAATGCGACTAAAGAGGGAACCATAGAAAACATAAAGATTTCTTTAGATTTTTGCATTGACTTTTGACCGGTTCAGGCATAAACTGGACAAAATGATGTTTGTGTGGAGGTGGCTTCATGGGAAACTATCTGAATCCGGGAAACAAGGGATTCCAGAAAATTCTACAGTCAGAATATGTGGATAAGACCGGTTTGATTGCATTGATCAATAAGAGCATAGGGACAATGGAAATGCTGACCTGCATCAGCCGGCCAAGGCGGTTCGGGAAGTCCTACGCGGCAAAGATGCTGTGCGCATATTATGACTGTTCCTGTGATTCCCACGCGCTTTTTGACGACAAGGAGATTGCCCGGTCCCAGGGGTATCTGACGCACCTGAACCAGTACCATGTCATCAACCTGGACATCACCGGCTTTATTTCCGAAGCGTCTAAAATGAATCTGGCGCTTTTTGATGTGCCGAACATGATCGCTGACGCGATATGCCTGGAGCTGACGGAGAGCTATCCGGAGTTGGCCGGGAAAAGCCTTACGAATGCCATGACCGCCTGTGTGGAGAAATCAGGGAAGGAGTTCATATTCATCATCGACGAGTGGGACGCTCTGATCCGTGAGGCCAAAGGGGATACCGCGGTGCAGAGGAAGTACCTGAACTTCCTCAGGGGATGGTTCAAAAACAGCAATTTCACCCCCAATGTAGTGGCAGCGGCCTATATGACGGGTATCCTGCCCATCAAGAAGGACGGCTCCCAGTCGGCGATCTCAGATTTCTACGAATATCCGATTCTGGAGCCGGACGGCTTTGCCAGGTTCACCGGTTTCACGGAAGAGGAAGTGGAGAGACTGTGCGGAATCTATGGGATGCGCTTCGAGGATGCCAGGAAATGGTATGACGGCTATGATTTCCCGGATGTGAAGGCAATCTACAACCCCTATTCGGTCATGATGGCAATGCGGAAGAGAAAGTTTGATTCCTACTGGCAAAAGACATCGGCGGCGGAATCACTGATGACATATATCAACATGGACTTCGAGGGGCTGCAGGAGACCATCTCCCTGCTGATCTCCGGAGAAGAAGTAGCGGTGGACACAGGCTCCTTTGAGAATGATTTCGAGACCTTCAAGAGCCGGGACGATGTGCTGACGCTGCTGATCCATCTGGGGTATCTCACCTGGAACGAGGAGGAAAGGACCGCCCATATCCCCAATGAGGAAGTGCGGATCGAATTCCGGAAGATCCTGAAGGGCACTGGCGTGAACCGGAAATGGGCAGAGCTGCTGGGCCGCTCCCATAAGCTTTTGGAGGACACCCTCGCAGGGAATGGGGATGCTGTGGCAAATGCTATAGAAGAGATACGAGGGACGCAGTACGCGCCCACCTTCTACAACAATGAACAGGCCCTGCGGTATGTGATCAAGTTCGCGTATATCGCGGCCATAGACCAGTACCTGAAGGTAGAGGAGCTCCCATCGGGGAAAGGGATCGCAGATGTGGTATACCTGCCGAAGCACAGGTCATTGCTCCCGGCCCTGGTGGTAGAGCTGAAATGGAACAGGTCCTCCGGAGGAGCAATCCACCAGATCATGGAAAGGGACTACCCGGCGATGCTGGCGGATTACGGCGGAGAAATCGTGCTGGTGGGAATCAATTACGACGCAAAGCAGAAAACCCATAACTGTGTAATTGAAAGAATCCCGGAACCGTAAGCCGATTACAAGTTCCTGTACGCCTTTAGGCCCGCCGCTCCTCTATTCTTCTCATACTTTGCTGATTTATCGCCATATATTGCTCTATACTTAAAACCTCCAGAATGAAGATAGCTTTCCTGCTGCCCGGTTCCACCGCTGTGTCGAATTCAGATGGAAATCACGCCCAGCGCCTTCAAAATCTCCCCCGCCAGGATCACCACCAGGCAGACAGGCGCAATCCACCGGATCATAACCTCAAACAGTTTCTTTCTCTTGAAGGAACCGGAAGCCTCCACCTCGTCGGAAACTGCCTTTGTCCCCACTACATGCCCTACCAGGATACAGGTCAGGAAAGCCACAACAGGCATAAGGATAGAGTTGGATATAAAATCAAAGAAGTCCAGGAAAGCCATGCCGATCACCGTCACGGACGAAAGCGGCCCATACCCCAGGCAGGACAGCGTACCCAGCGCCAGGATTCCCACCGTAACCGCAAGTACAGAAACTTTCCGGCTCCAGTGAAGCCTGTCCATACACATGGATACCACCGTCTCCATCAGGGAAATGGATGAGGTAAGCGCCGCAAACAGCACCAGCAGGAAAAACACCATGCCGATAACATTCCCGCCGGTCATGGCCCCAAAGACCTTTGGCAGGGTCACAAACATAAGCCCCGGGCCTGCATTGATATCCGCACCGCCGGAAAATGCAAACACCGCCGGAATAATCATCAGGCCGGCAATAAACGCAATGGCCGTATCAAAAATCTCAATCTGCCCTACGGATTTCTCCAGGTTCTCCTCCTTCTTCATATAAGAACCATAGGTAATCATAATCCCCATAGCCAGGGACATGGAATAGAAGAGCTGCCCCATAGCCGCCAGAACCGTTGTGGTGGAGAAATCCTTAAAATCCGGAAGCAGATAGTATTTTAAACCGTCAAGCGCCCCGGGAAGGGTCAGGGAATAAACGGCTACCACTACAGACAGCACCACCAGCAATGGCATCATAATCCGGCTGGCCTTCTCAATTCCCTTCTCCACGCCGAAAAGCACCACCGCAGCCGTAAGGAGCACAAAAATCGCAAACCAGAGGAGAGGGTTCCCCAGGAATCCGCCCTCTGCCACGCCGATAAAATCGGAGAAGAAGGCATCCTCGGCAGTCAGTGCGGCATGTCCTCTTAAAAACTCAAAAAAGTATTTGATTACCCAGCCGCCGATAACACAATAATAGGGCGCGATAATCACAGGCACCAGCGCGGCAAGCCATCCCAGAAAACTGAACTTCCCGCTCAAAGCTTTATATGCACCGATACAGCTTAAGCCCGTCTTTCTTCCCACGGCAATCTCCGTAACCATCAGTGAAAATCCGAAAGTTACGGCCAGAATCAGATAAACCAGCAGAAAAATTCCCCCGCCGTACTTTGCCGCCAGATAGGGAAATCTCCAGATATTCCCCAATCCCACAGCCGAACCTGCAGCTGCCAGCACAAAACCTATCCTGTTAGAAAAACTACTTCTCGAATGTTTCATTCTTCTTTTCTCCCTCCCTGTAAGAGTTAATTAGTAGACATTGTACCATAGTTCTCATTATCGTGCAACCGACACCGAGTGAGATTTTAATCCTCTGTCAGAACATGATGCGTTCGCTCTGTACACAGTAACAGATACCCACACGACCAATAACGTCAGAGCAGCTTCCTGTCTTGTCTCTTCCCGGGAAGCTGCACCAGAATCACCGCCCCAAAAACCAGAGCGCAGCCCGTAAGCTCCCGTCCCGTCAAAGCCTGCTTTAGAACCACCCATCCCGCAAGCACGGAAACCACTGATTCCAGGCTCAATATCAGGGAGGCTACCGCCGGCTCCGTCTTTTTCTGCCCCAGTACCTGCAGGGTATAAGCCACGCCGCTGGAAAGAATTCCCGCATAGGCCAGGGGAACGATTCCTTCCACGAAATCCCCGATGTCAGGCTTTTCAAAAATCACTGCCAGTATGCTTCCCAGGATTCCTGCCGTCAGAAACTGGATGCAGGAAAGCTCCACACCGTCCGTCCGGGGCGAGAAGAAATCGATAACCAGAATATGTACAGCAAAAAGAACAGCACATAAAAGAACCAGTGCGTCTCCCTTTCCCAGAGAAAAACTCTCACTCATGCACAGCAGGTACATGCCGAAGGCCGCAATCACCGCTCCTGCCCAGACCTTCCCCGGCACCTTCTTTTTCAGAAATATGCCGAAGAAAGGAACCAGGATAATGTACAGCGTGGTGATGAATCCGGCCTTGCCCACCGAGGTATATAAAATGCCGTACTGCTGCAAAAGAGCCGCAGCGCAGAGAATCAGCCCGCAGCATATGCCTCCTGTGACCGTGTCCTTCCCTTTCCCAAAAAGTCTCTTCCTGCCGTTTGCCCTTCTGGAGCTGGCACCAGCCGGACCGTTGACTTTGCCAGAGCAAGCCTTGCCCGGGTCGTTAGCTTTGCTGGAGCTGACCTCGCCCGGGTCGTTAACTTTGCCGGAGCTGGCCTCGCCCGGACTGTTTCTTTTGCCAGGGCAGATCTCGTCCTGGCCGACGCCTTCGAAATCTTTTTCTTCCAGGCTTCCCTTCTCCCCGGAATGCTTCCTGGCTCTGTTGAAGCAGATCACCGGCAGAAGCGCTGCGCTGCCCAAAAGAAATCTGGCTCCGTTGAAGCTCAAAGGCCCCAGATAATCCATGCCCACGCTCTGGGCTACAAAGGCCGTGCCCCAGATAAAGGCGGCCATAAAGAGCATCAGGCTGCTCTTCCATGAGGTTCTCATATTTATTCTCTCCTTTTCGTTACCTCTCTGCCCCCGATTCCGAAAAACGGGGCTTTTCGTCACTCTCATGCAGAGTCGGTCTTCTACAGCTTATACTCGTAAACGAAAATATCTGCCCCAACCTACATGTATAACGAGTGAGCGCTTCTGTAATGTAGGCCAGAAAAACGGCAGTTAAATACGCTCACGAGTATAACACGCGAATACAACTCTTGCAATACAATTCCACGTTCAAAAACAGGGCATGGCTTCCGCCACGCCCTGTCCTTCAATTTACTCCAGTTCCAGCCGGAAAACCACAGGGCTGTCGCTGACAAAGCCGCTGCTGATATGCAGACCTTCCCCGTCCCGGCTCCATTTAGGACTCTCACTGCAGCACACCTTTGCTCCTTTTATCTGTTTCCTTATCATCCCGGGATTACGCCGTCCAAATCCCACAGATCCTCCCAGCCCCGGGCGCCTTCCCACAGGAACACCTGCCCCTTGATCAGGCGGCAGTTTCTGTCTTCCCGGCTGATGGCTTCCATCTCCGCCTCCGTCAGCGGATCCTCCGTGACACATCTCAGGTTCGCCTCATACTGGGCGGGCTTCACCGAAAAAGGAATAGGCACCTGCCCCCGCTGCGCCGCCCACTTCAGGCAGATCAGCGCCGGGTGCACCCCATGGGCTCTTGCCGCCTCCGCCACCGCCGGCAGCTCCCCGTCCGCCACGTCCTCCGCCGTCCTGTCCCGCTCCGGCCTGGAAGGAGAACCGATAGGGCAGTACCCGATGGGCAGTATGTCTCTCTCCAGTGCATAGGCAAACAACTCCGGCTGCTGGAAGGAAGGATGCAGCTCCATCTCCAGCGCCGCAGGCTGTATCCGGCAAAGAGGCAGGACGGCCTCCAGCTTCGGAATGGTCATATTGCTCATGCCGATATAACGCACCAGCCCCTTGTCCACCAGTTCCTCGCACTGCCGCCAGACCTTCATAAATTCCTCAACCGAAAAGGGTTTGGAATCCGGATTCCTGGAATCCCCGCTGCAGCCCGGCGCATGATAATTGGGAAAGGGCCAGTGGACAAAATACAGATCCAGATAATCCAGTCCCAGATCTGTCAGGCTCTTTTGGCAGGACTCAAGCACCTGCCCTGCACCATGCATGTCATTCCATACCTTGGATGTGATAAAAAGCTCTTTCCGATCCACTGCGCCCTCCGCAAAAAGACGGCCAAGCGTCTGTCCGATCCTGTCCTCATTCTGATACACCGAAGCGCAGTCGATGAAACGATAACCATATTTCACTGCGCCGTATACCGCCTGAGCA
The DNA here is from genome assembly GCA_002490995.1 of Lachnospiraceae bacterium UBA7188. Classification (GTDB taxonomy): domain Bacteria; phylum Bacillota; class Clostridia; order Lachnospirales; family Lachnospiraceae; genus Acetatifactor. The sequence continues at coordinate 19,390 of DKVC01000063.1, forward strand.
ATTTCCTCCGGGCCGTATTTGTCCGAACCAAAGGTCCCTATTCCTACGCAGGGAATCCGCTCCCCTCCCCGCAGAACCCTTGTGGGGATTCTATCCTGTTCTATTCCGTATGCCATATCCATGCTCCCTTTTTGATCATTTCAACTTTTCAATCCAATGAACCGCCCCGCCGCAGACGACGGAGCCTGTGCTTCGCATATCCCTTAAACCACAGGCTCACATCCTGCTCACAGCGGTTATCTCACCGAAGTATTTCACCGTTTATAGAAAAAACTGCGCCATGAGGCTTTAGTCAGGGAAAGTCACCGCCACCTTGCCGCACTGTCCGTCGGCCATCAGCCGGTAAGCTTCTGACGCTTTTTCGATAGGAAATTCATGAGTAATCAAGTCTTCCGGATGGATTCCCCAGCGTACCAGCCGCTCCACCAGTTCCTCCATCTTCCACAGGGAGGTCACCCAGGAGCCGTAAATCGTCTTCTGCCCGTGAATAATATCCGGGCTGGGATTGAAGGTGCAGGTACCGCCCTCTCCTACGAAAGCAATCTTTCCCCACTCCCTGGTAGCCCTGATAGCCAGCTGCCTGCCTGCGTCATTGGCGGATGCATCGATGGCACGTTCCACGCCCCTGCCTCCGGTGACGGCCAGAATCTGCTCCAGCGCATCGTCGCCGGGCTTGAACACATAATCCGCCAGCCCCAGCTTTTTCGCCAGATCGATTCTGTAATCATTCATCTCCACCCCGATGAGCCGGTTAGCGCCCATGGCTTTAGCCAGCATCAGCGCCGCCAGCCCCACAGGCCCCAGGCCCGTCACCAGAACCGCGTCGTTGCCGCAGACACCTATCTTCTCAATAGCTTCGTAAACCGTGCCGAATCCGCAGGCAACCTGGGCGCCGTCCTTATAGGTCAGTTCGTCAGGCAGCTCGATGAGATCCTTCTCATCCGCCAGAATATAGGGCGCCATACCTCCGTTGCGCTGCCAGCCGTAGGCCTGGCGGAACTTACTTTTACAGGAAATATAATATCCCCTCCGGCAGTCATTGCAGACACCGCAGCCGGAGATATGGTATACAACCACCCTGTCGCCCTTTTTGAACCGTTTCAAGCCCTCCCCCTCTTCCACGATCACGCCGCAGGGCTCATGGCCTGCCACCATGCCGGGGATATATCCTTCCGGTCCTTTTCCCGTATGCTCCCTGTATATACAGCGGATATCGCTGCCGCAGATGGTCGTGGCCTTAGTCTTCACCAGAACCTGTCCGTGCCCCGGCACAGGCACCTCGAAATCCTTAAGCTCCACCGTGCTGTTGCCGGGCAGCACCGCCCCCTTCATCAACATCTTTACTGCCATTGTTTTCCTCGCTTTCCGCAGGCCCTCCGCCTGCAAATCCGTATTCATGCCATAGGTTCATTATATCCGAACCGGAATCTGTTTTTAAGCAGGATATCTGCCGTGTTTTATAGAAAGATGTCGTGTTTTTATATCTTTTCCAGGATATTGTGCTCTCAAAATTTTAAAACTCTGCAGTCTCAATGATACATTTATGCCGCCTGGTTTTCTTACTGTAATTGATTCCCACCAAAAGGACATCTCCGGCATAATCTTTCAAAAGCCCCTCGTAGCACTTCTCTTTTATCTGTCTGATAGCTCCCTGGGCAGAACGATTCCATTTTAACTCTACCACAATTGCCGGTTTGTCCACATGGCGGCGAGGGATAAACACGATATCCGCAAAGCCCTTTCCTGAGGGCAATTCCCTCACTAAGGTATAACTTTTCCGCGCACTGTAATAAGCCAGTGTTATGACGCAGCTCAGCGAAAGTTCATTATGATAGGCCAGAACAGAAGTATTTGCCATATGAACTTTCTCGATTCCCCTTGCCACCGCATCGGCATCTCCCCTGAGCGTTGCATCCAACAATTCTGCGGACTCCCTCACAGCCAGGGCGATTTCTTCCCATCCGCCGTCTTCGATGGCATTCTGAAATTCACCGGCTATCTCCTGGTTGGGGATAAATACTTCCTCCTTCTCCCCATCATAAGCCAGATACCCCAGATGAACCAGCAGCGTCAGGATATCGTCCCTGCTCCTGATGCTGGTCATGTCATTTTGGAACTTGTGGGTATTGACCTGGCAGCGTCCGCCTCCCAGCATAAGGATGATGGCATCCTTCAGTCCGTCAAAATCCATTCCGATGTAACCTTTCAGAGATTCATAGGTCTCTGTCTGTGTCCAGTAATTGCCAAACTTCTTTCTCCGGATGGCATCCAGAACAGACTTCGGATTATAGATATGGACACCCTCTCTGAAGACATATCCGTCATACCATCCCCGTGCTTCCTCAAAATCCAGATCATGCTCCCCGCACAGTCCCCGCACCTCCTTTTCCGTAAAACCTACATATTCTTCAAGCGGAAACGGATTGACCATGGTATACTCATCAAAATTATTCAGAGCCGATTGCGTCCCATACTTCTTAATCGGCAGAATCCCTGTCATATAGGCCAGCCGGACAGCCGACTCTGCCAGGATTCCTTTGAAAATCCCTCTGAGGAAATTGATATATCTTTCCTGAATCGCTGTATCGTCCTTCTCCTCGCGAAACAGGCAATCCCATTCGTCAATCAACAGGATGAACTGCTCCCTGGTCCGGGAATGAATCCGCAACAGGACTTCGGAGAGGGAAGTATCCTCAGGCAGTACAATATCCGGATATTGCTGGCATAGTTCCTTCAAAACCTCTTCCTGTATCAGGGAAACAACCTGCTCCGGTTTCCCCTTATCCTTAGCAACGCTGCGAAACCATTGTATGTCCAAATAGATTACGGAATACTGGTTCAGATGCTGACTAAACGACGGTGTCGCGGCAATTTCCAGATTTTGGAACAGCTCCCGGGAATCGCATCCGCGGCTGTAATAAGCGGCCAGCATTTCTAAAGCCATGGATTTCCCGAAACGCCTCGGTCTACTGACGCACATAAAACGCTGCTTTGTACCTAAACTATGGTTCGTATAATCCAACATCCCCGTTTTGTCCACATAAATGCCGGATTGGACCGCTGCCGTAAAACCGGTATTCCCGGGATTCAAAAAAATGCCCATTTGTACCTTCTCCTTCCATCGCTTTGCCTGGGAACTGTCTACAGAACAGGTTCCGGCCCATGTCGTAGTATTTTATTGGTTTCATGGTTTCCTCCAGGCCATTTTCAAGCTTCAACTATACAGCCAAAATGCATGGCACATTATATCCCGGCATAAGCGAATCATGCGTGATAAACATCATATTTTCCACGAATGCCTGACAAATAAGCATCCTGTCAAACGGGTCTTTGTGCGGCAGAGCAGTTTTCTCCCTCTTCAAGCCATTCAGCGCAAATATATGTTTTTCCTTGACCCATATTTTCTGAAAACCGGATTCCTCACAGAATCCCGCAAGCTCCTCTGCAGTAACAGGCATTGCGTCAGGATGGGCCAAATGCTTTATCTCCACTTCCCACAAGGAGATAACGCTGTAATATATTTCATTTTTTTCGTCCTCAATCAGCTTTCTTGCCTTTTCCGGTAGCCGCGCATCATTGGAAATCGCCCAAAGAAGAATATGTGTATCCAATAAAAGCTTCATATTTCTCCTCCGAACATTTCTTCTATCTCTTTATCCCATACGTCAAACGCATCCGGAACCTTAAATTTCCCCTCAGCCACACCAATCCGCTTCCTGGCAGGCCTCTCAGGAAGCAGTGTCATCTGCGCCACTGCCGTCCCGTTTCTTGCCAGATAGATGATATCCTCCTGCTTTGTCTCAAGCATCCTCACAAGTTTTGATAAATCTGTTTTGGCTTCCAGCATATTTACCTGGGTCATACATCTCTCTCCTTATATCAGTTTGCCATTTCAGCCAATCTGTCTAGCCAACCTGGCTAAGTATATTATATGTGATTTGAGTGAATGTATCAATGATTATTTTCTGAAAATTTCTGAAACTATAAACTGTTGATTTTCTTCCCGAACGCGTCAAAATTTGACCTGTCAACGCCGCTGCAATAGATTGCAAACAGAATGCTGCCGGATTTGTCCTCACAATTTCCTCATCTGTGCTATAATGTCTAAGTGAAGTATCCTGTTCAGAGCTTTAGAAAAATGAAAAGAGGCACATACCATGAATTCCAACCGGCTGGAACTGAACCTTTCTTTTTCCCTGGACGGCATTCCCGTTCAGGCAATCAATATGACTTATGAACGCTTCCTGCGGACGATTCCCTCCCACAGCCACGGAAGTGGCTGCTATGAAATTCACTATATCCCCTTCGGGTACGGGAGCCTGACGGCTGAGGGACGTCTTTTCCGCATTGTGCCCAATACGCTGTTCGTCACCGGCCCCCATGTGGAGCATGCCCAGGCTCCCGAACCCGAGGAACCCATGCAGGAATACTGCGCTTATCTGAAAATACAGGACAACGCCAGACATAAGATAAGCTCCCCCGTGATGGAGAGCTTTCTTTCCATGCCCTTCTGGTTCGGCGCGGATAACCAGGGCATCCACGGGCTGATGCGCCAGCTTTTCCAGGAACTGGAGCGCCGCCCCATAGGCTATCTGGCACAGGCTAAGCTGCTCCTTTCACAGCTGCTGATTTACACGGTACGCAACTATAAAAATGACCGCCCCACCCACACCGCCCCTGCCCCGGAAAGCTCCGCCAATCCGGGTTCCGTCATCATAGAAGAGTATTTCCTCTATGAATACCGCTCCCTGTCCCTGGAGGAGCTGGCCCGCCGGCTCAGGCTCAGCCCCAGACAGACCCAGCGGCTGCTTCTCTCGTACTACGGCAAATCCTTTCAGCAAAAAAAGGCAGAGGCCAAAATGTCAGCCGCTGCCATCCTTCTCGCCGATAAAGGAAAAAGCATCACCTCTATCGCAGAAGAGCTGGGCTACTCCTCCCCTGAGCATTTCTCCTCCGCCTTCCGCAGCTATTACGGGAGCTGCCCCCGAGAATATCGGAAAAACCTGTAATATCATTATAGGGCGACAGGCACAGAAAAATGGGGAAAAACGCCCGGAAACCATCTGTAACTATCCGCGAAAGTGCTAATATATTTTAGTACTTGCTAATTTAAATCAGTATGCTATAATATGGATATAAAATTCTGTGAAACTCTCAGGGATTCTGGCATCGCGGCCGCGCCCTGGGAAAGGACGGGAGTATACGGAGCCGGAATCCGCATATGCGGGACTGTTGGAACCAGACTGGCATATGAGGGAACTGGACAGGCATATGTGAAGCCGTTGGTACCGTACTGGTGTATGCGGGACTGGATGG
>DKVC01000063.1:25085-48453 GCA_002490995.1 Lachnospiraceae bacterium UBA7188
TATGCGGGACTGGATGGGCGTATGCAGGACTGGAACAGGAGAACATAACATGGATGAAAAAGTTTTAAAAGCACTGGGAGACCCAAAACGTTTCCTGTTATTACAGCTGATGTCCGAGCGCGGCTACTGCGTGCGGGCGCTGGCGAGAAAAAGCTGCCTGTCCGAATCGGCAGTCTCACAGCACCTGAAGATACTGCGCGAAGCAGGCCTGGTATACGGTGTCAAAAAGGGATACTACACCCACTACCGCCTGGATAAGGAAGTGCTGGATCAGTTCATATCCGAGTTAGTGCAGATCAGGGACGCACAGCGCCAGCCCTGCGGCGGCCCCTATCACGGCTGTCCGGAATCGGAGTATCTCAAATGCAAGAATTTCCCGCCGGAAAAAAGAGAAAAAGGAGAACAGAACCCATGCTAAAACGTTTTATCTATTATTACAAGCCGCACAAAAGGATGCTCGCCCTGGACATGCTGGCATCCCTGCTCATCTCGGTCATCGGCATGGTTTACCCCGTCGTGACCAACAAGATGCTCAATATTTATATCCCTGAAAAAATGTATTCCACCATCGTCACTGCGGGTCTGGTTGTCCTGATTCTCTACATCCTGCGCATGCTGCTGCGCTATTTCGTGCAGTACTACGGCCATATGATCGGCGTGAAGATGCAGTCCCAGATGCGCCGGGACCTGTTCGCCCATCTGGAAAAGCAACCCTTCCAGTTCTATGACAACCACGAAACCGGCCGCATTATGACCCGCATCACCAGCGACCTGTTCGAGGTGTGCGAGCTGGCCCACCACGGTCCGGAAAACCTGCTGATCAGCACGGTGATGATCATCCTGTCCTTTGTGTATCTGATCATGATCGATCCAATCCTGACCCTGATCATCTTCGCCTGCGTGCCCATTTTGGTGGCGGTTACCCTTTACTTCCGCCGGGGCATGAGCCGGGCTTTTGACGACCGCCGCAAGAGCAACGCCACCATCAATGCCGCCGTGGAGAGCAGCGTCACCGGCATCCGGGTCACCAAGGCCTATACCAACAGCAGCCGGGAAATCGAGAAATTCCAGGAGGGCGACAGGCAGTTCGTGGACGCCTCCCGCAGAGCCTACCGTGCCATGGCCATGTTCCACTCTTCCACCTCCTTCGTGACGGACATCTTCAACGTGTTCATCCTGATTGCGGGCGGTCTGTTCCTGTACGCTGGCAGAATATCCTTCGGGGACTATTCCACCTTCATCGTCTCCGTAAACCTGTTCATCAATCCCGTGAACACCCTCATCGGCTTCATGGAACAGTTCCAGAACGGCGTCAGCGGCTTCAAACGCTTTGTGGAAATCATGGACGAAGCCCCGGAGACGGATGCCCCCGGCGCAAAGGAACTCACCGATGTCCAGGGTGTGATTGAATTTAAAAACGTAACCTACGCCTACGACCCTTCCAAAGAGGTGCTGCACGACATCAATCTGCGCCTGGAAAAAGGCCGCAAACTGGCACTGGTAGGCCCCTCCGGCGGCGGCAAAACCACCCTGTGCCATCTGCTGCCCAATTTCTACAAAATCCGGGAGGGCGACGGCTCCATCCTCATCGACGGGCAGGACATCCGCGGCCTGACCATGGAAAGCGTCCGCCGCAATATCGGCATCGTGCAGCAGGACGTCTTCCTGTTCGTGGGTACCATCCGGGAAAACATCCTCTACGGACGCCCTGACGCCACCCAGGAAGAAGTCTATGAGGCCGCCCGGCGCGCCAACATCCACGATTACATCATGACTCTTCCAAACGGGTACGATACGGAAATCGGCGAACGGGGCGTGAAGCTCTCCGGCGGCCAGAAACAGCGGCTGAGCATCGCCCGGGTGTTCTTAAAAAATCCTGCCATATTGATTCTGGACGAGGCCACCAGCGCCCTGGACAACACCACTGAGGTGCTCATCCAGCAGGCCCTGGATGAACTCTGCAAGGGCAGGACCACTCTGGTGGTGGCACACAGGCTTTCCACCATCCGCAATGCGGACGAAATCGCCGTAGTCATAAACGGGCGCATAACGGAACGGGGTACCCACGAGGAACTGATGGCGGCAGGCGGCACCTATAAACAGCTGTACTCCCTGCAATTCCGGGAAAATGATCTTTTTGAATAATATACTCGTAAGCGCATTCATCTGCCACCTTCTCGTCTTATACTGCAAATCTAACCGGTTCGCAGTATATATTGCCCGAGCACTCACTCGTCATACATTCAGGTTGGCAAATGTTTTCGATCGCGCGTATAATAAAGCGCCGCAAACCAGCCTATACAGCTTTTGAAGGAGAAATTTATATGAAAGAAACCAATCTTACAGAAATACTGAAGGCTTTGCCCACGGAAACCTGGCATGCCGAAACGGTCAGCATACAGCCCATCCGGGATGACGATGACCTGTGGTACGCCACTGTGGAATGCCGGCTGTACCCGGAACAGGAAGACTATGTCAATCCTGCCGGCTTTTCCATCGGGAGAGCCTGGCTGGATCCCGAAAACAATCTGCCCTGTATCATCCGCGACTCCCAGGGGAGGCGGATCGGATATATCATCCTGCGAACCTGGCTCGCTCCTGGAGAAGGGGCATATAGCTGGAGCTATTATCTGGACAGGGATTCCCAGGGACAAGGCTACGGCAGGGCTGCGGCGGAACTGGCGGTAAGGATCCTGAAAACCGCCGCCCCGGATGTGCCCATCAAGCTTTCCACAGAATGGGACAATGAGAAAGCCCAGCGGCTATATCAGTCTGTGGGCTTTCTTAAAACGGAGGAAATGGACGGGGACGATTATGTCTTCCGCCTGTAAGGAAGTGTCCGATAATTCTTAGCCGAAAAGCTCCCCCGCCGTTTCGGCCGACTTTTTCGATTATATGCCGGGGATCACCTGATTGTCCGCCAACACCTCCGGCTTATGCACCATGCTGTCCGCCTCGGTAATCCGGCGAATCACCCGGCAGGGCACTCCCGCTGCAAAACTGTCCGCCGGGATGTCCCTGGTAACCACGCTGCCCGCGCCGATGACACAGTTATCCCCTATGGTAACACCGGGACAGACCGTCACCGATGCGCCGAACCAGCAGTTGTTTCCGATGTACACGGGCCTGGCATAGCACAGGCTCTTCTGCTCTCCCCCCGCCGTGAGCATGGCCTTGCGCTCCCCGGCTACCAGGGGATGAACGGGCGTCACAATCGTTACATTAGGGCCGAAATTACAATCGTTCCCGATGATTACATCTGCATCGTCCTGTATGGTGAGATTGAAATTGCCGAAGAAATTCCTGCCTATCCTGGTGTGGATGCCGTAATGGAATGCAATGGGTCCCTGAATAAAGCCGCCCTCCCCGAACTCCCCCAGGATACGGGCCAGAATCCCTGACCGCTTTTCCGTCTCGTCCTCGTAAGTATTGTTGTAATCCACGTTCAGGTTGTGGGTTCTGCGTTTTATGGCCCGCAGCTCCTCATCTCCCGGGTGAAACAGAATCCCTGCCTTTATCTTCTCTTCTTCCCGCATGACGGCTCCTCCAATCTGTAAAAAATTATCTGCCCTTTTTAGGCTTTTCCACTATAGCACAAGTACAAAGTCTTTGTCAATTTTTACCACCCGCTCCAAATACCTCCAATCTTTTCCAAAATTACAAAATATAGTGCAATCGAACAAATATTCTGTTATAATACTATCAGACGTGGCCTTTGTCGTAATGAAACCGGACAGGAAGCGCATTCCCTCGGCGCCGCGAGCCCACTGGGCGGACATGCGAAAATAGCTTCGGAAATTCTCTGCCTGTAACCGGGCGCTGAGCGGAACAGATGCGAGACTATAAATCGGAGGCATATAAATGAGCAATCATCCCACCTATATCGCAATCGACCTGAAATCCTTTTACGCCTCCGTAGAATGCACGGAACGGCAATTGGACCCTCTCACCACGAACCTTGTGGTAGCGGACAGCCAGCGGACAGAGAAGACCATCTGTCTGGCGGTGTCCCCCACACTGAAAAGCTATGGCATCCCCGGGCGGGCCAGGCTTTTCGAAGTCGTGCAGCGTGTAAAGGAAATAAACCTTGAGAGGCTGAGCCGGGCCCCCGGCAGGCGCTTTACAGGCTCCTCCTGCTCCGCGGCAGAGCTGGCGGCGCATCCCGAGCTGGAGCTGTCCTATATCATCGCCCCTCCCAGAATGGCATTCTATCTGGAATACAGCACGGCCATCTACGATATTTACCTGAAATATATTGCCCCGGAGGATATCCATGTATACTCCATTGACGAGGTATTCATGGATGTGACCCATTATCTGAAAACCTATGGGCTGACACCGAAGGAGCTGGCGTCAAAAATCATCCGCGATGTCCTTGACAGCACCGGAATCACCGCAGCCGCAGGCATCGGCACCAATCTATACCTCTGCAAGATCGCCATGGATATTGTGGCAAAGCATGTGGAGCCGGACAAGCACGGCGTACGTATCGCCCAGCTGGACGAGCTGAGTTACCGCAGGCTGTTATGGAACCACCGCCCTCTCACCGACTTCTGGAGAATCGGCCACGGATACCGCAGGAAGCTGGAAGCCGCCGGCCTCTTTACCATGGGCGATATCGCGCGCTGCTCCCTGGGTTCGGAACGGGATTACCATAATGAAGAGCTGCTGTATCAGATGTTCGGCATCAATGCGGAACTTCTCATCGACCACGCCTGGGGCTGGGAACCCACCACCATCGCCCAGATCAAGGCCTATAAACCGGAAGTAAGCAGCATCAGCTCCGGCCAGGTCCTGCACTGTCCCTATGATACGGAAAAGGGAAAACTCATTGTCCGGGAGATGACAGATCTGCTGGTTCTGGATCTGGTGGAAAAGAAACTGGTGACAGACCAGATGACGCTCACGATTGGATATGATACCGGCAATCTCACCAATGCCGAAATCAGAAACAGCTATAAGGGAGAGGTTGTCACCGACCGCTACGGACGAAAAATTCCGAAACACGCCCACGGATCCGCCAATCTGAAGCGGCCCACTTCCTCCACCCGGCTCATCATCGATGCCGTTATGGAGCTGTATGACCGGATTATCACACCCGGGCTGCTGATCCGCCGTGTGACTGTTGCCGCAAACCATATAACCGACGAGACACAGGCAACGGAACCGGAACAATTTGAACAGCTGGATCTGTTTACGGATTATGACGCTTTGGAAAAGGAAAGAAAAGAGGAAGAAGAGAAACTGGCCAAAGAAAGGAAACTACAAGAAGCCATGCTAACCATCAAGCATAAATTCGGGAAAAACGCAATTCTGAAGGGCATGAACCTGCAGGAAGGAGCCACTACCATGGAACGCAATCATCAGATCGGAGGACATAAGGCATGAAAGTTCAGGACAGCCACAAATATGACGACATCATCCATCTCCCTCATCCTGTGTCAAAATACCATCCCCAGATGCCTCCCATGAACCGCGCGGCGCAGTTTATGCCCTTTGCCGCCCTTACCGGACATGATGAGGCCATCCGGGAAACCGCCCGAAGGACAGACTCTTTTGTCTGGCTGGACGAGGACAGGAAAGCACAGCTGAACGAACGGCTGCTGTTCCTTCTGGAAAACCAGGAACAGCAGCCGGAATGTGAGATCACCTGTTTTCAGCCGGATGAGAAAAAAGAAGGCGGAGCCTATGTGGCCGTCCGGGGCAGAATCAAAAAGGTAGATGCCCAGGCACAGCGGATTCTCTTTACCGACGGCGCCGCCCTCCCCATGGAATATCTCTTCTCCATCGAGGGAGAACTGTTCCGAAATATGGAAAACCCGTAACAGCAGCAAAGGATATAAGAAAATGAAAATTTACCGCCTGATCGGCATCATCACCACTCTACAGCAAAAAAAGACCGTCACCGCACCCTACCTGGCAGAGAAGTTCGAGGTGTCCCGCCGCACCATCAGCCGGGATATCGAGGACATCTGCAAAGCCGGCATTCCGCTGGTCACCACCCAGGGGGCCGGGGGCGGCATCTCCATCATGGAAGGATTCTCCCTGGACACCACGGTATTCACGCAGCAGGAACTGGCAGCTATCCTCACGGGTTTAAAATCCCTGGACAGCGTCTCTCGGTCCGCCTCCGGCGAAAATCTGGTTCGGAAGCTGGGCGGCAGCCAATCCTCCTGTATGGCAGAGCATATGGCCATTGACCTGGCCTCCCATTATAAGGATGACCTGGCGGCCAAACTGGAGCAGATCAAATACGCCATTGAAACCTCCAGATGCCTCGCCTTCCGATATTATTACGAAAAAGGAGAATCGGACAAGCTGATAGAACCCTGCCAGATTGTCTTCAAATGGTCTGACTGGTATGTCTTCGGCTTCTGTAAACAGCGGCAGGATTTCCGACTGTACAAGCTGCGCCGCCTGTGGAATCTGCAGGTTACGGAACAACCCTTCTCCCCCAGAGAAGTTCCGGAGGAGAAGAAGCACTTCGGCTCCCACATGACAGATGACTACATGGTCACCGCCGTCTATGACCCCTCCCTGAAATACCGTCTGGTGGAGGAATACGGCCCCGACTGCTTTACCCCGCAGGAAGATGGCAGACTGTACGCGGAGTGGGGCTTCACCACCCCGGAGCAGGCGTTGGAATGGTTCCTGCGCTTCGGCCGGAAGGTGACAGTCCTGGAGCCTCCGGAAATGGTGGAGCGGATAAAAGCCGAGCTGGAGGCAGCCAGAAATTTATACTCACAGCCAAAAACATGACATACTGTTGGCATGTTTTGTATGATAGGATTGGGAAAAGATGAAAAACGGAGGTACTGAAGATGATTGATTCAAGATGCGGACTGCACTGCACCGGATGCGGATACAAGGAGGCCTGCGGCTGCGGGGGCTGTATTGAGACAAACGGCCATCCTTTCCACGGGGAATGCCCTGTAGCCATATGCTGCCAGGAGAAAGGCTTCCTGCACTGCGGCCAATGCCCCGAGATTCCCTGCGACATGCTGACCGAATATTCCTGCGACCCGGAACACGGCGATACACCCCATGGCGCCCGGATCGAGCAGTGTAAAATCTGGCACGCAGCGGATCATGCCTGAATGCAATGTTTTCCAAACAAAAAGGGGAGCAGGTTCAGCGCCGGAGTCAAACGAAAGGAAGCAAACAAATGGACGAAAAAATCCTCTCACTGCGCATGGAACGATTTTCATGATGAATTCCCTACGCATAATACTGCGCCTGTGCGTCCCATAATCTCCGGTAAAGCCCTTTCGCTGCCAGAAGCTCCTCATGGCTTCCCTGCTCCACGATCCTGCCCTCCTCAAAAACCAGAATCCTGTGGCAGAAATGACAGCTGGACAGCCGGTGAGAGATATAAATTGCACCTTTATCCCTTGTAAACCGGTTCATCCTCTGGTAGATATCCGCCTCTGCCACCGGATCCAGGGCAGCCGTGGGCTCGTCCAGCACCACATAGGGCGCATCCTTGTACAGACATCGGGCAATGGCTACCTTCTGGGATTCCCCGCCGGACAGTTCCACCCCGTCTTCAGAAAAACGTTTGAACAGCTGGGTATCCAGTCCCTCCTCCAGGGTTTTAAGCCGTTCCCCGAAACCAGCGTTCTCCAGAGCTTCCGTCACCCTGTCCCTGTCGTACTCGCTCTCCGCTGCCACATTTTCCCCCAGCTTGAAATCGAAGATCTGATAATCCTGGAATACCGTGGAAAACAGGGACAGATATTCCTGATACTGATATTTCCGAATGTCCACACCGTTGAGCAGAATCTCTCCCTCCTGGGGATCGCAGAGCCTGCACAGCAGCTTGATAAAAGTGGTCTTGCCGGAACCGTTGCGCCCTACGATGGCAATCTTCTCCCCTTTCCGGAAACGGCAGCTGATCCCGGAGAGACTGGGCGCAGCCGCCCCCGGATAGGAAAAGGTCACGTCCCGGAACTCGAATTCATAATTTTCCCTGATTTCCTTTGTCACGGGCAAAGTCCCTTCCGCCGTGGCATTGGGCATATCCAGATAGTCAAAATAAATCTTCACGTACTCCAAATTCTGCAGAAAATCCCTGACCGTGTCGCACAGCCTTGTAACACCGTCACCCAGCTGGGTCACCATCCCTGTATATTTCAAGATGCTTCCCACTCCAAAGGCTCCGAAAATTGCCTTTGCCCCCACAAACAAATACACCAGCAGGTCAAAGCCTCTGGAAAACAGAACGGTATAAAAAGTTTTCCTGCGTTCATAAAGATAAGCAGGCTCAGATTCCCGCAGATAGTCCCCGCTGAGTTCCCGGAATTTTCCAAACATGCGTTCTTTTGCGTGAAACATACGGATGTCCTTCCCGTTGCGGTATTCACTAAAACAGCTGTCCATCAGATTCATCATCCGGTTCATGGGTTTTTCAGCTGTTTCGTTTATCTTAAAATAAACTTTCTGTATGCGGAATGACATATATATATTATAAACAATGGATAACCCCAGCAGCCCCAGGAACAAAACGGACACGCCCCAATGGTTCAGAAAGGCTGCCATTCCATCCTCTCCGACTGCCTTTGCCCGGAAAAACTCCACCACCAGCGCAACGGATATGCCGATGGTTACCAACGCCTGGAACGCCCTGCGCATCTGCCCCACCAGTGCCAGTACCCCTCTTCCGTAATGCCATCTGGTGATTCTCTGTTTTGTCTCGTTGATCTTCGGATCGGCGCTCATGGCATAGTCCATCTTCCAGGCTTTCTCCGCCACCGCCCTCTCGATATGCTTCAGCACGGTATACTGCAGCACGTCCAGAAACTGTCCCCCGAAATCCAACAGCCTCCTGCCGAGGAAATTCAGCCCAACCAGCAGCAATGCCATCTGGAACAGATGTTCCATACTTCTCCCCGGATCTGCCAGTTCCGTGAGAATCCGTGCCGACAGCAGGATACCGATATAAGGATAGGCTGCCTCCATGGCTGCCTGTAAAAACGCCAGTGGGAAGATGCCAGGAGATTCCTGCGCCAAATAGACGATGCCCCTCTTTATGAGCTGCAGCCCGGTTCTTTTCTCATCTATGAAATTCTTTTCTTTCATGAAATCCTTTTTTCCCGTGGAATCCTTTTTTTCTGTGGAATTCTTTTTTCCCACGGAATCCTTTTTTTCTGTGGAATCCTTTTTTTCTGTGGAATCCTTTTTTCCCGCGAAGTTCTTCTTTCCCACTTTCCTCACACCTCCTCGCCTTCCAGCCCGGCCTCTCTCTGGGCCTCCTTTTTCTGGTAATATCTGCTCTGCAGCCGGAACATCCAGGCATATTTTCCGTCCTGTTCCAAAAGCTCCTCATGAGGCCCGCATTCCGCCACGGCTCCCTCCTCCATCAGCAGGATCCGGTCACAGAAACGGGTGCTCGCCAGGCGATGGGAAATAAACACCGTAGTCTTATGCTCCGAAAACCGCCGGTACCGTTCATACAGTTCGCTTTCCATCAGGGGATCCAGGGCAGCCGTGGGCTCGTCCAGCACCAGCAAGGGCGCCTGCTTGTACAGAGCCCTGGCCAGCATCAGCTTCTGCAGTTCCCCTCCGGAGAAATCCACCGCCTCCTCATAGCTCCCCTTGCCGAACATGGTTTCCAGGCCCCGGGGCAGCTTACCGACCTTCTCCTCCAGATCCGCCATTCTCAGGCACGCTTCCATGCGGTTTTCTGCCCCATTGCAGTCACTTTCCTCACTGCCTCTCTTTTCCGGCCTGCATATTTCTCCTGCGCCGGGTTCGTCTCTATCATTACTGCCTTCTTCCCCACAAGGTTTTCCGGCTCCTTCACTTCCTGCCTTATTGCACATCACTTCCTCGTCAGGTTGTCCTGCCCCACTGCGCATTTCTTTTTCACCGCCGTCTGTCCCCTCACCATATGTTCTCTCCCCGTCACCCATTTTTCCCTCATTTCCGCCCAAATCCAGGTTCTCCGCCAGGGACAGAGGAAACAGCTCCGCATCCTGAAAAACACCTGAAAAATATCTCAGCCAGCTGTCTTTGCTGTACCGGGTACGATTGACGCCGTCTATCAGAATCTCTCCCTCTGTAGGGTCATAGAAGCCGCAGAGCAGCTTGATAAAGGTAGTTTTTCCGGCACCGTTCAATCCCACCAGAGCCACATTTTCCCCCGGTTTCAGTGTCAGATTCAGATCCCGGATCACAGGATGCTCCGCACCTTCATACCGAAAAGTCACATGGACGAAGGAAATCTCGGGAACATGCCCCTCTTTGAGCACCAGTTCCTCCTTCCCCTTCTCCCCGCCCTTTTTGAGTTTCTCGAAAAAGCGCCGCTGTTCCTCCACATAGGATGCCTTCTCATGAAGCTGGCGCATTCCCTGGACAATGGAACTGCACCAGGAGGCGAATCCCGTGATCACCCCGAAATACAGCACAAACTCCGCGGCAGTCAGCTCCTCCTGGCAAACCAGAAAAATCAGATACAGATATGCCGCTCCCTCCCAGAACATCCGGGTAAAACCATTGACCGCCCCTATCAGGAAATAATTACCCTGCTGCCGCACGGTATAATTCAGACGCTGCTTCAGCTCCCTGTTGAACATCTTTCTAAGCCAGGGCGGCATCCAGTACAGGTGCACATCCTTGGAAGCCTCATAGGTACTGGTACTCCGGGACAAATAGACCATCTTGTAATCCAGAACCATCCACTTGTGGCGGTTTTCGGCATCCCATTTATTGCATCGTATCCCCACGAAATGGTCCACCACAGTCCCCGCAATCACCAGCAGCAAAATCCACAGCGACAGCCCGGAAAGCATTCCCGTATAAAGCGCCATACCGATGACAGCCGTGGCACAGGCGGAGAATGCGCCCAGAAACCCGGTGTTATAATCCCTGCTCCACATATGGCGCTCCACCAGCTGCCACAGCTCCTCCGGGAAATCCGCCCGCTCTATATTGTCGTAATTTGTCTCCAGGGAAATCTTTGCCGCCTCCAGGGCATGCCGCTGCCCCAGGCGGTTGCCCCAGATTACCTTTGTCTGCTCCAGCCAGTTATTCAGCAGATACAGGCCGGTCAGCGCTCCCCCCAATAGGGCAAGATCTCCCAATATGCCTTTCACGGTTCCCCCCTGGGTAATGTCTGCCACCAGTACCGAAGGCATATATACGCCCAGCAGGGAAATCCCTACACTTACGGCGATTCCTGCCAGATACAGCCAGACAAATCCAGGGGAATCTATGTACAGGGCTTTAAGCCAGTACAGCAGGTTTTCCCGGGTACTGCGCTTTGTTTTTTCGTTCTTCTTCTTTTCCATTGACATCCGTTCCTCCCTCGCCGCCTTTTCCCGTTCATTGTACCAGTCCGGCGGCACTCCCTCTAGAATTCCCGAACTTTAAGCTTTTCGATTCAACCTGCTTATCTTAGTACCGTCCACAGCAAAAATAATCGCGGCAATTCCCTCAGCCATTGTCCAACTCCTTTCTATGCATCATATGAATCCCGATATGCCCGATGCCCAGAATCATTACTGCAATCAGCAACGCCGGATTCCTGCCGTAAATTGCCAGCAGGAAAAATGCCGCCACGGGAAGAGACGCCCCCGCCACAGGCAGCCCTTCCCTATTTTTCTTCCCCGATATGAACAATAATATCCCTGTGAATCCGAATCAGGAAGAAAGTGCTCAGGCTCAGGCTGGCCAGCTCCGCAATGGGGAAGGCCCACCAGATCAGATTCACATTGCCGCTTAAGGAAAACAGCCATGCTACCGGCAAAAGCACGCAGAGCTGTCTGGCAATGGATACCAGCATGCTGTATACGCCGTTCCCCAGAGCCTGAAAGACACTTCCCACTACAATACAGTATCCCGCGAAGCAGAAACTGAGACAGATCGTCCGCAGCGCGGGAATCCCGATCACAAGCAGATCCGTTGTAGCCTCCGCATCAAACAATCCGATGAGCCACTCCGGGAACAGCTCCATCACAGCCAGTCCCACCAGCATAATTCCCACCGCATATCGAATACTGCTCTTCATGGTCCGCAGCACACGCTCTTTGCTTCCAGCACCGAAATTATAGGCGATGATGGGCACCATGCCGCTGTTTAAACCGAACACGGGCATGAAGATGAAGCTCCGCAGTTTAAAATAGATTCCGAACACGGTCTGGGCCGTACCGAATGCCTCCAGAATCAGATTCATGCCGTAGGTCATGACGGAACCGATGGCCTGCATGATAATGGAAGGGATTCCCACCTTATAAATGCTTGCGATGAGTTTTTTATCCGGCCTGAATCCGCGAAAAGAAATATGAATCTCCTTATTTACCGTAAGGTTAAACACAATGGCCAGAACCGCCGCCGCTATCTGTCCCATAACCGTGGCTGTGGCTGCACCTGCCACCCCCATCTTCGGCATGCCGAAATACCCGAAAATCAGAATGGGATCCATAATCAGGTTAATAATGGCGCCTACTCCCTGGGTAATCATAGCGTAGAAGGTCCTGCCTGTGGACTGCAGCAGGCGCTCAAATGTGACCTGCATAAAGATGCCCACACC
Organism: Lachnospiraceae bacterium UBA7188; assembly: GCA_002490995.1. Classification (GTDB taxonomy): domain Bacteria; phylum Bacillota; class Clostridia; order Lachnospirales; family Lachnospiraceae; genus Acetatifactor. The sequence goes on from DKVC01000063.1 coordinate 37,615, forward strand.
TGCCGTACAGCAGATGGTCAGGTATATAGCTCCGTACTCCCGGACCTGCGCTATCTCCGTCTGGCTGGCAAAGAAAGGTCGGCTTGCGAAAATCCCCACCAATACAAACACCAGATAACTGACCATCTCCACAAAAATACCGTTGGCCGCAATGGTATTGGCCTTCTCAAACTCCTTCTCCCCCAGAGTTTTAGACAAAAAGGCATTGATGCCCACCGCGGTTCCCACGGATACGGCAATCATCAGGCTCTGGATGGGAAAGGCAAGAGATACGGCCCGCAGGGCATATTCGTTGATTCTGGACACAAAGATACTGTCCACGATATTGTAAAGGGCCTGCACCAGCATGGATATCATCATGGGCAGGGACATGGATATCAGAAGCCTGTCGACGGGCATGACGCCCATTTTGTTTTCCTGTTGTATCGTTTTGTTCTCCAATGGTTTATCCTCCCTAATCTTTTACGAAAGACAGCAGACCTGCGCAGAATGAAAACTTTTCGAATTTCATCTGCGGAAAAGCCCTCATCCATTCGTCTGCCACAAAATAAATTTCATCATCATCCCATTCTTCACCGGCCAATGTCCTGCACCGCTCCAGCTCCGCCCTTGTTTCAAATGCCACATCCCCGATGTAGAGGCAGCCTCCTTCACGCAATAAGGGCAGAACACTTTCTATCAATCCGGTTTTCTGCTCATCGGAGAGATGATGCAGGGAATAAGTGGCAACCACCGCATCATATCTGTTGTGGCGCAGCTCCTCCACAAGTCCCATTGAAAAATCACCCTGATAGAATTGCGCTTCCGGCATCCTGGCTTTCGCCAGTTCAATCATTTTCCCTGAAAAATCCTGTCCCCAGATACGGCATCCCTGACTGTACAGTTTCGTGGTCAGGGTACCGGTGCCGAAACCAATGTCAAGAACGGAATTACATTTATCTGTCAGTATTCTATTGTAAATTTCGTTCAATATCTGTTTATAACCCGCAAACGGATAGGAGCCCTCCTCATCCGAGACACCTACGCTTTTGTCATATCCGTCAGCCCATAGATCAAATCCTCTGTCAGTAAGCATCTTATTCTCCTTTGCTGTATTCATACAGAAATATCCCGCAGTCCAATAGGAGCCTCCATGGACAAAACAATCTTCTCAGGCGTAATGGGCAGCTCTCTGTGCCAGACTCCCGTGGCCCGGTAAATAGCATGGGCAATGGCCGGGGCAGGGGTGTTGATGACAATCTCCCCGATGGATTTTGCGCCGAAGGGTCCGGTGGGCTCATAGCTGTGCTCAAACTCCACTTTCAGATGCCCCATATCCAGGCGGGTGGGCAGCCTGTACTGCAGGAAAGAGGATTCCGCCGGACAGCCCTTTCTGTCATAGTGAATATCCTCAAAAAGGGTGTGCCCGATTCCCTGGACGATGCCGCCTTCCGCCTGAATCCGGGCAAGGACAGGATTGATGGGGATTCCGCAGTCTATTACAGCCATATAGTCAAGAACGGTTACCTGACCGGTCTGCCTGTCCAGCTCGATTTCCACCATTCCCACCATGTAGGGCGGCGGAGACACCGGGGAGGAATGGGTGGCTGTGGCCTCTGCCGCCTCTCCCCCGGAAGTCTGGGTGCGGTAGGCGATATCCGTCAGGCTCACCCATTGCTCCGATGCGATCCGACAGACTTTTTTACCTCGGAAAACCACTTCCTCCTCGCTGCAGCCCATCATCTGCGCCGCAATATGGCAGATTCTTCTCTTTAAATCGGCACAGGCTTTCTCCACAGCCTTACCCGTGATATAAGTGGTGGAGGAAGCGTAGGAGCCGGAGTCATAAGGTGAGGCATCCGTATCCGCGCCGAAGACAGCCACATCCTCCACATCACATTCCATGCATTCCGCCACCATCTGGGCCAGAATGGTATCGCAGCCCGTCCCCATGTCCGCCGCGCCGATGAGCAGATTGTAATTGCCGTCCTCCCCCAGCTTCACCGTGGCGCTTCCCACATCCACGTTGGAAATACAGGAGCCCTGCATGGCCATGGCCACCCCGGCCGCCCGGACTTTGCCGTCTCCCATCTCCCGGACAGGATATTTTTCCTCCCAGTGAAACATCTTTCTACAATGCTCCATGCAACGGTCCAGCGCGCAGGCATTGGCAGTTTCATGATAATAGGCAGGCATGACCATCCCCTCCCGCACCATATTCCTGTCCCGGAGCACAGCTGGGTCCATACCCAGTTTCTCCGCCAGTTCATTGACTGCGGATTCCAGGGCAAAGATTCCCTGAGTAGCTCCGTACCCCCTGTAAGCTCCCGCCGCCATGGTATTGGTATAAACCACATCATAGCCGAACCGAAAAGCTTCCAGCCCTCCGGTGTACAGGGGAATGGATTTATGCCCGGACAGCCCCACGGTGGTAGGGCCGTGCTCGCCGTAAGCGCCGGTATTGGACAGGGTATAGAGATCCAATGCCCGGACTCTGCCCTCCCTGTCCGCCCCCAGGCGCACCCGGATCTCCATCTCATGACGGGGGGAGCCGGCCGTCTGGGCTTCCTCCCTGGTGTAAATCAGCTTTGCCGGCCGTCCGGTTTTCAGGGTGACGAAGGCGGGATAAACCTCGCAAACCGCCGTCTGTTTGGCGCCGAAGCCTCCCCCGATCCTGGGCTTCTCCACCCGGATTCTGCTCTTCGGTATCCCCAGTGCCCTGGAAAGGATACGACGGCAGTGGAAGACAATCTGGGTGGATGTCACCACATGGAGCCGCCCGTAGCGGTCAAGATCCGTATACGTCCGAAAGGTCTCCATCATGGCCTGATTGAAAGCTTTCGTGTGAAAAGTACGGTCAATCCGAATCTCGCAGTCCTCCATCACGGCGTCCACATCCCCATGTTCTTCCGTACTGCTGGCCACCAGGTTCCGCCGGTTGGAGCCGCCCACCTCGCAGGGCGGGAACCAGTCCTCCTCGGGATGCACCAAGATGGAATTGTCCTTGGCCTTACGGAAATCCAGAACCGGCTCCAGCAGCTCGTATTCCACCCTGATCAGCTTCATCGCCTTACAGGCCGCTTTCTCCGTCTCCGCCGCAACAATGGCAACCACATCCCCCACAAACCGCACATGGCGGTCAATAATCAGCCTGTCGTAGGGGGAAGGCTCGGGATAGGTCTGCCCCGCAATGGCAAAGCGGGTGGAAGGTACGTCTTCCCATGTATAAATGTCTACAATTCCGGGAACTTTTTTTGCGATATCGGTATTGATATCCTCCACAATGGCATTGGCATGGGGACTGCGCAGAAGCTTTACCACCAGTGCGTCCCGGGGGGTGATGTCATCCATGTACACCGGCTTCCCCAACAGCAGCTGCATGGCGTCCTTTTTGCGGACGGACTTGTTGACGGACTTAAACTCGTGAGCGCATTCACTTGCCACCTTTTGTTCCGCATTGCAGCAGCGCTCACTCGTTATACCTTTATCTTGGCAAATGTTTTCGGTGGTGAGTATATATTCGTTCGTGGATCTCTTATCTTTCTGTTCCATACTGACCTCCATGGGTTCCTTTCACTGTCCGAAATTCCTAATTACTTTGTTTTCGCATCAATCTACGGTTACGCATTTTATTCCATATGGAATGAAGAAGCATTACTTCCTTCTCCGAAAGCTGGAGATTATCATAAAGAAGAACCTTATCCGTATACGAAAGTATTTCTTCATACTTTCCTTCCCTTTGGAGTCTGTCTATTTTTTGAATATCGAGTTTATCTGCTCCTCTCATGGGAATTCTCATTCTGCGCATTTCTCCCGGTTCAAATGTCAGTACTCCACCACCGTAACTCCGTCCCAGAGTTTCGCTGAGTGCGAGCGTATAGGTATTCAAAAATGCAGAAACGACTGCTTTTCCATCCACACCTTCCTTAAAACGCACCTTATGTAAAGTATCCGTTACCAATGCAGCTGCCGAATTCAGGATCATCTTGGGATATAGATTAGCCTGTCTGATTAAAAATGCATCCGCTTTCCATGACATTGGAACATGATACCATCTCTTTCGGATTCTACACTTGTAATTATTGTGATATCCTTTGCTCTCTCCCCACACAATATAAGCGCGGGCGCTTTCACTTAACTCTTCCACCGGTCTGTCGCCCGGCGTAAAAATGGAAACTTTTTTCCCTTTTTCCCTCAGCTGCAGATATTCATCTTCAGAAAGAAGTACTCCTTTCACCTGTTCAGACCGGCTGATAATCGGAGAAACATCCTCTTCCAGACTTCGCTCCATAACATTTTTCCAGTTGGAAAGAAAAAAATCATTCTCACCGCTTACCAATCCGACATTCACCTCAAATAATTCCCATGCATCTGAAATTCTCTCGTCGGCATTCAGCTTGCCGAGTACCGCCAACTCTTCGTTCGTAAGATAATACTTTACCCATTTATCAGTACTGTGATCCAGTTTCTTCATTTCCGCCCTATCCAGACAGGAACACCCGATCCGGATGAGTTCATCAAGCCCTTCAAGCTCCACAACACGAATCCCCTTTTCCGCTGATGACTTTTCCCCGAGAAGAAGAACCACCTCCTGCTGAATATCGTTAAAGACCAGTTTTCTAAATGTCACCAACGTCAATCTGTCGAAATGTGAGCTAAGATATTTCCTCGCTTCAGCCGCATAATCTACCTGAAATAATTCTGCCGGAATCACCATCCCGATCTTGCCCTCATTACCCAACGCTTCGCATGACAAAAGAAGAAACGGCAGCCAGATATTTGTCAGCCTGTTTGGATGAAACCCATGTTCCTTCATCAGTTCAAATGCTACAGCTCTGTACTTTTCGTCGAAATTCTGGTAACGGATAAAAGGCGGGTTACCCACTATTACATCAAATGTTTTTTTCCCTTCAACATTCTGGTCATAGTAGGAAAAGAAATCACCTTTTATAATCCGATACCCGATTTCCTCGGCTTTTGCGGCTTCATCCGGATCCAGTTCGACACCAAGCACATCAGCGTTCCGACAATTTTTTCTGAGGGCAGCCAGAAAACTGCCGTCTCCACAGCTTGGCTCCAAAACACTGCTCTCCGGAGCCGGGTTCGCCCATCGTATAATAAAATCTGCTATCTCTGAGGGAGTGTAATATCCTCCTCTCAACTTGTCGTATTTTTCAATCGGTTTCATCTGGCATCTCCATTCGCAATCCCTGCACACCATACAGTTGATCAATTAAGCACTCCAGGTCTTTCTCTGCCGCTGCCACGGATCTCTTCATTGTGTTATGTGCTGCCTGGTTGCATGCATGATTCATACGGTCTGTTAAATATTCTATGAGATGAACCTTTTCCACAATAGCGTCATGCTTCGCAACATCGTCTTTGTCATCCCAATCAATACTGTATACAGGCAGTTTTGCAATAAACTGTTTGCCATGAGAATAATATCCTCCTCTGAAAGTACTTGCACTCTTTTTTACAAACATTTCCATCAGCCAGTGATTCAATATTGCCTGAATATAAAAGATTGACTCTTTTACATCTCTCTTCATTTCAATTCCGTAAAACGGCCCGTTTCCGCCGCCTGTAAATACGACCATCTCGTCGTCATACACATAATTTGCTTCAAGCGAAAGCACAGGCCATATGAGATGTTCACCACCCACAAACCGTTTCAGGCTCTGGCTTCGTCCGTAAGCATACCATGTTTCTTCTGTTCTTCCAGGCATATTTCGTTTATCCAGCTCCTCCCGGAAATCCGACAGATAGGAAAAAGCCTCCGGGTATTGCTCCTGCACGGTTCCGATATCAACCAGCCTGGGCTTGCCGTTTTCATTTACATAAGGGAATATGATGTAGCTGTTCGCCGCAATCTTTTCAAACTTCGACAGCCTTGCGTCATAAACGCTCTTTCTTAATATGCCCTTTTCCACTTTTCGCGATTCTTTTTTCTTGTCAGTAAAGTAAACATATTCATCGTCCTCCTGATTTGCGTAAACGATGTATATCTTATCAGCACTTGTCTGCACGCCGACAAAAATATCAGAAAACGATTCCAATGTCCTGCACTTTTGACTGATTTCCGACAGCCTCTCACTCACTTGTTTCGGGATGAATATCCATGGGCTTTCTCCCAAAGTGCCTGAGTCATACTTTTCAAAACTCACTTTGTGATCAAATAGAAAACGGTTCCATTCCCGTACAAATGCAATATCAAATTCATTCTGTCTTTCCTTTGACAGAACTAAGATACATGTGTATGTACTTCTATTCTTAAATGCCTGATGCGTCCCAAAATGAATAATTTTCTTCACTGCGCTACGTTCCGTGAGAAAACGCCTCATAACGTCACCTGACATGATATTCATAAATTTATGCGGAACAATATAGCCTATCACGCCGTTTTTTCTGAGAAGCATCCATGCTCGCTCTATGAACAAAAAATACTTGTCCAGCAAATCGGACCCTGCAGTCTGATATCCGGAATATCTGCTCTTATAAAACGCATATTCCTCCGGGGAATATCGTACCATATTCTGGACTCGAATATACGGCGGATTTCCGACAATCGCATCGAATCCCTTCCCTCCAAACTCAGTCTTCCAGTCAAACATCTTTACCATTTCAAGTTTGGCTTCATCTCCGTATATGCCGGGAAAAAACGCCGCATAAGACATATCTACAAGACTGTTTCCATTCTTTATATTATCATCAAGTCTGGGAAGCAAACTTTTCCTTGTCCTTTTTGCGTACGCACCTATTTCCTGCGGCGATGCATCCTCCAGCAGTTTCAAAAACAGGCTGAATTTTGCAACTTCCACTGCCAAAGGATCGATGTCAACACCCCAGATTGTATTTACAAGAATTTCGCGTTTGATTTCATATGACAGCCTGCACACATCACTTCCCGGCACGCTGCTGATAAGCCCGAGCCGGATTGCACTGGCTTTATCATTGTTCATATACCAGTCCAGGCAATAATTGACAGCAAATTCATATGCGGACAAGAGAAAATTTCCGGAGCCACAACAAATATCCGCCACCCGAAGCTCAAGCACTTCATCTACTGTCTTCCCTGCAAATATATCCGAAAGTGTCTGTTCAATTATTATATCAGTGACATTTTTCGGTGTATTTACCGCTCCCTGTGAATCAACTGCCTCTGGTTTATTCTCCTGAGAGACATGGCCGTATCTGTCTATCTCAAGCTTTTCATCAAGGAACAGTTCATATATCTGACCGATTATATATGGATCCACCACATCAAATTCATAGGAATTATTCGGGTAATATAAACTGATAAAAATATCAATGAGAACCTCATCTGAGAGACAAAATTTATCCTCCTCCAACATTTCAAAAAGACCGGAATCGTATTTTTTATCGGCCGCAAGGAATAATTCCTTCAATTCATCGTAATTTTTGATGCCCTTCAGCAACTCATACTCTTCAAAACTGCGATCTTCACAAATACGCAGAAAAATAATTCTGTTTAATATCCTCTGCACACTGATATTTAAAGTATCAGAATCCAATCCGGGATTATTCCCTGCAATATCTTCGCCCAGTATAAGGCGCCAGCTCCTAATCTGTTTTAGGAAATACTCATCAAATGGTTCTCTGCGGAATGCTCCCCGGATGTTATCAAAATTCGATGCGAAATTTCCCGACAGCACAGCTTCTTTCGACAGGAGTCCGTAAATTTCATCAAACTTTTCCACATACTCTTCATATGTATAATGTGCTATCAGGGCAACACCAATATCATCATCCTCCACCGGTCTCACTGTACAATCGTAAATATACAGATCATTATAATTCGTCAGAACAGAAATCTTCAGATTACCGCTCCACCCGTATCGCCTTAACTGGAAAGCAGGCGCATTGTCTGTGGTGATATCTACATATGGCTTCTTTGTTTCAAGATAAAACAAAATCTCCGTTCCAATCCGAAATGAATAGTCCGGTTTTTTACTTCTTCTTTCACCGCCTTCATCAACAAGTACAGTTGCCTCATGAGTTACTTCCCGCAAATGCTGGGGAAGTCCTGCTTCATTATCAACGTCCCATCCAAGTGACTTAAAAAAGGGATTGACAAAATCAACCCTTACCTCAGTCTCATTATAGGTGGGGCGTTTATATTCATTTAAATGAGAGATATACTGTTTCACTCTCTCCGCCGTACGCTTCTTCAATTCTTCCTGACCGCCAAACAGCATGAAATTTCCCCCTTATCCAATCCTTTGCAGAACCAATACGACGCTTTTTATATCACGGACATTCATAAAACGCATGTGTGTCCATTCCCTTTCTCTCCGCGGCTGTCCAGATAATTGCGGATACCCCTCAGCTGTCCCTCATAGCCGGAACATCGGCACAGGTTCCCGGCCAGGTAAGCCCGGATTTCATCGTCTGTGGGATTGGGGTTCTCCCGAAGCAGGGCAATGGTATTCATCACAAATCCCGGATTGCAGAACCCGCACTGGTCAGCCCCCTGGTCGGCGATGAAGCCTGCAAATTCCTGCGCCTCCTCCTGAAGCCCCTCCAAAGTCCAAATCTCATGCCCGTCCGCCCGTGCCGTCAAAACGGAACAGGAAAGCACGGGTTTTTCGTCCATCAGCACGGTGCACAGGCCGCAGCCGGAAGTTTCACACCCCCGCTTGACACTGTAGCAGCCATGCTCCCGCAGGAAATCGATGAGCAGCAGATCCGCCTCAATGGAAGCGGATACATCTTTTCCGTTCAGCTTTATCTTAATCTCCATCTTACTTTCCTCCCGACTCCATGATCTGCATGAGATTCCGCTCTGTCAGCACCCTGGCCAGATGCGTGCGGTAGGCGGCGCTTCCCCGGGTATTGCTTCCCATGGGAACTACTCTGGCTACATAAGCTGAAAATGCATTGTACCTTCCCTCCGTTTGTCCGCCGGACAGCAGCCCTTCCTCATCCCTGACCACAATGGCCCTGCCGGGGCGCGCCCCAATCACGGCGCGGTACTCCCCCTCCATCCGGGACAGGGCGCAGGTGAGCACCGGAAGATCCGTCCGCTGATTCCGAAAAGCCCTGTAGGCGAACACTCCGGGTTTCTTCTTCACAATGAGGCGCACCAGAATATCTCTGTCATATCCCAAAGCGGCAAACTGCTCCAGTGGAACAATCCCTCCCTGATACAATTCCACAAAAGTCTCCAGGGAGAGAAAAAAGGTCAGCACATCGGAAAAGCCGAAACGCCCCCAGATACTGCCTCCCACAGTGGCCAGATTCCGGAACTGAACCCCTATGATATCCCGCACTGCCGCCCCGGCTGCCCCCTGGGTGTAGGTGTTAAGCCCCTGGTGGAGCTCCATCCGGCGCAGGCTTGTCATGGCGCCGATCAGAAACGCTTCCTGTGTCTCTTCAATCCCGTCCAGCCCCAGATCGCACAGGTCGATAGCCGTATTTACGCTTCCGTTTCCCGTTTTTATCCACAGCATCCCGCCGATCACACGGTTTGCCCTGCTCTGATTCAGCTGATATGCTTCTTCAAGGCTCTTAGCCCTGACATACTTTTGTATACTTATCACTGCAGATACTCCTTTTCTTGTCAGACTGTTTCTGCCCTGTCTACATCTTATCATATTACGCTCCGAAAGAACACTCTATTTTTTCAGAATCTCCCTTTTGCTTTCCTGATACATATCCTAATACACATATTTTAATTTTTTGTACACGAATGTGCCATGATGTGATAAAATGGAATAAATTGTTAGGAAAGGTATGACAAAGTCACTGGTGCTACCGTGATTTTATGAGCGCTGCTGTGGCGCAGGACAAAAGAACGGCAAAGGAATGCGCTCACGAGAATAAAAAGCAAGGGAGGCGGGCAGCAATGAAAAAAGAAAAGAAGTACATCCTGCCGGTTCTCACAGTTGTCACTGCCGTATTGGCAATCTTGTCAATTGTTGTCTTTACGCTGAAGAACCGGGAGAACATAACAGACAATAATAAAGAATATCTGCTCGATAATACAAGCCAAATGGCTTTACTTGTAGACGATTCCCTTATGCACGGTTTAACGAACATTCAGGTACTGGGCAATCTGATCGGCGAGATACTTCCCTCCCCGGAAGTCGATATCGCCGCTTTCCAGTACATATTAAATGAATCCGTGTTCGATTTTATTGAATTTACGGATAAAGAAGGGAAAAACCACAATATAACCGGCGGCATTTCAGATGCGGATGACCGGCGGTATTATTTGGATGCAATGGAGGGGAATGCAGGGGTGGAACTGATCTTCAATTCCCGCGCAACCAACGAGACACTTTTGGCGTTCTATTCTCCCGTATATTACCAGGGCGAAATAATCGGATCGCTGATCGGAGCCTATCAGGAGACAAGCCAGCTGGTCAATCTCCTGACAATGGATGTATTTGGCTATACCGCGGAGGCTTATCTGTGCAACCGGGACGGCCTGATCATTTCAAGCAACCGGGACATCGATACCACGGCAGAGATTTCAATCGAAGCGGTGCTCGGCCCGCGGATTTCAAGGGACACAGACACCGCCAGCCTCATCTACAAAGACAGGACGGCAATCCTTCCGTTAAAGGACAATGAAACCGGCGCCTGCATCATGGGGCTTGAGAATAATGACTGGTACATTATTCAGATTTTCCCGGAAGAAGTCAATGAGATGATGATCTCAAAGGCAAACCGGCTCGGCATTGTACTGGCAGTCTTTCTGGTTTTTATTCTGGCCGTACTTCTGCTGCTGACCTATTCTATTTTATACTGCAGACCGCCAGGCTTTACAGTGGTGTTCCCTGGAAAGTACTTGGCTGGCGGTCTGCAGTCGGGTTGCACTGCAAATTTAACCGG
>DKVC01000063.1:48741-49834 GCA_002490995.1 Lachnospiraceae bacterium UBA7188
TTAACCGGTGTGCAGTATAAATAAGGCAAAAGCGGAAGCCCAGAAGGCTCTTGTGAAAGCCGAGGAAGCCAACCGGGCAAAGACGGATTTTCTGTTCAACATGAGCCACGACATCCGGACTCCGATGAACGCCATAACCGGGTTCCTGCGTCTGCTGGATAAACAGCAGGAGGACGCCGAAAGCCGCAGGGATTATATCCGCAAAATCAGCGATGCCAGTGAAATTCTTATTTCCATTATCAATAATGTGCTGGAAATGTCAAAAATTGAAAGCGGAAAAACCATACTGAATGAAACCGTATGCGACATGGAACAGATGTGCCATTCCATGTATTCCCTTTTTGTTACCGATATGCAGGCAAAAAATATTCACTTCGAAAAAAGCACAGTCCTGCAGCATCCGCTTGTATGGTGCGATACGGCAAAATTCCGCGAGATCTGCTTCAATGTTCTGAATAACGCATATAAATATACGCCAGGTGGCAGGAACGTATCAATCCATCTGACGGAGCTTCCATCCGATAAAGACGGGTACGCATATTTCAAAACAGAGATTGCAGACAGCGGCGTGGGCATATCCTCAGAGTTTATTCCCCTGCTTTTTGATGATTTCTCAAGAGAGCACAATACTACCCAAAGCAAAATCGCCGGTACCGGACTGGGAATGTCCATCGCAAAGAAGCTTACGGAGCTTATGGGCGGTACCATAGAAGTGGAAAGCGAAGTCGGAAAAGGCACAAAATTTACGGTTATCACCGCTCACCGGATCGCATCGGAACCGGATTGTCCCGGCTGCCAACCGGAGCATGAAACAGCTGACGGTTTTTCCGGAAAAAGGATTTTGCTTGCCGAAGATAATGACTTGAATGCGGAGATTGCATCGGAAATATTGCGCGAAATGGGCTTCCAGGTTGAATGGGCAAAGGACGGGGCTGTCTGTGTGGACATGATAGAAAAGGCTGACGCAAAGTATTATGATATCGTGCTCATGGACATCCAAATGCCGAATATGAACGGATATCAGGCTGCCCGGGCCATCCGCAGTCTGGATAACCTGGCAAAGGCAGGCATACCGATTGTTGCAATGACGGCA
>DKVC01000063.1:50109-56132 GCA_002490995.1 Lachnospiraceae bacterium UBA7188
ATACCGATTGTTGCAATGACGGCAAATACTTTTGAGGAAGATAAGAAAAATGCCTATGCCGCCGGAATGGATGCCCATCTGGCCAAGCCCATTGAGATACAGAAGCTGCTAGAGACACTGGCCGGGCTTTTATGAGCAATCTGTTATGGATACATCTGCAGTATACCTGCGGATATATCTGTACCGGGGCTGTCTGGAAATGGCATTTGTTCACAATATTTAGTTGTGATTTCTGACATATCACAATACATATTGTGGAAATGCAGTTATTTCCCGGCAGCCCCTTGCTTTTGAAAAGATAAGTTGCTATAATAACTGCGTTATATTTTTCAAACTACAACGATAAGGAGATTTTTATGAAAAAAAGATTTGGTGCTACAAAACTGCTGTCTCTGCTGCTTGTCATGGCTATGTTACTGTCCGCCGGAGCCTGCGGTAAAACTGAAGGTGGCGCTTCCTCGGATACAGGCGCTTCTTCCTCCGGTGATTCCGGGGAAAATGACGCCCATTACCCCGTCACCGTAACGGATCAGGCGGGCCGGGAAGTGACCATTGCAGAGGCACCCGAACGTCTGGTCAGCGGTTACTATATCTCCACCAGCCTCCTGATTGCCCTGGGTCTGGCGGAAAAACTGGTGGGCATCGAAGCCAAGGCCGGCTCCCGTCCCATTTACAGCCTCAGCGCCCCTGCCCTCCTGGAACTGCCCAATGTAGGCTCCGCAAAGGAATTTGACCTGGAGGGCTGCGCCGCCCTGGAACCCGACCTGGTGATCCTGCCCATTAAGCTGAAAGAAGCCGCCGGAACCCTGGAAGAACTGGGCTTTCCCGTACTCCTGGTAAACCCGGAGAATCAGGAACTGCTCACCGAAACGATTCAGATCATCGGGAAAGCCACCGGCACGGAATCCCGGTCTCAGGCTCTGTTAGACTTTACTGACGCCCAGGAAGAACGCCTGGAAGGTCTCCTGTCCGGGGCGGAAACCCCTAATGTCTACCTGGCGGGAAATTCCAGTCTGCTGTCCACCGCCGGCAGCGCCATGTACCAGTCCGACCTGATCAGCAGGGCAGGTGGAATCAATGCCGCCGCGGAAATCGAAGATACTTACTGGGCGGAAATCGACTATGAACAGCTGCTGCACTGGAATCCGGAATACATTATCCTGGCCTCCGACGCCGATTACACCGTGGAGGATGTGCTCGCCGATCCCAATCTGAAGGACTGCGCCGCAGTAACATCCGGCAATGTCTATCAGATGCCCGGCAATGCCGAAGCCTGGGACAGCCCCGTACCCGGAGGTATTTTAGGCATCGTGTGGCTCAGCAGCATCCTTCATCCGGATCTGTGCCCGGAAAGCGACAGTGCATCGATTATCGAAGAATTTTATGAGACATTCTACGGCTTCTCCTACAGCGAAAGCCATGCTCAAAGCAGCCGGAATTTGCCGCTCCGTCCAGGCCTGGAATCCGGCCGGTATCCTTTCGTTATAGCATATGCCCGCCAATCTATCCGACATGCGGTATAAATTATTATGCGCACTGTGCAGCGGTTTGCTGGCCGCCCTGATTCTCCTCAGCCTGTTCACGGGAAAATACCCCCTGCGCCTGGAGGAGCTCCTGGGCGGAAATGAGCTGCACCGCCGGGTTTTCCTGAACCTCCGGGCCAGCCGGACTCTTGTGGGCGCTATGGGAGGCTTTGCCCTGGGCGTGTCGGGCTTTGTCTATCAGACCGTGTTCCGCAATCCCCTGGCTTCCCCGGATATCATCGGCGTTTCCTCAGGAGCCAGCGCGGGGGCGGCGGCAGGCATCCTGTTTTTCTCCGGGGCTGCTGCCGTAACCGTCTCTGCCTTCCTGGGGGCGCTGGGCGCGGTTGCGGTGGTACTGACCCTCTCCGCCCTGGATAAAACCGGCAGGAACAGTTCCATAGTCCTGGCCGGGATTGCGGTTCACGCCCTGGCCCAGACAGTGCTGATGTGCCTGAAGCTCACCGCCGACCCGGAACGGGAACTGGCTTCCATAGAATACTGGATTATGGGCAGCCTGAACGGAGTCAGCATCCATTCTCTGGGGGGCAACCTGCTGCTGTGCCTCCTGTGCCTCATCGGTCTCTTTCTGCTCCACCGCCAGATCATCCTTCTGTCCGGGGAAGAAGGGGAGGCCAGGATGCTGGGCGTCAGCGTGGGAAAAATCCGGCTCCTGGTGCTGCTCACCGCCACCCTGACCGTCTCCTCCGTGGTCAGCCTCACCGGACTGATCAGCTTTGTGGGCCTTCTGGCTCCCCACGGCGCAAGGCTTCTGACAAAAGACAACCGTCCGGGAACCATGGCGCTGGCAGGGCTGCTGGGAGGAGTCCTGCTTCTGGGCGCAGATATTCTGGCACGCAGCGTCTCCGCCGTGGAGCTTCCGGTGAGCATTTTCACCAGCCTGCTGGGAGCGCCGTTCCTGATCAGCCTTATCGGCAGGCGTTCTTCTTAGGAACTGTGCAGAAATAACTTTTAACCGCAATGCGCCAAAAGCTGAATCCCGTGCTGATAACCAGCTGAAGACTCAAAAGTTAACACTTCCTTAGGGACTGTGCAAAAACATTTCCCTGCAATCGGGCAAAGAGGTAAAAAACATGCATTTTTTTACGGTTAGCAATCTCTCGGCCGGATACGGCGGCAAACCTGTCCTGGAGGATATCTCCTTCTCCCTGGACAGTGGATGCCTCCTGGGTATCTTAGGCGCCAACGGCAGCGGCAAGACCACCCTGCTGAAAGCTCTCTGCAATCTTCTTCCCCATAAAGGCAGCTGTATCCTGGAAGAAAATGTCCTGGAGAAGCTGAAACCGGGACAGATGGCAAAACTCTGCGGCTATATCCCCCAGAGAAGCGGAATCTCCCTGGACATTTCCGCTCTGGATGTGGTTCTCATGGGTTTCAATCCTCATCTGAAACTGTTGGAACGTCCCACTCAGGCCATGAAAACACAGGCAGCCCGTGCCCTGGGTCTGGTGGGACTGGCCGGAAAAGAAGCACTTAATTACCAGACCCTCAGCGAAGGGCAGAAGCAGCTGTGTATCCTGGCCAGAACCCTCTGTACCGGAAGCAGGCTTCTTTTTCTGGACGAACCGGAAAGCGCCCTGGATTTCCGCTTCCGTTACCGGATGCTGGAACTGCTGCAGGATTGGCTCACCCAGGCCCCCAGAGCCGCCGTTGTAAGCCTCCATGACCCTTTTCTGGCGCTGAATTACTGCCACAGGCTGCTTCTGCTGTCGGAGGGCAGGATTCTGGGAAGCCTCTGCCCCAAAACGGATCCCCCTCACCGGATGGAAGAACTGCTTTCCCACATATACGGGGAAATCAGCCTGGCTTCCTGTACAGACCGCAGCGGCAGAAAGCATCTCGTAATGCTGAAGGAAGCTTCTGCTCCAATCCGCGCAAATATTCTTCCATGAAGTCCAAACTTGAAGTTTTTCTATTTTATTCTTGAAGACTTTCTCAGGATACGATATACTGAAAAAACGAATAGATGCCACAACAAATACAGTATAAATAGCAAAATATATCAATCAAATGATCCTGTTTTATGGTAAAATGACATTATTCATGGCATAGCATGGCCGGATGGGAAAAGAACCATGAGCTTGCCGATCTTATGGTTAAACATATATTCGCGGGCGTTTTCATATGCCGCTTTTTGTGCCGGCTCTACAGAAGCGCTCACTCGTTTTACATTTACGTTGGCAAATGTTTTGGACGCAGGGATAAACAGTGCGTTATGCGTTTTGGAGCAAGAGGGAACATGGACTATCTGGTGCATATGAAAAAGGCCATCGATTACATCGAGGACAATCTGCAAAATGATATAGATTTAGCTTCCTGTGCGAAGAGCTGCGGCTATTCCCAGTATCATTTTCTGCGCCTGTTCAAATATGTGACCGGCATCACTCCCGCCGATTACATCCGCAAGCGCCGCATTTCGGAAATCGCCAAACAGATAGCGGAAAACGATGCCTACATATCCGAATTGGCTTTCCGATATGGCTTTAACTCCAAAGAAAATTTCAGCAGGGCTTTCAAGGCGGAGCACCACATACTGCCCTCCGAATACAGGCTTGCGAAGAACAGCCTGAAACTCTATGACAAGATTGCCTTCGAAGACACCGGTTTTTCGGTGAGACCGGAATTTCTGACGCTGGCGGATTTCAAGCTTATCGTCTATAAAAGTGATGAAGCATACGCGCCAAACTTCTGGAATAAGTACAACGCCAAAGGCTATTCCAAAATCCTCTCAGGCGGTCGTGAGGTCTGTGACTACGGCGTATGCATATGGAACAATGAAACGGAACGGCTGGATTATTACGTGGGAATCAAAAAGGACGAAGCGGCGGGCAATCTCCAATGCACTGATACTCTGGAGATACAGGGAGGCTTATACGCCCGGTTTTCCACCCCT
This sequence comes from Lachnospiraceae bacterium UBA7188, assembly GCA_002490995.1. Classification (GTDB taxonomy): domain Bacteria; phylum Bacillota; class Clostridia; order Lachnospirales; family Lachnospiraceae; genus Acetatifactor. The sequence continues at coordinate 54,544 of DKVC01000063.1, forward strand.
CCGGCAAGGCACTGCGATTTCGTGAACACGATACACAGGACATGGGATTACATTTTCAGAGAATGGCTCCCCCGCAGCGACTATACATTTACCGGCGGCTATCAGTTCGAATGCTATGTGGAATCCAGCCGCGTCTATTCAGAGGACATTTATATTCCCGTGAGAGAGAGGTGAGCATCAGTGACAGATATCTTATACGGCCTGAATCCCGCACAGAGAGAAGCGGTGACAAAGACAGAGGGGTACGTCCGCGTCATCGCGGGGGCGGGCGTAGGCAAGACCAAAGCCCTGACCCACCGCTACGCATATATCGTATCCGAGCTGGGCATTTCCCCGTCGAATATTCTCTGCATTACTTTTACCAACAAAGCCGCCAATGAAATGAAGAAGCGCATCAAGGCCATGCTGGGCGAGGAGTTCGACACCTCCTTCGTGGCGACGCTCCACGCCTTTTGCACAAGGGTTCTGCGGGAGGATATCTCAAAGCTGTTCTACCCCGAGAACTTCATTGTCCTGGATAACATAGACCAGAAGAAGATACTGGAAGAAGTCTACGACGAGATGGACATAAAAATGGACACCGCCAGTTTCAAGTTCATGATAGACCAGATACGGTATTATAAGAACCGGATCACCTACGTGGAATATCTCTCTGACCCCAATTTCGATTATTCCACCCTCGTCTCCGGGAAAAAAACGGATGAAATCATGTTCCGCTACATAAAAAAGCAGCGCAAGTACTTCGGACTGGACTTCTTCGACCTGATAAATTTCACCATCTATCTGTTCCGGGCTTACCCCGACATCCTGAAGAAATGGCAGAACCGCCTGCATTATATCATGGTGGATGAGTTCCAGGACATCACGGCGAAAGAGTTCAAGCTGATACGCCGCCTTTCCGAGGGCAACCAGAATCTCTTCGTGGTAGGGGATCCGGATCAGAACATATACGAATGGCGCGGCGCTAATATGGACGTGCTGGTGGACTTTGAGGGATGGCTGAACAACAGATGCTTTGAGAACCAATACGGCTTTCGATGCCACGACATCATCATGAGCGAAAATTACCGCAGCACCAGGCCGATCCTGGCGGTTGCCAACTCGCTTATCGAAAAGAACAGCAACCGCGTCAAGAAAGAACTGTTTACCCAAAAGCAGGGCGGGCAGACGGTAGAGTACTTTCACGGAAAAAACGATAAAGAGGAGATAAAATATATAACCGACAAAATCACGGCCCATGTGAAAGACGGCGGGAAATATTCGGATTTCGCGGTGCTGTACCGCTCCAATTATGTCTCGCGCTTTGTGGAGCAGGGCTTCCTGACGGCAAATATCCCTTATGTGGTGTACGGCGGCATCGGATTTTACGAGCGCGCCGAGATAAAGGACGTTCTGTCGTATATGCGGCTTGTGAACAATCCGGACGACGACCTCTCCTTTCTCCGCATCATAAATGTGCCCAGGCGCAAAATAGGGAAAATCAAGCTGGATGTGCTGAAAAATTATGCGGAAAAAAATCAGGTCTCCCTGTATAAGGCTCTTTCGGTCTGCTATCTGTACGACAGCTTCAAGGGCTGCAAGGCGGGGGA
>DKVC01000063.1:56483-80361 GCA_002490995.1 Lachnospiraceae bacterium UBA7188
ATCATCAAAGACACGGGCTATGAGCTTTATATCCGGGAGAGCGGGGACATCGAAAGGCTCGACAATATATCGGAGCTGCTTCGGGGCATCGTGACACAGGAAACTGAATTCGGCGAGCATCTGTCGCTTGCGACCTTTCTGCAGACCGTCACTCTGCTGCGCGACAGCGACGCGCCAGACAAGAGCGACTGTGTGAAGATAATGACGCTCCACACCTCAAAAGGGCTGGAATTTGAAACGGTGTTTTTGGTGGGCCTGACCGAGGGGATATTCCCGTCGGCAAGAAGCCTTGAGGAGCGAAAAAAAGACGCTTTGGAGGAAGAGCGGCGGCTCTGCTTTGTGGGGATCACCCGGGCTAAGAAAAATCTATATCTCACCGAAAGCGAGGGCTTCGGCGTCAAGGGCTACAGCAAAGTGCCGTCCCGTTTTCTTTTTGACATCGATCCGGCCCTGCTGCATATGGTGGGTGAGGTTCCGCAGGAGATAAGGCATCAGACCGCAGTACAGTCAAAGGAGTTTGACGGCGGCAACAACAGGGTATACAAAAAGGGCGACCAGCTTCGCCACAAGGTCTTCGGCGAAGGCATCATCGAAGAGGTGGACGAGAAGACAAGAACCTATTTCATCCGCTTTACCAACGGAATCAAGCCCATAAGCTTCGATTATAAAGGATTAAGCCACATTTTTTAGGAGGATGGATATGAAAAAACTGGATATTACATGGGATGGAACCTTTGACAGCACGGGGTACCTTTTTTCCTTTGCGAAAGCTCTCAGCTGCGCGGTGAGAAACAGCCCGTATTCGGATCTGGCGGAGGATATCGTCGCTTCCAGCGGCTTTGCTTTCCGCATGTGGATCGCCGCAGACCTCTGCCCCAGCGAGACCAGCATATGGGATTTCGGCAGACAGCCGGAATGGATCCAAAACGGCGGCCTGACGGTAACGCATATGAACTGCTGCTGGCAGCCGGAAAATGTGCTGAACGATGCGAGAAACGATGCGCTGCCGAAGATAAAGGAAAGCATTGACCGGGGCATTCCCGTGGTGGCCTGGGATATCGGCGTTCTGGAATGGGGGCTTATCACAGGTTACGACGATGAGACAGAGAGGTTTGCCACGCTGTGCATCAACGGCGCCACCGATGAAATGGACTACAGCAGGCTTGGAAACCGCGAGATGCCGATGCTCAACGTGGTCATCATAACGGGCAGAACCGACAAAGCACAGGCGGACATAATAGCCGACACAAAAGCCCTTGCCAGAACTCACCTGGGCGGCGAGGAACCCTGCGAAAACGCACAGGGGCTTAGGGCGTATAAATGCATGATAGAGATACTTGACAGAGAAGACCCGGAGCTTGCGGCAAGCTGGAACATGGAATACGCCCTCGGCACTTTCGGTGCGCTCAAATGGTACGCATGGAAATTCTTTGAAAAATACGGCAAGGCGGGGCTTGCAGGACTATATAAAACAGTTTACGAATCTTGGCAAAAAAGTTTCGAGCTCAAGAAGACAGCCGATATGAGCAGTGCGAAAAACCGCGAAGCTGTTTCCGAACTGCTCAAAAAGGCGTATGAGTGTGAGGAAGCCGCTTTGCAGATGCTTTAGGATGCCTCACCTGCCATTCCCTTCCAGGCCGTAATGAGAAATCAAATGCCAAGTTTTGCCAGATAATGGCAGGTTCACTGTTTCCATAACAAAGATACAGGGAGGAATTGTATGAATGCCGTGACAAGAATCACCCTGGTGGACGACGCCGGGCAGAAGTTTTTCGGGGAAGGGCCCTGCCGCCTGCTGCATGCCGTGGAAGAGACCGGCTCTTTGCGTGCTGCCGCCGCTTCCATGGGCATGGCATACACCAAGGCCCTGAAAATACTGAAAAATGCGGAATATGCCCTGGGTTTCCCGCTGACCATACGGGTTACCGGAGGCAGGGACGGAGGCGGCAGCAGCCTCACCGCGGAAGGAAAGGAGTGGCTGAAGCGATATGAAGGATACCGTGACGCCTGCGTTCAGGCCAACCTCGGACTGTATCCGGAATTCTTTCCGGAGCAGCCATAAAAGCCACCAGCCCTTTGATCAGTTGGGCTGCGTCATCATGGCCTCCGGATTGGGAAAGCGCTTCGGCGGCAACAAGCTGATGGCCGACTTTCACGGGAAGCCTTTGATCCAATGGGTCCTGGATGCCACGGAAGGCATCTTTGACAGGCGTATCGTAGTCACCCGCCACAAAGAGGTGGAAAAACTTTGCCGCCTCCAGGGTGTAGATGTCCTCCTTCATGACCTGCCTTACCGCAGCGATACTATCCGCCTGGGGCTTCAGGCTGTTTCCGGGGAAACGGAAGGCTGCCTGTTCTGCCCGGGAGACCAGCCCCTGCTGCGCCGGGACACCGTAGCCGCCCTGGCATTAAACGCCGTGAATGACAGGAATGCAATCTGGCGGCCTGTCTGGGAAGATACGGAAGGGGCGCCTGTGCTGTTCCCCAAATGGAGCTTTCCGGAACTGCTGGCACTTCCCCGGGACTGCGGCGGAAGCTTTCTGCTGAAAAAATATCCCGGACGGATACGCAGGGTACCTGTCCGGGATCGGTATGAACTGCTGGATGTTGACAGCCGCCAGGATCTGGAATTCCTATTTTCCCGCTTTATCCTTCGGCAGCAAAATATTTAACAGAATGGCTGCCACGGCTGCGGGAACGATGCCGGAGCCGCCGAAGATCAGCTGAACGGCCTGGGGCGTATGAGCCAGAATTCCGGCGTTGGCTCCCATGCCATAGCCCACGCCCAGGGCAACCGCCACAATGGAAAGATTCCTGGGGCTTAAAGGCTCCTTGGTAATCAGCTGAATTCCGCTGATAACGATGGAGGAAAACATCATGACAGCAGCGCCGCCCAAAACGGACTGAGGCATAATGGAAACCAGCGCGCCCAGTTTCGGGCATAAACCGCATAAAATCAGGAAAATGGCGCCTGTTGCCAAAGCAAAACGGTTGACTACTCTGGTCATGGCAACCAGTCCCACATTCTGGCTGAAGGAAGTATTGGGCAGCACTCCAAACAGCGCCGCAAAGCTGGAACCCAGGCCGTCGCAGGCAACGCCTCCCGACAGCTCTTTATCCGTGGCCTCCCGTCCCAGGCCGCCCTCCATGACGCCGGAGATATCCCCCACTGTTTCCACTGCGGTAACAATGAACATAATCAACACGGGGACAATGGCCCGCATGTCAAATACCGGCTTCACAGGCATCAGCTTCGGAATCTCAAACCACGCCGCATCCGCAACCTTCTGCCAGTTCAAAACCCAGGCTTTGGTATATTCCACACCCTCCGGAGTGACGCCTGTGGCAGGCAGCACCAATCCCATAAGCATGGCTGCAATGTAGCCGCAGACAATGCCCAGCAAAATGGAGGAAGAACTGAGAACCCCCTTTGTCCCATGCTTGAAAACCAGAATCATAACCAGCACAAAAAGCGCCAGGCATAAATTTTCCACGGAACCGAAATCAACCGCATTGTTGCCGCCTCCGAAAGAATTGATGCCCACGGAAATCAGGCTTAAACCGATAGACATCACTACGGTTCCCGTAACTACGGCAGGAAAGAACCGACGCAGGGGCTTCAGGAAAAATCCCAGAACGGTTTCAAACAATCCCCCGATAATGGAAGCGCCCATGATGGCTCCGTATGCAATGACACCGCCTCCCATGGTGGAAGCGACACTGTTGAATACCCCGATAAAGCCGGAGGATGTCCCCATGATGATGGGAACCTTGCCGCCGATGGGGCCTACGGCAAAAAGCTGCACCAAAGTCACCAGTCCCGCCACCAGCATGGCGTTCTGAAGGAGGCTTAACTGCAGGGAGGCAAATTCACCGCCTGCTATCCCGCATGCTCCGGTGATGATCAGCAAAGGCGTCAGATTGCCCACGAACATGGCAAGCACATGCTGTAATCCTAAGGGAATTGCCTGCCGCAACGGCATTTTGCCATCCAGTTGGAAGGCGGCGTCTGAAAGCTGTAACGTGTTTTTCATGAAAGATTCCTCTCTTATGTAGTTTTTTGAAATTTACTGCTGCCGGAATTGAATCGTCCCCGTTTCCGCATCCATGGAATCCACGATGGCCAGAGACTCCAGGTGATAGCCCAGGTTGCGGATGACCCGGCCGCCGATCTGAAAGCCCTTTTCCACGGCAATCCCCAGGCCCTCAATGGTGGCTCCCGCGGACTCCGCTATGGATATCAGGCCCTGGAGCGCACAGCCGTTGGCCAGAAAGTCATCGATAATCAGGACATGGTCTTCCGGCCCCAGGAATTTCCTGGATACGATTACCTGGTTCTTGTTCTTGTGGGTGAAGGACTCCACCTCCGCCACATACATTTCGCCCTCGATATTGATGGATTTTGACTTTTTCGCAAAAACCATGGGCACTCCGAACTCGTTGGCTACGGGATAGGCGATGGCAATCCCCGATGCCTCGATGGTCAGAACTTTGGTTACATGTTTGTCTGCAAACCGGCGGTGAAATTCCCTGCCGATCTCATTCATCAGGGAAATATCCATCTGGTGGTTCAGAAAACTGTCCACCTTCAGGACATTTCCCGGTTTGACAATGCCGTCCTTTGCAATTCGTTCTTCCAGAAAATTCATCTGCTATACCTCCTGTGTAGGTTCACAGTATAGCATATTCCCGTTCTGTTGTCATCTTTTTTTCGAAAGAAACTGCCGCATTGCTTTTTTTGCAGCAGTTTCTTTCTGCACCTTCCCCATCAGCTCTTAAATACAAATCTTTCTGTCGTCCTCAATATTTTCACCGGTCCTGAAATCACTTCCCTGGCCACATAGAGGACACTGTCAGGCCGGGCATCCATGGTCCATTTTACCAAAGTCATCTCTCCCCGCTGAATCTCGATACAGGTGATGCAGCGGGGGTGGACACAGCTGCCCGTATTATAATAGAAAGAGGGTTCCTCGGGCAGCACAGGGCGGTGGGTATGCCCTGTGACCAGTATATGATGGTTTACCTCGGCCCAGCTGCGCAGGCTCTGCTCGCATTTTTCCTTCACCTCATAGTTCTTGGCGGCGCTGGTGGGGTCCAGGAAGCCCAGATTCTCCAGGGGATTCCAGAAATACCGCACCAGAAATCTTGCCAGAGGCCACAATGTAGAATTCAGAAAGCTTGCCTGGTGGCCGTGGGTGAGGTACAGTGATTTCTCCGGCATGGCTTCGGCGTACAGTATGACAGCTTCCAGAAAAGCCGGGTTCCTTCTGCGTACAATGTTGTGGTTGCCGTAGAGCAGATGCAGCCGTCCCTTTTCCTCGAACCGGGCAAACATGCAGTAGACATCCTCGTGAATTTCCGTGATATTACGCAGCTTCCTGTTCTCCCACAGTTCTTCTCCGTCCCCCAGCTCGATATACGTAAATCCGTTTCTGTAATAATGTTCCATAGCGGCATAGTACAGATGCTGGTTCTTCAGGAAATTGTCCGCGGAGGTGCCCACGCCCCTGTGGCAGTCGCTGACCAGCACATATCTGGAACACTGATGAAAGGGCAGAACCAGTGCCTGGGCAAAGGCGCGGTTCAGGCGGCTGGCGGTGCTCATGACTTTTTCCTGTGCCGGGGACTGCATTTGCGGCAGCACTTCGGACGCCGGCAGCCGTTTTTCCTGTGACACCTTCTGTGGAAACGGCGCAGGCGCATCAGCTTCCGGAAGCAGAACGGCACATAGTAGTAAAGGAACAGAATGCGGTCTTCCGTGCACTCGAAGGGCCTTGTGACCCACAGGAAGAGACGGCAGTACATCCGGTTCAGGCACTGGGACAGCCAACGGCGGAAGCGGGTCAGAATGCCGTAATGCTCCGGTCCTGGCTGATGGAAAATAAAGGACAGACAAAGGTTCTGCACCGTGATTTTCTCTTTTGGATAGCCTGCCCTGCACAGGCCCCGGTAAAAGGCTTCCAGCATCTCTCTGTTGTTAAAGCAGAGCGCTGCCTTTAGGCACAATCCGGATGGATTGGCAAAGACACCCGGCAGGAAAGCCGTCAGCCACCAGTGTCTCTCGGAAATCTTCACACAGGCGCCGTTTTCCAGGCAGAGCTGCAGCGTACAGGGCAGCATTTCTTCCTCCGCTGCCGCCTTGAAATGCGCGCTCCGGTATTCCGACTCGGACAAAAGCCTGTCGCTGTGATAGATGCCGATCTCTGCGCCGGCATTGATGCCGTACTGGCCTTTCCAGAATTCGATCAGCCATGTCCTGCCCCGGTAATTGAAATACACCGGAAGGAAGTCGAACACCATCTGGAACCGGGGCGCCAGGCGGTCATATGCCCAGGTATACCCGCCGGCTTTCTGCCACGCGTCCACAGCCGAGGAGAAGAAGCCGCAGCAGCAGTGATACACATAACCGAAGGGCTGCGCCAGTTCTCCCAACAGGTCGCATTTTTCGCACTTATCCATGCCCCGGATCCTGCAGATGATTTTTTTCCTGCGGAAATGACCCAGCAGCATGCCCAGAAGGGCCATCAAAAGTAAAATAAAAAGAGCAGCATACATAATCCGTAACCTATAATCCTATGTTGTTTTGCTCTATTATATGCCATTGGCGGGAAAGGTGTACCCGGTTAATGTTCAGGTTATTTTCTCCGGGAAAACATATAGACCTCTTTTGTATTTTCATCTCTAACTCCCCATCTCTTTTGAACCTTTACAAACCATAAGCCAGCGATAAAAATAACTAACACCATAAAAATCAAAGAAATAATAATCGAATACGATTCCTGTATAGCAATCGCTAATACCCCTGTGATGCCAATCCCTATTCCCACCAGCAGGGCAGGTTTTCCTACGGCTTTCGCATACCCTTCCTTATCCTCTGTACGTTCAAATACGCTTCCATGCATGCTGGAATAATTCCCTTTTAGTAACGAAATACTTAAAATGATAACAATCGCAGAGCAGAACCACATCATAATACTGAAACCAATCATATACACTCATTCCTCCCGTAATAATTTCTGATTTGTGAGCAAAATTTCCATATATTCTTCCAATCTCTCAATGTTCAACAATCGGGAACGACCGATAGTAATTATCCTTTAACTCATGAAATATATTCAGGGCATTTCCTTGCAGCGGCCCGGATAGAACAGCACTACCGGGGAATGATCCATCACCTGGTGCAGATTGTCCAATATCTTATGGCTCCTCAAAATCGGGAAACATTTTCCCACTCCGGTCAGGAATACGACTGCCTCCTTCGGCGTATTCCGTACAATGTGATTGATAATCAAACTATCCTTCTCGTCGAAACGAAGTGTGTCGGAAATAGCAGCAATATCGCTGTCGCAGAACATTTCCCGGGCGAATTTTCCTCTAAATCCCTTACCTTTTTTGCTATTCACATTATATCATCTGAGTATTGTTTTTTACAGTATTCTGTCGGAAATATTTTTCACTGAAATTCCACTTGCCGTGAGTCTACATTCGTTTGTCCCCTTTTTGTCTTACATTGCACCGGAGCTCATAAAGTCACTGTCGCTACAGTGACTTTGTTATACATAAAGGTCGGCAAATGTTTTTGACCGTGTGCATAAATCAAGGATTTGGGAAAATCATAGCGTGCCTGATCAGATATGTCATTGAATCGCATATATCTCTGCCGCCCCGCTAGCGCATCCCCAACAGACCGGCGGCGTTCTCTCCCAGGACAGCCTCCTGTTCGCTCCGGCTCAGCCCGCTTTCCCTTATGGCCGCAAGCGTCTCTCTCTGGCCGCTCCAGGGACTGTCCGTGCCGAACAGGATACGGCCTGCCCCCATCCTGCGGACTATCCGAAGGAACCGTTCCCTTGACAGAGGCGGGTCTTCTTCCGGGCTGCGCAGGGTACCGGGGGCCGGCTCGACGGGCAGCAGTGAAAATGCCGTGTCCAGCCACACATTCCGTCCGGCGATGTATTCCTCCACCTCTTCCCAGCATTCCCATCCGCCCATATGGGCCAGCACGAATTTCTCCGGCTTTACGATATCCAGCATTCTGGCAATCCTGGAAACCGAAGCCTGATCCTCACCCGGAAAGCCGATATCATATCCTGCATGGGTAATGACGATCATGTCATTTTCAGAAGCACAGGCAATGATTCTCTGGAAACGGATATCGTCAATGGGAACCTGTTGGAACACGGGGTGGATTTTGATGCCTTTTACCCCGTTCTCTGCCAGATTTCTCAGAATCTGCCTGTAATCCTCATTTTCCGGGTGTATGCCGCCGAAAGAAAGCAGCCCGGTCTCCGCTGCACGGGCATTTGTCTCCGCGGCAATCTGGTTCACATCCTCCTGCTGCCCCGGCCTGGTCACCACCGGCAGAAGCAGTGAATAATCCACCCCTGCCTCTCTCATGGAAGAGCGCAGCGCGCCTGCCGTGCCGTCCAGATAATTCATTGCCCGGGCGCTTTTGGCCAGCTTCTCTATAGCGCGCCCGGCCAGATTTTCCGGAAATGTATGTGTATGAAAATCGATGATCATTAAATTTTCCTCCATTCACTTGCTTTTCCTTACTATACAGGATTTGCATGGAACTTTCAAGCTTCTTTGGCAACCGTCAGCTTTCCGGGACAATCTCTGAATTTTTGCTCAAAATGTACGCCTCGCAGAAACACCTATAAATAATAACCTGGGGCTTCCTGAGCACCAGTGCCAGCCCTGGCGCTGTGCTTCCTTCACAATGACCTCTGCGTCATTTACGGCAACCTTTTTGGAACCGCTCTTTTCAATCCCCTCCGGGGTGATCTTCCCAATATAAGTGTCTGCCGGGACTGGATTCTTCTTTCCTGCATCATCATGGGGCTCCTGGCAGGGAAGACAAAGCTGCGCCGTATCGTCAGATGGTGCAGGAGCCATCTGGAGGAGCTGGTAAGGAAAGGGAAGAATACGATGTCTGTCCTGCGTAAATGTGCATATAACATAGCCAGGCTGCTCCAAATGGAGGCTTCCGCCGGAAGGGAATACATACCGGACGTCATTGACGATGTCTGTGACGATCTGGAGATTGGCTTTCGGATGATATTCCAGCCAATACCCAGCCATTATTAAAAACAGGCTGAAAAAATCAAACGCTACACCCAGGGGGGAAGTATGCCCTTTTTTCCATAGGAAGAGTATGTGTTGAGCTGAAATGCCCAGAATAATTCAGATGGCTGTCTTGTTGCTTTATCCAAAGCCTTTCGTGAAACAGCCCTAGGTAGCTGCTGATTAGGGTTTCTTTTTCTTTCTATGTATGTTATACTGTTATAAAGTTCCTGGAACAATGAAGTATATACATATTTTTGTTCGAAAGATACTATAAAGTTACCCTGATTCGGAAGGAAGAGAACGATGGCAGCAATAATAATCCAAAAATCCCAAAATATCTGCAGCTGTGAACAGCCGATGACTGCAGTATATCTGATTACGCAGGGACGCGTGAAAGTACAGTGCCCGGGCGGATCCTATCAAATCGGAACAGGAGATGTGGCCGGTATCTGTGAGATTTGCTCGGATATACACTTTTTGAGTTATATCGCATTGGAAGATACCACACTTATGCCCTATCCTCTGACCGGCATGGATGCTCTGGACAACCTGTTGCAGAAACGTCCCAGTATTGCAAGGCTGTTTATCCTGTCCCTGTTCCGCCAGTTTAACGCCATGATGGAGCAAAATTCCGTATCGGAAGTGGAAAGCTCGGAGCTCTATCGAAAATTGCAGGCAGACTGTGAATTATATGCCGGGCTGTGTGAGCAGTATAAAATACAATCCCGCATTCCGGCAGAAATAAACGAGATTCAGGCCTGTCTGGAGGAATCACCCGACGAATGGCTGAACAAATACTACTTTTCACTGCAGCATGTCTATGCGGGAGCGGATTCCGACATCCTGCTGCAGGAACCGGGCCTGTCACTGGGAATGCTCAGAAAGGGTTCTCTTGATCTTAACAAGACATACAGAGTACTGGATGCCCAGCTCCAATATCGTTCTCAAATAGTAAGCTGCTATTTTAGCCCCTCAGGAAACGACCTGTTTGATGCTTTGACAAAGCTCTACTACCGTCTCTGTCAGACAGGCCAGGATTCCGGCAAGCTTTACGAAAGCATTGAACAGATATTGCATTTGCCTGAAAAATATCCCGTTTCCCAGGAATCCCAGGCAGTGTCCCGTGTGGAAGCCTTCCGCAAAAAAGCTGATACACTTGCACGTCCTGACATGACTCAGGGCAATGGAGACAGCTCTGATTCAGATATCCTCACGCATCTGGAAGGATCGTTGGAAACGATTTTGGATTATGCAGGATTGCCAAAGGATAAGGAATCATCCTTCCGTGAGCATGTTGCTCTCTACAGGGCAGCTGCGGACAAAAACTCCACAAATGATGAATGTACCCGACTGCGCAGAGCGTTAACCGATGAATTCTATATCCTTTATTCAGAGGTATTCGAACGTTCCCTCTCAATACCCGATTTGCCCATCCCTGTGCGCATGTTCCTCTATTTTGGCTTTGTGGACGAGGAACTTGCCGGCGAAGACAATTGCAAAATCCTATATCGCCTGGCCTGCTATATGAATGCACCGGGACAGACAGGAGTCTATACCTTTTATGATTGGCTGATGTCGATTTACAATGGGGACAAAAGTCCCAGCCGCAGTGAACTGGACGAGGATTTTGACGACTTTATACATCAGCAGAAGAGAAAGGGCAATCTCACTGCCGCCGAAATTGCCGCCCTGGAAAACAATGCCATGGAAAAGGTGCGCTATGAGCTCCAAAACCTTTTCCCCAGTGCCAATAAAGTTACCTTTGGCCGGGTAACAACTTTCTGTCCATTATTTACAGCCGATAATGTACTGAAGGATTTAAACACATCCTTTGTCACTCCCGAGAAAATCAGCAACGCTCTGGAAGTGCTGAAGAATGTGGATTTTTCGGCATTTTACCGCGAAACCATAGATTATGAAGCATCACAGTCCATGAACCGTGAACCCATTCATGTAGAATACCTGCCAGATATCATCCTTCTGCCCAATGCGGGTATAAGAGGCTCCCTGTGGCAGGAAATTGAAGGCAGAAAGCGGAACAGCCCCAGTCGCATGATTCTTCCCGTGTTCTATATGGAAAATCTGGATACTGTCCTGGCACGCATGACTGGTGAATTCCGTTGGGAAATGTGCAAGCGTATCCAGAGCGGACGTTGGAATGATGTATCGGAGCCGTCTCTTACCAGCGAATACTTTGATTACATGCAATTCTATAAGAAAAACAGCGAGCTGAGCAAAGATGCCAGGGAAAAAATTCAAAACAGCCTGACGAGGGCAAAGAACAGTTTCAGAGAAATGTTTGTGCGGGATTATATTACCTGGATACTTTATGAGGGCAGCGGTTCCGCAAGGCTGAATAAAGTAGCCCGCAGGATTTTGTTTACATATTGTCCTTTTCCCGCTTCCATGGACGATGCCCTGGAACAGAATCCCATGTATTCAGAACTGCTCAGCCGCCAGAAAATCCTTTCCGGACAACGCATACATAAGCTCGGTGTTCTGAAACAAAGGCTGCGCAACAACGGCACACCTGTTCCTGACTGCCTGGACCAGGAAATTGCGTTTGCGTCAAGAAAACTGATTTAAAACAGCCAGATACGCGGGAATATACTGTATCAGTATAGTTACAGTTCCACCAATACCGTCCACAGTTCTTTACACCAGAGGACGGTATTGGTATAAAAAAATTATGATTACCCTCTTTCACCTTTTACTGTATCAGGCTTTCCATCTTCCCTGCAATATTCCCTGGCAGCCGTCTCATACAAATCATTACCCACAGAATCCATCACCACAATCACAGGAAAATCTTTAATTTCCAACTTTCTGATAGCTTCAGTCCCCAGATCATCATACGCAATTACTTCCGATGCTACTATGGCACGGGAAAGCAGTGCTCCCGCACCTCCAACCGCAGCAAAATATACCGCTCCATTCCTTACAACGGCATCCTTCACTGCCTGGCTCCTTTTCCCTTTCCCAATCATCCCCTTCAATCCCATATCCAGCAAAACGGGAGCATATTTGTCCATACGGCTTGCCGTTGTAGGACCTGCGGAGCCGATCACCTTTCCCTCCCTGGCAGGAGAAGGTCCCATATAATAAATCACGTTATTTTGCATATCCAGAGGAAGCTTCCCGTTTTCTTCTATTGTTTCATACATCCTTTTATGCGCCGCATCTCTCGCCGTATAAATAGTCCCCGTTAAATACACATAATCTCCGGCACGCAGTGATGACGCTGTTTCACCCGTCAAAGGCACCTTAATATGTCTGTCCATTCAAAAGCCTCCCTGTTTACCTTATTCAATATTCTCTCTTCGTCCTGCTCCCGACAAACCAGAACCGGAATTAACTGATTGCTATAATATTCTCGCAGCATGCCTGTTCACATGGCAGCACATATTCACGGCCACCGGCAGCCCTGCAATATGAGTGGGATATGTATTAATATTGACCGCCAGAGCAGTGATTGTACCTCCCAGCCCTCCCGGTCCAATACCGGAAGAATTAATACGATCTAAAATTTCCTTCTCCAGTTCGCAAATATATGGAATGTCAGAACGTTTGTTTACAGGCCGGGTCAAAGCCTCCTTTGCCATTAACGCACACTTTTCAAAAGTTCCTCCGATTCCCACACCTACCACAAGGGGTGGACAGGCATTCGGTCCCGCATCCTTCACAGCCGTTACCACTGCATTTTTTACACCCTCGATTCCATCTGCAGGCTTCAGCATGAATATTCTGCTCATATTCTCGCTTCCAAATCCCTTGGGTGCTACCGTTATCTTCACTTTATCCCCCGGCACTATGGAATAATGGATAACTGCAGGGGTGTTATCCTTTGTATTTTGCCTGTAGATCGGATCCTTTACCACCGACTTTCTCAAAAAACCTTCCTGATATCCCTGACGAACACCTTCATGTATGGCGTCTTCCAGTATACCGTCCTCGAAATGAACCTCCTGGCCGACCTCAGCAAACACCACCGCCATACCAGTATCCTGGCATATGGGAATCATATCCTCACCGGCTATTCTGGCATTCTCCTGCAGTTGATTCAGTATCTGTTTTCCCAAAGGCGCCTCCTCTGCTTCCGCTGCTTTTTGCATGGCTTCCATCATGTCCTTCGACAGGAAATGATTTGCTTCAATGCACATTTCTTTCACTGCTTCAACAACCCTGCTGACACTCAAACTCCTCATCTTTCTCTCCTCATCCCACAATCTCTCTCCTTACAGCTTCCAACTCTTCCTGCGTGCACTTACCCGGTACCCAGTTAATTTGCTGCCCGTCATCCTGATACCTTGGAATAATATGGAGATGAAAATGGGAAACAGTCTGTCCCGCCACCTCGCCATTATTCTGCACCAGATTCATACCGTCACAATGGAGCTTCTCCGCCATACGTGCGGCTACCCGCTTAGCTGTCACCAGAACCTTAGACGCTGTCTCTTCCGAAAGCTCAAAAAGATCAGCCGCATGCTCCTTGGGCAAAATCAATGCATGCCCCTTTGTAGCCGGTCCAAGATCCAGGATAACACGAAAATCTTCGTCCTCATATAATGTTTTGGAAGAGACCTCTCCATTGGCAATCTTACAGAAAATACAATCTTCTTTTTTCACTCTTTTACCTCCTGGCCGCCATAACGGCATCTAATCCATCGTTGTAAAATTACTTTCAACCTGATACTTCAGTATCTATAATCACTGCTCTCCAAAGACAAACAGCTGATCCAATATTCTCAAAAGTCCAAAGTCCCCTTTTGCCTTCATGACACCAGACATAAATGCTCTCTGAAACGTCATTCTTCCGTTTACAATATCCTCCATTGCTGACTTGGAAAGCTGCATTTCCACATCTGTTTTTCCTGCAGCACCATAGCTGCACTCCAGTTTGGCTCCATCCACAGACAATATAAGCTTTTTCTTTTTTTCACCGATTCCGATGGCGTAGCTGGCCTGAAAGCCCGCCTTGGGCCTGAAGGCCTTTTTTACAGGCATAAGATATTCTTCCTCGTTATCCATTTCCTCCTCGATGAGCATATTGCGAAACAGGCTGGTCAACTCCTGAATATCCTGTTTCTGGCGCTGCACATATCCATCGTCTGATACATACCTGGAAAGCTGTTCTGTTTCCTGAGGCGTCAGATTCGTACTCTTCGGTACGGCAATTTTCTGCTTCACAGCCTGATTGCTGGCCGGGAAGCAGGCAATATGCTGATTGATGGAACGATACATATTTTCTGCTTTCTTTTCGATAATCTTAATGTACTGCTCGTTCATTTCCAGCATAACCGTATTGTCTATATAGCCGCAGATACCGCTGCAGGGCAGGCCGCCAAGAATCTCCCATGCGGTAGACAGATTCAATTTTGCCTCTCTTTCCCCATAAGTAGTAGACATGACCACCGGACACATATAGATTGAGGCAATCTTTTCTTTATCTCCAAACAGCCAGCAGGCATCTAAAAACTGCTGCATATATCCGCCTATCCCATACCATTCCACCGTAGTAGCAAGAATAACGCCGTCTGCATCTTTCAGAGTCTGCGGAAGTGTAGGTATCGTATTCTTACATTCATACAAATTATACCGCGTCACATTGACTCTGAGTTCTTCGAGAATTTCCTGCATTTTATTGACGACAAACAAGGTAGGATCATCGATAATACCTCTTCCGCCATAGTAAATATTAATATTCAAATTTACACCTCACAAGCTCTTTTTCACGAAATGGTTCCTGTGCATGGAGACATCTTCTCCGAGACGGGCTAATAACTGCCTTTTCCCCTGTTGCGCTGAAGAAAGCAGATGACGGATGTCAGTATGAAACCCGTAATCAGGCCTCCGATATGGGCCGCATTATCAATATTATGGCCAGTAAATCCACTGTATAATGAATATACAATCATCAGAAACACTCTGGCCGGCGTGACATTCTCCATCTTTCTGCCGGAAAACAGCACCATGGCAAGCAGTACACCATCCAGTCCGAATATTGCCCCACTGGCTCCTAATGAAGCAGAAATATCACTGTTTACGGCCTTTACAAGCAGGGACAGCAGATTTCCTCCAAGCCCTGACGCCAGGTACAGCAACGCGTATCTGACATGCCCTATTTCCTTTTCAATCATTGATCCCAGAAAAAAAAGAATCAGCATGTTGTTGAAAAGATGGCTTATCCCGCTATGTAGAAACATTGCCCACAATATCCTGTCATATTCTTTATTAACCAACACGCCAAACAATTCCAGCCTGCCTCTGTCATAAAGCAAATCCCCGGTAAAACAGCACAGAATATACACCAGCACATTAACCGCTACAAATACTGCGCTCACCATGGGCTGAGCCTTCCATGTTTTCAACAGTTCATTCCTCCCGCCCTTTTCCCAATGTGTCCTCATGGCCTGACGCATTTGCCATCCATAGATAATTAACAAGTGAGTGCTCCATACTGTAATACAGAAAATGCGAAAAGCAAACAAACTCACAAGTATGAATCCAATTCTATCATATTTCCAGTGCTTTTTCAATCAAAATACACCTCATCGGAAAATAAATACTGCCTTCCCGCACTTTATTTCATCACCTTCCTCCAGCTTTTTCTTCTCATAAGGCTGCATCTGTAAACCGTTCCGAAAGGTACCATTTGTCGAGTTTAAATCCTCAAGATAAAATCTTCCATCGGCATTTGTAATGCGGGCATGCATTCTGCTGACAGAAGCCTCCTCCAGGACCAGATCCACCTCCCCTTTTTTCTTTCCTATCGACAAAATGGGGGTATCAAGACTCGCCAGCAGCCTGCCATCTGTTGTAAGCAGCCTGTGCGTTCTTTCTTCCAGCTCCGGCCTTTCCTCAATATAAACAGTCTTTCCATAAGATTTTTTCTCTTCCGCACTTTTTTCATAAAAGTTTTCCTCTGCAACGCACAATCCAGTCATGGACTGCTGCATTGCCACTTTATATTCTTCCCGAATTTTCCTGTTGCGATTCCGTTTTCCTTCCAGAATGCCGAATATTCCCTTTTTTCCCTCCCTTGTCTGCTTTTCTGATGTTCCGGATTCACTTGTATTCACATCAGATGCAACCATAGCTGCCGGTTCTTCTTCCTCCAGAACTTTTTCTTCCAGTACGGTACACACCAGATCCGGCATCTTTACCTTTTCCAGACATTCAGCATCTTCAAATATCTGTGAATGCAGATATACCTCTCCATTTCGTTCCAGTCTCTCATACATACGATAAACACAATCCACCAGAGTTTCATCATTATAATCAATATGCTCCACCCAAAATTCCATCAATTTCAAAAAATCGGATCCACCCTCATAGTATGGAACATAGAGAAAGAAAAACACATGATCCTCCAGGTCCTGAAATATCTGTTCCGGATGCCACAGGATATGATTCATATCCAATAGGAAACGCCCTAACTCCTGCTGTACCTGTTTCAGGCTCCAGATAAAATCTCTTACCCACTCTCTTGTAATATTGCGGTTTCCGAACAGGCGCGCCAAATTTTGCTTTGAAGTAATATTGTAGTAAAGATATGCGCCACCGTTAATATAGCGCAGACTGCAGGGAAGCAGTCCTTTAATCTGGCACCTCCCCAGAATGCAATATTGATATTTTCTTTCCTCCGGTATTTTATCCAGCTGTATTCTCTCATAGTTGCTGTTCAAGCTCCGCACATATTCTATATTTAACATATATACAACCTCATCTTTCCAAAGCTTTTTGAAACTTATGGCATGTTCTGATAAACGTCACCGGCGCCAGACGGCTGTAGCTATGTGCAGCCTGCGCACTCCACACATTTCCTCCTCCCCAGAAGTTCAATCCTCCAAATGGGAAAAAAACACTTCCTGCACCTTTTGCAGAAAATTTGTTTTTATCCAATGATGCATCCATGGCAGTAAACCTCCACATCATATATTTTTCTTTATACACCCCGGCCACCCTCTCCTGCACCTTAGCCTCCAGCATCTCCGTATCCGGAGCCTGAACAAGACTCCCCCATAAAGCCATTGCCCCCGTATCCTGCTCCAGGAGACACCTGTCATACTGAAAAAGCAGCATATAAATGACAAAGAATATTGCTCCTGTTACAACAGGAAATATCATTGCTGCCTCCACTGTCATATAAGCATTTTCCTTTTTCATCCTTCTTCCTCCGCCTGTTACAAAAACCAGATACACGATAGTTCCGAGTCAGTTTCTTAAATGAAAGTTCTTCATATCACTGCAACTATCAGCCAGGCCGCTGACAAAAAGGGGAGAAATGGAATTCTTGTATTTCTTCCCGCTTTTCTTAAGCCTAACAATATCAGAGAAAATACCGCTGCCAAAAACAGACTGAGCGTAAAGATCACCAGACTTTCAGTACTTCCTGACAATATTCCCAAAAATATCATCACAATCCCGTCGCCATACCCAGCCTTTTTTGTGACGAAAGCTATCATGAGAAAAACAAGCCCCGGCAACACTCCCTTCAGCATATCCACCATTGTTCCCTGCTGACATATAAACATAATCCCAGCTAATACTCCTCCGGGGACAAGCATCCAGACCGGTACCCTGTACCTCCTGATATCCATTATGCTGATACTGAAAAGCCAGAACATCGTTAATAACATAAACCACATTTTCATCTCCTGCTTTTTATACTGCGCACCGGTTAAATTTGCAGTGCAACCCGACTGCGCCCATTACCTGCCGCAGCGGCTGCACGGCGTATAACCTGACTCCACTGCTTCATCCAGGGGCATTGCCCTTACGGTTCTCTTCAATCCTGAACATCCCCTGTCAAAATGATAACGGTCCCCATCCGATGTAATGTAATACACTCCCGTTGCATTTCCTCCTGCACACCTTGAACACGGATAATACTTTCCTCCGTTCTCGTTTCTTGCCCCGTCAATTGACGCAGCTGAAATCGGGCGGGTCGAAAGTGTCAGGTGAGTACAATCCTGTGTAATGTGATATACTCTTCCCGTCTCTGTAACATAAACTGTCTGCGCTTCTTCCGAACCGCTTTCCGTACCACTGTTATCTGTCAACCGGTATCCGTTCCAGATATGCGAATAGTACTGATTTGACATTCGAAACCCGTCAAATCCCACAAGTTTGCTCCATGGTGACACGGAATATGTAACCACAATACTGATTTCATCTTCGGAACCAAATAGTCGGCTCTCCCATAACTGCAATCCCTCTGCCCCCTTTGTGAGCGGGGATTGATTCAGATAATCCATTCCGGCAGAACGAATAATCTGCTCCTTGACAAATGTCCCGGAAAATGCAATTCCAGCCAATTCCTTCCACCACTCATTTCCCCCTTCGTCACTCGGTAACATTTCTTCACTCTGCGGTTCTTCCCCACTGTCCACCGCATAGCCATATACCGAAAGCCTATTCCCAATCTGCCACAATGCCAGCTGCAGATTGCCATGCAGCCGAATCATTTCTATGGCACATCCCAGATTCAGGAAAAAAAATAAAAACAACGGAAGTACAATGGAAGCCTCAACTGTCATTCCGGCATCCATTAACCTTGAAAGAGAGGCAAACAGTGATGTCCCCTTTAAGGAGCAATGTAAGACGGAAGGCTTATTCGTATAGCCTCTCATGGAAGATTTCGGATTCCGGGCCGAATCCGAATGGTTGTCCTGACAGGTCGGAGAAGGTTTCTTTTTTCTTTTTGACAGTTTCTTTTTGATCAACTTGCACCATAAAAGGGACATCACTGCTCACCTCACTTTCTTTCAGTTATAACTTTTCTGTCTGATCAGTTCATACTGATAGCCGTAACCGCTGCCAATCCGAATACATGCTTCCAGCGATTCATAACAGCCATCCAGCCGGAACGCAGAATTCCCCGGGGTCTTCCTGATATCTGCCTCCACCATATCCATCGCCCTCGCCGTAAGAACATCCTGATCGGTAGCCATCATAAAAATCCGCAAATAGTCCTGATACCCCAAACCGCTCCCCTCCTGTGTCTTATCCTTCAGATCCCCATGCAGCGCCGCCGTAAGGCTGTAATGCCAGTTTTCCTTACTTTTTAAAAGAGGAACCTTTCCGCCCGAAAACAAAGTTTTGACGTCATACACACTCTCTGCATATGCCCAGGCCAGCAAAATCGCGCCTTCCAAGAGTGGGGTCAGTTCCGGCAGCATAATCAGCGTGCACACCAGTCCCGCCGCCACTTTTATCTCTGTTCTCTTTTCCCTGTCTGACATCAAATACATGGCATTCGCCGCTTCCCGGAGCACACACAGACGGTTAGCTACACTTCTAAGATTCTCTATATCGCTTCCTTTTTCTGCTATCAGATATTCAATCTGATATTTCAGTGCATCCTCCTCGTATTCCTGCCCATACCTGCCCATATACCGCAGCAGATACTCCTGAAACGCAAACTTCTCCAGCAATTGTTCTGCTCCTTCCTTCTCCGTATATTCCATATTCCCCTGATTGATTTCTCCTCTGCCCATTCTGCTGCGAATCAGATTCTCCGTATTCAATGCATTTCCAGACAAACCCGCCTCATCTTCCATAACAAGTTTCAAAATACCGAGGCTCTTTTTCCTTTCCAGCCCATCTGTCGGATTCTGCAGCTCCACGGTCTCCCACTCGCCTTCTTCTATCTCAATCTCCATACCATCATATTCCGAGACCCACCCGTCAATCTGTTCATCATACTCCTTCTTCTGTTTTTCTTCTTTTCCTTCCTCAAGCCCGTTTACTTCCACTGTCTGCATCCATCCCTGAAGATCCTCTAAAAGTCCGATTCCCAAGTCGTCTTTTACAGCTTCCACAGCGCACCTGCGGAACACAGCGCCCCCGCCGTCAGTCATAATAGACACCTTTTTTACTTCTGCCTGATCCAGTTTTAAACTGAAAAAATCTCTGTAAAGAAAGTCAGAAAGGAAAACGTCATTACAGTCCAAATTTTTAGTCAGATATTTTTGCAGATGAGCTTCCGTATTCGTCCTGCTGCACAGAGCGGTGCCGTAAGAAGCGTCAATCGCAAACAGATTATACTGTTTCATCAGTTCACGATGGTATTCTGCCATAATACTCTGCAATCCGATATCCGTCACGATCTCGGCTTCCAGCCTGGCGCCGTTTCTGCGCGCTCCGTCTATCAGAGCCAGGCACAGGGACAGAATAACTGCCAGACACAGTGTAAGATATATCGTCAGATATGCATTATATAATTGTTCTGCATCACTTTGATGATATGTTTTGCGATATGCAAATTCCCTGTATTCCATTTTCATACCCCCTGCCCGCCTGACGGACATCCAGTCATATTTTCTTTTCTCCGTTCCTGCCCGCTTCAGCGGATATTCAGCCATTCTTCCTTTTCCATGTCCTTAGAAATTGTTGGAAAATAACCGCTGCAACTTATTCAGGCAAAAAACCGGAAATACAATAAAACTCGCTATGAACTTGCAGCGGTTATCTGTAGACACTTTCTTACACACTTCCGGACTGTGAGGTGATTTTTTCAAACAGGCTGTTCACAATCTGAGTTATCTGGCCTTTAAAGATAATGACCAGTCCTACAAGAACCACGATAATCAGAATGATCTCTACAGTTCCCATACCCTCTTCTTCTGTCCAAAACTGTTTCATTCCTTTTAAATAATTCATATTTTCCTCTCTTTCCGCTGCCGTGTGCAGCAATCCATTTTCAGCAAAGTACCGATGAATCTTCCTACATATTCGCCATTGCAGGTATCATGATAACCGCCATGACCACCGCCAGCATCAGCACCATGGGCACCAGAAGCTTTGTCCCTGCCTCCTCTCCCAGCTTTTTACTCTGCTGCAGCCGCTCCTCCGCGGATTTTTCCGCTTCCTCCCGCAGCCGTTCCAGAAGTGTGCTGTTTCCCCGCTTCAGGTTCTGGGTCAGCAGGGTGCTGAGCCTGATGTATTCCTGCAGTCCTGCCCTCCTTCCGAAATGCTCATAGGCCAGGCCTTCGGATACACCGGAATGCAGTTCGCGGCATGTATACAATATTTCTTCATAAGCCGGCGAGCTTTTGCCTCCCTCCCGGCACTTTGCTTCATAATCTCCGGCAAGCTTCTGGAATGTTCCCCTGATTGTCATTCCGGCTCCCACATACAGGACCAGTTTATGTACGATTTCGGCATATTCCCGGTGCAGACGCTTCTGTCTCTCCACCAGCTGACCATGCAGGTCTTTATCCAAAAAGAAAAATACCATGACTGACGCTGCTATTGCTGCCGCCCATAAAAGCAGGCTGTTGTCTTCCACCACCTGGCGCCATGCGATGCTCTCCCCCCGCCACTCTTCCGGCAGCCTCCATTCCTCCTGCCTGACGCTTTCTCCCTGGGACTGCGTCAACAGCTCCTCCAGTTCCCTGTATGCCAGCTCTTCTTCCGACAGCTCAGGCGGCACCAGCATGACCTGAAATTCCTTCACCCGGCTGCTTGTCCCATAGCTCACATATGCTGTCAGCGTCACTTCTTCCGGTTCTTCCACCGAAAACACCTGCCCGTCAGAGCTTAAAAGTCCCGGCTTATTGCTTTCCCAAATTACGCTTACCGGAAAACCGTCATACTTTTCCGCAAGGCTCAGGTCCGATATCACCTTTTGCAGGCTTTCATTTTTCCCTGCCATATATTGAGGCAGCCTGTCCACGAATTCATCCAAAAGCGTTTCTGCCTCTTCTCCGGACAGCATCAGCGGTTCCACTTCCACCTTAAAATCCATCTGTTTCTCCCCATAATCCAGGGCCAGGCCGATTTCCCTGCTTTCTTTATCATAGCTGTCTCTGACAATGATTCCTCCCTCCTGCAGAACGATTCCGCTCTCCGCGCTGAATTTTGCCGCCGCTCCAAAAAGCGTGCCTGCAAAGATCACCGCCATACAGATTGACGCTTTTTTCACATAATACATTGTCTTCAGATACCCGCCGGACTCCCCCGGATGCAGCTGAAGCAAATCTTTCTCCACCTGGGAAGAAGAGAAGCGTCCGGGAAAGAAACCGTTCATCCTCTTATAAAGATACATTGCCATCCTGTAAAATGGCTTCAGCAGAGAACCTGTCTGCGTATCCACTTTTTCCCTGCGCGCCAGGCACAGCAATATCCCGAAACCAACCACCGTCAATAATGCAATCCAATACAGCTGCTCCACCTCCCCGTCTCATACCATTTCCGCCGTAATGCCCTTCATGATACGCTCTCCCAGCAGATAAGCGCCAAGATATACACCAAGGCATCCGGTCATAATGGCAATCCCCGTCAGATTGTGATACAGAGAATCAAAATATCCCCTGTTTCCAATATCAATGTACAGCAGAATTCCAAAAGGCATCATCTTCATAATCGCAAGCTCCATCTTCTTTCCGCCCAGAAGAATCTGCACTTCCTGCTTCAGTTCTATCTGCCGACCCACCTGGCTGGCGGCGCTTCTGATCACCTCTGCCATATTGCCCCCATTGCGTTTCACCAGTGCGAAAATCTGGGCAAACTGGGTAATTTCCTCACATCCGCTCCGGGCTGCCAGGTCCTCCAGCAGTTCCTCCAGCACAATATTGATTTTCAGTCCCCGCTTGATATAATTCAGCTCTCTGCAGATCAGCGCGTCCTCTCCGTACATCAAGGCCATATCCTGCCTGCATTCCATAAAGGCATTTTCCACCGCATACCCCGCCTGCAGCAGTGTCGCCACCGAAAGGATACATTCCCGAAACTGCCCGGATAACTCCTCCCGCATTTTCTCAGCCTTCCCTCTCTCCATCTGAATAAAGGCAAGAACTCCAATTCCGGAAAGCGGTATCAGCGCCCAGAAGCTCCTGTAGAAAAAATAGGCGATGATTCCTGTAATGCCCGCACAGATCAGGACAGTTCCCGCCCTCTCTCCCCTCTTCCATGCATATCTATGATAATCCTGCCGTTTTAAGCTTGTGTCCATGTATCAGCTCTCCTTTCTTCCGCAATTCGCCGACCACATTCCCCTCCCCATCCACCCCTGTCTCCTCAAAGACATACAGCGGGTTCAGCAGCATTTCCTGGTTTTCACACCCTGCCAGTTCCGTTATCTCCAACACTTTCCTGGATTTATCACGCAGCCTTCCAAGATGTACAAGAATGTCCACACCCGATGCAATCTGCTGCCGAATCGCCGCCAAGGGCAGGTCCATCCCCATCAGCACCATATTCTCCAGCCTGGCCAGCATGTCGCGCCCGGTATTCGCGTGACCTGTGGACATGCTTCCGTCATGTCCGGTATTCATGCACTGAAGCATGTCAATGGCCTCGGCCCCGCGTACTTCGCCTACCACTATCCTGTCCGGCCGCATCCGCAAAGATGACTTGATCAGATCCCGGATGGTTATCTCATTGCAGCCCTCCACATTGCTGTTGCGCGTTTCCAGCTGCACAAGATTGGGAAGGCCCTGCAGCTGCAGTTCAGCGCTGTCCTCAATGGTAATCACTCTCTCCTCCGGCGGAATATACTGGGACAACACGTTCAGAAACGTGGTTTTCCCGCTTCCCGTTCCGCCGCTGATGAATATATTGTATTTCGCCTGCACCAGCTTCTTCAGGAAATCCGCTGCCTCGTGAGTGATAGATCGGATCTGAAGCAGACGCTCCATGGTGATTGGCTTGTCCGGAAAACGCCGGATTGTGACAATCGGCCCGTTCAGTGCAATGGGATTCATAACAATATTCACTCTGGAACCGTTGGGCAGCCGGGCATCCACAATGGGCGAAGCTTCATTCACCACACGGTTGCAGCCAGCCACAATCTGCTGTATCACATCCT
>DKVC01000063.1:80659-80860 GCA_002490995.1 Lachnospiraceae bacterium UBA7188
AATCTGCTGTATCACATCCTGCAGTTTCTCGGTGGATTCGAAGCCCATGTCCAGTTCCCGCAGCCTTCCGTCCTGTTCCACAAAAATATGGTCCTTTCCGTTGATCATGATCTCCGTAACGGAGCTGTCATCCACAAATATCTGCAGAATGTCCAGCCTGCGGAGGGAATCAAACAATTCCTTCTTCAGCCGCCTGCGCAT
>DKVC01000063.1:81152-81670 GCA_002490995.1 Lachnospiraceae bacterium UBA7188
TTCCTTCTTCAGCCGCCTGCGCATTTCCACAGGATAAATCATCAGGCTTTCCTGCCCCAGCATTATCTCATCAATGGTATCCTCCACTTCCGCGTCCGTAAAATCCCTGGCAAAATCCAGTTTATCCTGTACTCTGACGCGCAATTCCTTTTTTAACTCTGCGTATTCCATCCCTCCTCCTTTCCGCGCTCTTCTTCCATCTCCTGAATCAGCCCCTTCACCAGCTCCGCCAGATCTCCCTTCGTCAGCAGCTCCAGTTCCTCCGGCAGCTTCCGGATATGGGAGAGGGACAGCCGCCTGGTCTTCCCCAGCACATCCCCATACTCATACAAAGCGAGAATCTGTTCATACTGAAGCAGCTTGCCCTGGGCAATCCTGTCCTCTTTTGTCAGCGTATATACCCTGCTGCACAGCCGGAGAATATCAAACAATCCCTGCATGCTTTCCCCCAGATCCAGAATGACATATTCATATTCTTCCAGTTCTTCTATCTTTGTCAGCAGCTCCATCCACTCAGG
>DKVC01000063.1:81941-92964 GCA_002490995.1 Lachnospiraceae bacterium UBA7188
CAGCAGCTCCATCCACTCAGCCGCCGTAACCGTCAGCAGATTCTGCCCTGATTTCATGGGCGGAATATAGGCGAGCTTTCCTCTGTGCTTTAAAATTGTCTGCAGTCTCAGCCGGAATTTATCCTTCTGGGCATTCAGGAAATAGAGCAGGTCAGCCATATCCAGCATCTGCATGTCCGGCAGCAGCTCCCCACTCCCCGCGTAATGCTCAAAATTCAGGTAAAGCGTCGGATGCTTTTCCGCCAGCAGCAGGCTCATGGTTATGGCAAAGGAGGTCTGCATGCACCTTCTCACCGGCGAGTAATTCCCGATAAACATGGTTCTGTGATTCGTCCTGAGCATGGGCAGCTGGATATCCGCAATTTCCGTGTAGATGCCCAGCAGCTGCTTTATAATTTCCTCCGCTTCCTGATACTTATCCACATAGAAGAGATTCTCCCATTTCATCACACCGCTTTCATTCAGTACGACAAACCTTTTGGGACACAGGCTCTGCAGCTCCGGCTCATAAGCCGACTCAGATACCACCAGCATCTCTATCTCCTGTTTTTCCATGGAAAGCATGTCCTGTATATTCGTATAGGTACGCAGTTCCCAGGGCAGATTTTTACGTTTTTTCATAAATTCGGTCATCAGCTGCGCGTATTCCTCCTCCGTATCGCACAGCACCATAACCTTTCTGTTTTTCTCTTTCAATAGACACCTCCCAGATACAGCAGCATGCTGAGCAGTATGGGACCGGACAGACGTACTCCCCCGGGCTTTGTCCCCGGACTGTCTGCCTGATACAGCTTCCATTTCCCTGTCCGCATCACATCCTTCAGATACAGGGACAAATACTGCACACGCTGTCTGAAAATACCTTTCCTGCACATTTTTACAAACGAAATCATTGCCGCAATCAGCAAAGAACAAAATAAGAAAATAAGAACCTTTCCGAAGGGCAGATACCCCGCCGCTGCTCCGAGGAGCTTCACATCCCCGGCGCCTAAGCCTCCGATCTTAAAAAACGGATATAACAGAGCCATAACCAGTGCCGCCTGCCCCCAGAAGGCCAGGGCACCCAGGACTCCCCCGTCCCACGCCTGCCATCCCATGCCCAGAACTGCTGCCAGCAGAACCAGACAGTTGGGAATTCTGTTATCTCTGTAATCATAACCGCAGGCTGCTGCCAGAATAACACACAGAGCCGCCAATACACCATCTCCTTTTCCTAAGGAAGTGTCTCCAAATAACTGATACGAGTTTAAACCTACTTTTCCTATATTTCCAAGCTTCTTCCTAAAGAAGTTGTATCAGTTATTCTCCGACAATTCCTACAGATAATCCCTGATCTCTGAGGCGAAGTATGCCTCACGAAACAACCTGAATCCCTGAAATAGATTACTTTGAACATCTGGATTTGTTATGTTGTAAATGCATTATAGCCACTGTGCGCCTGATTTGCAAGAGGTAAATCGCAAAAAAATCTTTTTTGTCAAAAACCTACAAAAGTTTGTATAATCCGATCCCGTAAAGTGCTGCAAGACCAGGAAATCCAAGGATTCCGGATGTCAAAACGGTTACCGCATTGATGCCCACACCGAGGGAAATCCCCATTTTTTCCAGCGCCGCATTGATAAAATAGATTGCAATCGTTCCCAGTATCCCTCTCATCACACAATTTAAAAGCTTCTCCATTGCCCCTCCTCGCCTTAACTCCATTATCCCACGAAGCGTTATAAAAATACCCTGGCTGCTCCGCATCCACTGTCCGGCAATTCCTGTTACAATCATATGCCGCCCAGGCGAAAGTATGCTGATTATCTATTTTTTCCAGAAATGGAATATTTTTCATCCGGCATGCCTATACTTGTAACGTAACAGTTTCTATACAGGGAAAGGAGTGTTTCTATGAAAATGTATTTTCGACATAAAATCGGAACTGATGATATGACAGGAGTGGACTGTGCTCCTCTGACCTTGCAGGATTCCATAGAAAAAACCCGCCAGGCTTTGAATGACGCCTATGCGGGTTTCGACAATGCCATCGAAGTCGATCTGATCGACAGCTACATTTATGAAATTAATTCTCTCCAGAGAAGGTACAAGCATCTGACAGATCTGGCGGCCGCAGAAGCTTTCCCTGCGGAAGGACCTTTAAGCAAGTATCCCCCGGCTTCGCCCCTGGTCGGCCAGGTTCTCGGTTAATGTATTCCGTCCATAGGTCAGGCCGGCGATAACCGTCTGTGAATTTTTCATTACCGGTCCTGTGCTGTTCTGTTTTGCAAGCTCCCTGTAGGCATCGCACAGCGGTACAATGACACGTTTTATTTCGTCCAGAAGCCCGGCATCCAGACGCTGCTCCCCGCGGGCCAGACGCCTGATACAGAACATATAGAGCCGCTGCAGCGTGGGTGCCGGTTCGTATTTCAGATCCAGTGAACACAGCAGTTCATTCAGGCAGCCCCTGGCATTCCTGACAGCCCCGTGAAAACGCTCCTGATCTCCCAAACTGCCCTCCCGGGGCTGCAGCGCCTCCTTCGCATCCTCCAGATAACACAGCAGCATCTCATAAAGAATCACCACCAGCTCCGTAGGATTTGCCTGGCTGATCCGCAGTGTAAATTGTTGTTTGTCTTCTTTTTTCATATATCAGAATCCTCAGAAACTGCCCCGCAGACACTTCCCTGCTATTATCATCAATTGAGCTTATACCATTGTGGAACCACTCTGCAGCCTGGGACTACTGCAGCAGCTGCAGCACCTGCGAGGGTCTCTCATTCGCCTGTGCCAGCATGGAAGTGGCTGCCTGGGTCATTACCTGGTAGGTGGTATAATTCGTCATTTCCTCCGCCATATCCACATCCATAATCCTGGAATAAGCCGCTGTCACATTCTCGGAAGTAATATCGAGACTGTTAATCGTGGTCTCCAGCCTGTTCTGATAAGCGCCCAGGCGCCCTCTGATGCTGGACACGAACTGAATGGCTCCGTCAATCCTGTCTATGGCTTCCGTGGCAGTCTTCTCAGTACTTACATTCAATGTCCATACACCCTTCCCGTCATTCTCCGTACCGTCGCCGTCTTTCACGAAATAATTGTCCAGCCCCATCTCGCTCAGAGAAATCTTCGGAATATCCATTTCCAGAGTCTGTCCCTCGTTAGCACCGACCTGAATTACCATGGGGCCAATGCCTGTGGCATCGATTTCCAATGGCTTAACAGCGCCATCGACTTCCGTGATCTTAAGTTCGTCAGCCTTATCAGGAAAACCCTGCTTGTTATTTGTGATCGCTCTGCTCAAATCCAAAGTCATCTTAAATCCATTAACCCCCTGAATGGACAGCAGATTATCTTTCATAGTAGCGGTGGCTCCCTCTGGAAACGGGCCATCCCCCAGTTCTATACTCTGCACACGATATCTGTCGCTCTCATCTGTGGGTATCGGATTTTTCTCAATAATCAACTCCTTAATCGTATAAATGTCAGCCGTCACTTCCGTGGAATAGGAACTCACCTTCACATCCAAATTTCCGTTCACATATCCTTTCAGCGAAAACTCCCCATTCAGCAGTTTCTGCCCGTTGAACTCCGTAGACTCCGCTATTCTCGTAATCTCCTCCGTCAGCTGCTTCACCTCATCCTGTATGACAGCCCTGTCACTGTCAGAGTTCGTCCCATTGGCAGATTTGACCGCGAGCTCATTCATCCTCTGCAGCATCTCACTGATCTCGGACATGGCGCCGTCCGCCGTCTCAATGATGGAGACACCGTCCCCCGCACTCTGATTCGCCACGGAAAGCCCCTCCAGCTGAGCGTTCATCCGCTTCGCCATGGCCAGCCCTGCCGGGTTATCTTTGGCTGAGTTCACCTTCAGGCCTGACGAAAGGCGTTCCAGTGACTTCGACAGCAGGTTGTCATTATTGGCAAGCTTGTTGTTCGCAAGCATTGCCGATACATTGTAATTAATTCTCATATCTGTTCTCCTGTTCCGGTTCCGCATACATTTGTACCGTCCGTGCACAGACACCATCTCCGGCACAGAGCCATTCCACCTCTCTGCTGCCAGGCACACTGCACTGCCGCATGCGAATATTTTCTATTTCAGTTCCACTTCATTGCAGTTCTGCCTCCGCTTCTTCAAGTGCTTTATCCCTGCTGCACTACAGACTGCAGGAATACTTTCGCCACGCGGTAAAGTTCAGCGCTTTCCGTAGGGGTATGTTTCCCTGATTTGATCAGCTCCGGCATACGCTTTTCCGATGAAATAGTGGAGATATTACCCACATTCCAGCTGCCTTCCGCTTCCTTTCTAAAGTTATCGGCTATCTGCTGCAATTTCATTATATCCACATTTCCTTCCCCGAAAAGCATTCCGTGGACGGTTCCGTTGTTCAGGGTAAGCCTTGCCTGCATATGTTCTTCCTGGGAAAGGGTCACACCGATAGTGACTGTCCCTTTCTCCGGGCTTGCTTTGTCCAGAGTGAGATGAACTCTCGTCAGCCGATCCCCTACATACATGGGCAGATAATATTCCTCCCGCTTTGCCAGCGCTGCCGCCACTGTCAGCTGCTTATGGTTCAGCTGCATCTGCTTCACATCCATGCTGCTGTCTGCCTCCGAAAAGGTTGCCTCCTCCACGGATTCCATGGAATTCTCCGTCATCTCGCCGTATTCCGTCACGAATTCTTCCATATTGTCCAGCTTCCTCCACAGAGCCGTGGAGCCGGTTTCTTCCTGAGGCTCAGGTTCTTCCGTCTCAAGTCCGGGATTCGCTTTCCTCGCCAGCAGCGCCATAATATCCACCGGGGCCTTCTTTGCCGCCGGTCTGTTTCTGTCACTGAGTGCAAAAATATTCTCCGTGCCGTAAGTCAATGCCTGTGCCGCCATCAGGTTGTCCGCACTGGAAGACATTTCTCCTCTCTGCAGCATGGAAACGCTCTCCTTGTCTGCAGTGCTGACCGCCTGTCTCTGCTCCTCCATCTGGGATTTATTGTATTCCTTTGTAGTCTTTTCATCAGATGACACTTCCGTAAGCACATCGTTTGCCGCCTTGACAAAGGCCTCCGTAACCGGTTCGGTCACTGGCTCTGCCGCCTGCTTCGGATCCGCTGCTGCCTGCTCTGCACTTTCCGTCCGGCCATTCTGCCTGCCGCCTGACTGCTGCTGCGCATTTCCTTCGGTAGACCCGGCTGAGCGCCCTGCATTTTCAATCAGAGCATTCTGTCCGCTGCCCAGCTGCTGCCCCGCATTTTCTTTCGCTTTCTCAGTCGGCTGTCCCCCATCTTGTGTCCGGACATTCTGTCCACTTTCCGGCCGCTGCCGCCCGCTCCTTCCAGCCGCTTCGCCAGCCGCACCATCTGTAGCCTGGGCTGCTGCTTCATTTGCCGCCTGGGCTGCTGCCGCATTTGCTGCCCTTATATCGGCAACCGTTTTTACAAATGCCCTGGATATCTGCTCTGAAATGCTCTCCTCCGTTTTGGTCGGTTTCGGAATATTTCCCAGTTCATCCGGCACGCGGATATCCAAAGTCTTCTTCCGGTTCTGCAATGCGGTCAGAAGGTTGGAAAAATGCAGCTCGGCCTGGGAATTCACCAGAGCGCCCACAGCCGCTCCCTCCGCCTTCTCAATCTGGCGCACCAGACGGTAAATGCCGATATAGCTTTCCCGCTCCTCCGGCGTAATTTCATTATTCCGCTCCAGCCCGTACAGGAAGCGGCTGTAGCTCTCCGCCTCTTTCTTGTATTCCGGCGGCAATTGCCTGAAGTATGCTTCCAGTTCCTCAATGCTCTTCTCCAGAGGATTGAATCCGTCCCTGATCATCTTCAATGTAGCAGCCGGTGTCAGCTTCGCCAGCACATCCTGTACCTGTCTGTCAGCCTCCCGCACTGCTTCCACATTGGACACGGTCATTTCCATCTGGTTATAGCCCAGGATTCTGACTGACCTGCGGTTCTCCTCCGTCAGTTCCAGTCCCAGATCCTTCAATATATGGTCAACACTGGCAAATGCTTTCTCGATGCTGTCTCCCATCTCGTCTCTGGGCGAAGTCATCAGCTTCTCATAACTTGTCTGCGCCTTTTCGTATTTATCCTGAAGTACCTTGCCTTCATTATAAATCGTTTCCAGAGAAGCATTCTCCTGCCCCTTTGCAAACATTCCCAGCACATCCGCAGGCAGGCCAGGCAGCTGATCCGTCACATTGCTTACCTGACGGTAGTTCTGATATTTTTCCAAAGCCATGGAATCTCTGGGGAAATATTGTCCGGCCAGTTCATATTCTGCCCGCTTCAGCGCCTCAATCAGCTCCTCCATGGGGGCAGTGTCAATGGAAAACCCGCTTTTCAGCAGCTTCACATTCACTTCTGCCGTCATGCGCAGCCTGACTTCCTCAAGCTGCCTTCTGGCGGTGATATCGCCCACACTGGCTTCCCAGAGCGCACTGCTGTGATAATATTCCGAAACGGCATTGGCTTTCTCGTACAGGCTTTCCTCTGTCTGCGCAAGAGAAGCATGCAGCGGACTCTTCCCTTCCGCCACCGCAGCAGCTGCTGCCTCTCCGAAACGTTTCTCCGTCAAAGGCAGTTCCAGATCCTGCAGTGCCTCCAGCCGGTCCAGATTCTGCGTGGTAACCGGCAGTCCCCTGTCCAGCAGCCAGGCAGCATTCCTGCGGCTGTTCTCATCCACTTCCCTGCCGGACTGCCGGATGATCCTGTCCATCTGCTCCTGCAGCTCCCGGTAATTCTCCCTGCCCGCGCTCTGTGTATAATATCCGTGCACATCCTCGGCATAAAACCTGGGGGCGGAGGCGCCTCTGCCCGCGCCGCTGCTCTGAGCCAGATACAGGTTCCAGATCTCCGCCTCCATCTCATTGTCTATCAAATAACTGCGGGTACCGTCACTGACAGGCTGAAGCTCCGAGCTCATCTCCCATGCCCTGGATACCGCAGCCAGATTCTCCTTTGTCAAGGGCACATCCGCCTCACGGAAGCTGTCCAGAACCGCCTGGGCCAATGTCCTGCTTCCCAGCGCCGAGGCGAGAGTATCCACGTCCATATCGTCGGTGTAGCCCACGATATTCTTCCCGGCGCGCACCAGCTCCGCCTTAATCTTATCCACAATCGTCACAGCCTCATCCGGGTCCATGTCCCCTAAGTCAAAGCCTTCCTCCTGCATTTTCGCGTAATCCTCTTCCGAAAGAGTATGTGACATGACTGTCATATAATCCCGGCGGAGCCCCACATCAATGTCAGCCGCCTCCTGTTGAAGTTCAATCAGGCTCTTTGCCCTCTCGCCTCCCACTCCGGGAATCTCAGACCTGCCGCTTCCGCCGAAAAATGCCGCATAGGGAGTCTGCATTGCCGCCATATTTTCCGCATGGGAAGCCCTGCTTCTCTCCTCATGCCGGCGCTGTGCTTCTTTAATCGCCTGTTCTGTAAATGTAATCTTCAAAGTTTTATTCTCCTGTTTTCAAAAAAGGTGCAGGCGCATCTGCTGCACCTACACCCTTTATTTCGGTAAAATCCCCCGAAATCTTTACCTTACAGTTAAACCTTTAAAACATAAATACCGCAGCGCCATAAGGAGGCAGATCCAGGGAGATTGAAAATTCCTTACTCAGGCATGGAATGGCTTCCACCGGAATCTCCTTCTCAATCTCATTTCCCCAGCCGCCGAACCTCTCCTCGTCGCTGTTCAGCAGCAGCTTATACTTCTTCCGCTTTGTCGCGGCAGGCACAGGCACGCGGTACGCCTCTCTCTTTATGGGCGTCATATTCAGCACAAACAACAGGCTATTGGTCCCTTTGGAGGATTTCCGCACAAAGGAGAAGACAGAATTCTCCCCGTCGTTTGCATTCATCCACTCAAAACCGTCCCAGGAATCATCAATCTCATACATGGCCGGATACTTGTTGTACAGCTTCAGCAACTCCTTTACATAAGCCTGCAGCCCCCTGTTGTTCTTTTCTCCTAACAGGAACCAGTCAAGCTCTCTCTCTTCGCTCCACTCCCGCTCCTGCCCGAAATCCTGCCCCATGAACAGCAGCTTCTTGCCGCTGTGTCCGAACATGAAAGTATAGCCCACACGCAGGTTGGCGTATTTATCTACCTGGTATCCCGGCATTTTATTTACCATGGAGCACTTCAGGTGCACCACCTCGTCATGAGACAACGGAAGGATATATTTCTCTGCGTGATTATAGCTCATGGCAAATGTCATGGAATTATGGCTCCCCTTCCTGTACAGGGGGTCAAGTTTCATGTACTCGCAGAAATCATGCATCCATCCCATATTCCACTTAAAGGTAAAGCCAAGGCTGTCCCCGCCGATGGGCCCCGTCACATTGGGCCATGCCGTGGATTCCTCCGCCACGGTGATAAAGCCGGGATAGGTTCCCCGCACCACGGAATTGAGATGCTTGAAGAACTCAATGGCCTCCAGGTTCTGGTTTCCGCCGTATTTGTTGGGCACCCACTGGCCGTCCTGTTTACCGTAATCCAGATAAAGCATGGACGCCACGGCGTCTACCCGGATACCGTCCACATGGAATTCCCGCAGCCAGAAAAGCACGTTGGCTATCAGGAAATTCTTCACCTCCGGCTTGCCGTAATTGAAAATCTTGGTGCCCCAGTCGGGATGGGAGCCCAGCCTCGGATCCGGATGCTCGAAAATGCACTGCCCGTCGAATTCCGCCAGGCCATGGGCATCCGTGGCAAAATGCGCCGGCACCCAGTCCAGAATCACACCCACGCCCATGGAATGCATTTTGTTCACCAGGTACATAAAGTCCTTCGGCTCCCCGTAACGGGCAGTAGGTGCGTAATATCCCGTCACCTGGTAGCCCCAGGAACCGTCGTAGGGATGCTCCAGCACTCCCATCAGCTCGATATGGGTATATTTCATCTCCTTCAGATATTCCGCCAGCCTGTCCGCAAACTCGCGATAGTTATAGAAGCCTTCCTTTCCGTCGGGATGCTTCATAAAGGAACCGATATGGCACTCGTAGATCGCCATGGGCTGTTTGAATACGTCTTTTTTATCCCGGGCGGCTTCCCATTTCTCATCCGTCCACTCAAAGCCCTCCAGGTCCGTAATGACGGAAGCTGTCCCCGGCCTGTATTCCGCGTGATTGGCAAAGGGATCCGCTTTGTAAAGCTTTCTGCCGTCTTTTGCGGTAATCAGGAATTTGTACATCTCCCCTGTCCCCACTCCGGGGATAAACAGGCCCCAGATGCCCACAGGTCCCAGCTTCTTCATGAGATACTCTTCCTCGTCCCAGCCGTTGAAACTGCCGATCACATGCACTTCCTGCGCATTGGGCGCCCAGACGCCAAAGTATACACCCTTTTTCCCCTTTTCTTCCGAAAGGTGTGCTCCCAGCTTCTTATAAATGTCGTAATGTGTCGCCTGTGAAAAAAGATACTGGTCCGCCTCCGAGATAAATACCTTTCCCTGTTCTTCTGTCATTCCTTTCAACCTCCTTTTTTCGTTTCGCAGCATTCCCTGCCGGCACCACTCTCCCGCACAGGATTTCCGGCCAGTACCGCCCTGCTGCTGTTATTTTTATGCCACAAAATCTTTCTCTGTGAGAATAATCATATCTTCATCGTCATACCGTCTCGCCAGAAGGATATCGAAGAAATGTCCTATGGTCTTCCGGTTGGCATGGCGGATGGCTTCATCCACAATCTGCTTCACCTCAATCACTGTCACCACATGGTCTATGGTCTGGCTCTCCTCAATCCTGGTATGCAGCGCAAGCATTCCCAGGTCATCGATGGAATATTCCTTCTCTCTGGCGTACCTCCTGCCAAAAGATACCAGCGTGTCGTTGCTCAATGCCTCCAGATCCACCCGCGCGGTAAAATCACCAAACAGCTGGGGCGTTCCCAGAAACAGCTTCTGAATTGCCTTCTTCGTATCCTCCATGATCACAATAATTCCGAATTTCTCCTGCTGCAGGGAAATATGGAGCATACCTGCCGTCCTGCTGTCCATGCCGGAAGCCTT
Source organism: Lachnospiraceae bacterium UBA7188 (assembly GCA_002490995.1). Lineage (GTDB taxonomy): Bacteria > Bacillota > Clostridia > Lachnospirales > Lachnospiraceae > Acetatifactor. The sequence goes on from DKVC01000063.1 coordinate 91,936, forward strand.
CTGAATGATCAGCGCACCATTGTGAAGTTCCTCCAGGGTTTCCCTCACATTTTTGCGGTTCAGTCCCTGTCCGGTCACTTTCGCTACTTTACCCGAAAAATTACTGTCTGTCATCCGAACTTCGCGAATGATATTCTTTGCCAGAGTCAACGTATCCATTCCTTCCTCACCAGTAATGACTACATTCCCCGTATACGCTGCCATGCTGATGCTGTCAATTGCCTTTACCAGCTGTTCTCTGGACTGACGGTTCTGGATAAAAGGCGCAAATAACTCCTTTTCTTCCCGGGTCATGCTCCTGACTTTCGCTTTTTCACGTTCTGGAATCAATCTGCCGTGATTTTCGGAAAGCTTTGAAATACTATCCTGCTTCCGGATATTTTCAGCCGCTGCCCCATGTTTCTCCCTGTCCGTCTGTGTCACGGCGCCATCTGTAACTGAAGTATCCGCCTTTTCCGCTTTCCTGGCAGATTCCTCAGGCAGCTCTTCCTTCTCTTCAAAAGCAATCGGCTCATAACCGTGCGCGTCCAGCATCCTCCTGCGCCCGGCTTTATTTTCCCGTTCTTCCAGACTTTCCGCTTCCTCCACATGCTCCAGGGCTTCCAGGTAATCCAGTGCTTCCGACTGCCCGTCCTCTTCCAGCCCTGGTTTTTCTGTATTCCCCACTTCATCTTCATATTCCGGAGCTTCACGGCTGTCCGCTATATCCGAAAAAACATCATCCTCAAAATTCAAATCTTCCGGTGCTTCTTCCCTTTCTTCATCCCGCCCTTCCATATAACCCGGCTGAATCTCGTCATCTCCCCATTCCGCTGCTTCCTCATACGCTGGTACTCCTCCGCCCTGCTCTTCCATCCACTCAGGCGATTCCTCATACGCGGGCATTTCTCCGCCCTGCTCTTCCGCCCACTCAGGCGATTCCTCATACGCGGGCATTTCTTCGCACTGCTCTTCCGCCCACTCAGGCGATTCCTCATACGCAGGCCTTTCTCCGCCCTGTTCTTGCGTCCACTCAGGTGATTCCTCATA
>DKVC01000270.1:0-2014 GCA_002490995.1 Lachnospiraceae bacterium UBA7188
AAGATAAGATATAATATAATTTCACATATTTTTGAATATAATATCATCCCAATTTCACAAAATCTCAGACATAAAAACAGCACCCCCCGCTCTTACAAAGTAAGGGTGCTGCTTTTTAATGGCTTTTGCCGGAAAAATCTAATTTCGGCATTATTTTACCCGTACCTTCTGGCCCGAGTAAATATACTTCTGCCGGAAGATTGCAGGGTTCCATGTACGCAACGTGTCCAGGTTCTGCCGGAAACGCATCGCAATTCTGCTCAGGCACTGATGTAGGACTGGCCGGACTGATTTCAGCCGTTCTTCATCTGCTGAGGCAGATGCGGACCGTCACCTTCAGGCCGTGCTCTCCGTTCTCCACCAGAAGCTCTCCGCCCATCTCCTTTAGAAAAAAGTCAGAGATGTACAGGCCCAGCCCTGCTCCCTCCAATTTCTGGGCGTTGCTGCCGCGGCGGAATTTTTCTTTTAAAAAAGGAAGCTCCTCTGCCGCCACGCCCCCGCCGTAGTCTTCAATGCAGACGGCCAGGTAGCCGTTCTCCCGCCGCAGATTCACGTCAATCTTACTATTTCCCGACAAAGGCTCTGCTCCGTGGAATCCTCTCCCTTCCCAGGCCCTCTCCTCTCCGGAGAGTCCCGCTTCTTCCCGGAATTCTCCCTTTCCATATTTATAGGAGTTGGCGAAGATATTGTCGAACACCTGCTGCAGCCGGAGCCTGTCCGCGCGCAGCAGGCACTCCGGAATGGGAGGGATCGCCGCCCAGCCGAAATAGTCCGCGCTTTCCAGCATGGCAGTCAGTTCGCTGCTCTCCATGTCCACAGGCGTCACGGTAAGCTGCTCCAGCTCCTCCAGGGTAGCCGTGAACAGATTAGAGACAAGGGCGTCTATCTGATCCGCCTTGCGGATGATCTGTCCGTAATTCTCCCGAGTCCTTTTTTCGCCGGCCAGGGCCGCTCCCACCTCGGCGGCGGCCTTGATGCTGGCCACCGGCGTCCTGATGTCATGGGAGAGCTTTGCCACCAGCTCCTTTTTCTCAGAGTTGGCCTTGGCTTCTGCCATCCGGGCCTTTTTCAGCTCATCCCGCATGATGTCGAAGCTCTCCGTAAAGGCTCCGAACAGGTTCGCCCTGTCCATGGCAAGGGGAATGTCCAGATTGCCACCTGCTACTCGCCTGGCGAAATCCTTTAATTTCCGGAAAGGCCTGATGATGACGCGGCTTAAGTAAAGCAGGTACCAGAGACAGAGCCCCCACTGCACCAGCACGCTCACCGCCATGGCAAGCGTCACTGTTCGTTTCCGGGACTCCAGGAGCTTTAAGCTGTCATTGTACACAATCAGCCTGCCCACCACGAGCCCCTCATCCTCAATGTCCAGAATTGTGTCCCTGTGGGCAATCGCCCGATTGACGCTCTCGCTTAAGCCCGCACCTGTCCGGTACAGCACCTCCCCCTCTGGATCCAGGACTACATAGGACAGGTTAGTCCGGTTCTCATGGCTCTCCATCCTGTCCCAGTCAGCCCGCACCGACTGCAGCGCTTCGTTCACCGCCACGGTGTCCTGAAAGCTGTCCTCATTCCGCAGCGCAAAGCACAGGAGCAATCCCAGCTGAATCGCCAGAATGGATATCTGGATGATGATAAAGATACGTTTTTTCATTTATATACCCCTAACTCAGACAAGCCGAAACCAGAATTTTGCCAGAAAGCGCAAGATTTCGTTGTTAAGAGCCTATGCGCGCTTTTGGTACGCAGGCCAGTCAATACTTTATGCGCACACTCGGATATATTTGCCAACCTGACCGTATAACAAGCAGACACCTCTGCAAGTGTAAGACAGAGGGTGACAAATAAATGCGCTCATGAGTATGGATGCAATCCGTGGGAAGAATCGTTGTCCCCTCGGAACCTGTACCCGTCTCCCCAGACTGTGAGGATATGCTCCGGGTTTCCGGGCTCCTTTTCGATTGCCTCCCGCAGTCTGCGGATGTGCACGTTCAATGTGCCGTCCCCTGTGAAC
>DKVC01000270.1:2305-10633 GCA_002490995.1 Lachnospiraceae bacterium UBA7188
ACAGGCTTTCCCTCCACCGATACCTGTCTGGCCTCAAAGTCGATTTCCAGTCTGCCGCAGCGGTAGCTCTCCATTTTTCCACAGGAGCCCCCCTGGCGTCCACAGCGCTTCAGCACCGCCTGCACCTTGGCCAGCAGCACTCCCAGCGAATAGGGCTTCTGCACATAGTCGTCCCCTCCGATATGCAGCGCCATGATCTTGTCGTCATCGCTGCTCCGGGCGGAGATGAAGAGGATGGGAATCTCCGTCTTTTCCCGGAGCTCTCTGCACAGGGCGAAGCCGCTGCCGTCCCCCAGGTTGATGTCCAGCAGAAGAAGCTGCGCCGTATCCTTCTCAAAAAATTCCCGGCACTGGGCTGCGCTGTAGGCCACCGCCGTGCTGACGCCGAAGAGATTGAAATACTCCGCGGTGCTGTCCGCCAGCAGTTTTTCGTCATCTATCATCAGACAATCATATTGCATTCTTGATTTCCTTCTCCTAAAAAAGCCGTCCTTTTATGTGAATCCGCCATTGCCTGGACAAGCATGGCTTACAACTGTTTCGCGCTATCTCACACAGGAATGCGGGAATGGTCTGCGAAACATACCGGCTGCATGCCTGAGAAAAGCAATGGCATATGCACTTTTCTGATACTCAGCATATCATCATTTTGTCAGGAAAGCAATCCCTGCAGTTCATTAATGGTCTCTGCCACCGCCATCTCCCGCAGAAAAATATTTTCTGAAATAATTCTATCAACCTATCGAACCGAATCGCCATTTCATCGACATAATAAGTGAAAGCTTTCAAAAGAGGTGCCATATGGAGAGAATAGAAAATCAGATGGAGTTCCTTCTGTCGGCAGCGCTGTGCAGATGCGGAAACATTGCGGACGCGGAGGATTTGACACAGGAAACGCTCCTTTCGGCCCTGCTCTTACAGGAAAGAGGCGGCCGGATAGACAATCTGCGCGGGTGGATGCTCACTGTTATGGAACGCAGGTACTATGATATGCTTCGGAGGCGTTACAGACAGCCGGTCGTCAGCATTGAGGAGACGTTTGAGACAGGCGGTGCGGCTGACTGTCCTGAGGATTGGCTGGAAACGGAGACCGCAGCGGAGGAGGCTGTGCGCGTGCGGAGGGAAGTGGCGTTTCTCGCGCAGATGTACCGTGAAGTCATTGTCCGCCGCTACATGGACGGCCAAAGCATCGCGGAAATCGCCGAAGCTCTGGATATCCCACAGGGAACCGTGAAAAGCAGGCTGTCTTTCGGAAGGAACCGTATGAGGAAAGGAATGGACGAGATGGAGCATTATGATGTCAGAAGCTACAGGCCGGTCAGGCTTTTTGTCAGCAACAGCGGACATGAGGGGATGGCAGGGGAACCTGCTTCACTGGTGGAGAATGATTTGATTGCGCAGAACCTGTTATATCTCGCGTATGAAAGGCCGCTCACGGAGACGGATCTTGCCAGGGCGGTGGGAGTCCCGGCAGCTTATGTGGAGCCGATATTAAAGCGTTTGATAGATGGCGGGCTGATGGCCGGAACCGGGGATAAATTCTACACGGATTTCATAATTTATACAAGGGAAGACAGGGAGAGATTCCTTCCGGAACAGAAAGAGTTCATTGCCCGTTGGTTCGGGGAAATCTGGAAACCATATGAAAGATTTTACAGAGAACTGCGGGAGACGGAAGTGTATCAGCGGATGACCGGCGTCAGGCGCGATGCACTGGAGCTGTTCTGCTTTTTCAACATATTTGATGATGGAATTTACAAAGCCTTTTCCGACGCATTCAAAACGGAACAGATTTTTCCGGACAGGCCCAACGGCGGAAGGTGGATTGCTATAGGACATGTGGATACGGGTGAGATTCCGGCCGGGGCAGAAGCGCACAAGTACAGTTATGCAGGTCGGAACAACGTATGGCTGGATAATTATCTGGACACGAAGAGCATCCGCATGAGCCTGTTCTATCCGGAGGGTTTCCCGATGCGGATGTTCATGAGAGGCAAAGACAGTATTCGGGAGGATCAGCTTATCAAATTGCTGTACATTATCGAAAGCAGATCCGATGTCCGCCAGAGCGGCTTTGAAGAACGTTACCTCAGGAGCATTCCCTGGCTTGTGGAGTGCAATGTCCTGCATTACGAGGATAACAAACCGAAATTGAGCATACCGGTATTTTCCGGTGCTGAGGCCAGGGCTTTTGACAGCCTGGCTGGCGCAGCTTCGACGGAACTGGCCAAAGCCCTTAGAACGCCCCTTAAGGAATACCTGAGGGGAAAGAAGAAGCCGGTTCCGGCACATCTCAAAAGTGTGCCGCTGCAGAAGCAGTACCTGTACAGCGACAATGCAATGCTGATGATTGCCCTGCGCATGGCAATGGAAAAGGGGCTGATGCGGGATGACGGCTACGATAACGGGATGCAGCCGCCATGGCCGATGATACTTGTGACAGAAAAGTAATTATCTCCATGATTACCACAGGAATCGCAGTTTTTCATAAATATCCCGCAGTTTTTACCCGAAAGGAGCTGCGGGATATTTTTCAAGCCTTATCTCTTCTTATCTCTTCTCGACAATGTCTTTCGCCCCATGAAAAGCGGCCAAATCCTGTATTGCGCGTTCAATTCCCCTGTGAGCGTCAAAAGCGGAATCGAACAGGTTCCTTTCTTTTATAATGAAATTCCCGGTTCGCCACTCCATCTTGCAGTCAAAGTACCCTGCGAACCGGTTTCCCACCAGAATGGACAGCGGCCATTTCATCCCCTTTTTCTTGAAATACTCAAAGGTATAGGAATAATCAAAGAATGTCTTCAGCCATGTCTGATCCCGCACGAGAATATCCATGGGGGAAATGAGTCGGACTTCTTCGCTGTCCCCCTCTGCGCATCTGTCGGATTCCTCCAGGAGGGCTTTCTTGGACGAGTGGATGTAATAGGACTTTTTTCCAACCTTTATCGGCGATATTTTTCCCTCCTGTTCCAATCTGGCAAAGAAAGGCTTCACTTTGGCAGTGGGGATTCCTGTTATATGGGAGATATGCACGGGATATGTCACTCCGAAAGAAGAGGTAAGCTTATCTATGATTACGGCTTTCGCGTCATTTCTGTCCATTCCGGAGTTAGGCCATTCCTTTATGCCTATGTTTTCTTTCAGGATATAGAGCGGCTCTTTGAATGTCCCCGGATTTCTGCCGCAGGTCACCAGGTCGGTCTTGCGTTTCAGCCTGTAGAACGCGCGGAATATGGGCAGCTCGAAGCTTAGGTCGCCTGCTCTTCTTGCCTTTACATAGGCGTCCCATTCATCTGATAAATGCAGGTATTCCCAGATTTGGCTGGTGGTCATGCCGGGCTGATTCTTCAAGCTTTTCTTTAATTCCTCTTCCGCGGCCAGGTCTTCCGGGGTGTTCGCCGCCGCTAACCAACTTTCGTCCGAAGAGCCCCATCTCACCACATCCTTCAAGGCGGCGCGGTAAATCGCGAATTCCTCGGTGGGGACGAAGAACATGTTGCGCTTGAATGCGAATGCTTCGGTAATCTTGAACTCTTTATAGGCTGCAGTGTCCAAATCCTCCACAGCGAAGTCCTTTTTTCGGTTCCACAGCATCATATAATGGTTCAAATGGATGGTGGGATTTGGATCGTACTGTAGGCCGCATATGTCCGAGACTATATTCTCGATGCTGTCGGTGCTTCTTTTGTCCAGGTGCTGGCTTGCCAGGATGATGTGGCGAATTGCCCCTTTTTCCTCATGAACTTCGTTGCCCATTCCTATTTATCCTCCCTGTTTGTCATCATCATTTCTTGGAGCCATAAGCCCTTATTTTGGCAGGCTTTCACCCCCCTGTCTCATAAAAATCACCCACTTTTGTAAAAACACTCCCCAGATTATCGAAGATTTGCGGCAAAGACGCTTCATCTTCATCCCCTACGTTCATAGACCAGGTCTGTGATTCCGTCATAGCTCCGGGTCTTTACCAGTTTCAGGGGAATCTCCCTCCCGCTTTCTTAAAAAAGCCGGATTCCTTTTCCCAGCAGCATTGGTATCACGGAAATATAATACATGTCAATCAAATCCTCCGCCATTAGCTGCCGGACAATATCCGCGCCGCCGCATATCCAGATGTCCTTTCCGTCCTTCTCTTTCAGTTCCCTTACCAGGCTGCAGGGTTCTTCCCCGGTAAACCGTATCCTCTCCACAGAAAGGCAGTCCCTGTGCGTGACCACATAGCTCTCCAGATTGCCGTATACCCATTCCTCCGGTGACAGTTCCGTAACGACCTGGTAATAGGTATTCCAGCCCATGACCACTGTGTCCACATGCTCCACGAACTCCGAATAGGAATCTATCATTTCCTCATCATTTCCCTGGCCGCCCAGCCATCCCACTTTTCCCTCGCTGTCTGCGAGATAGCCATCCAGGCTCATGGCGATAAACAGTATGACTTTCCTCATCCTGCATCTCCTCTCACCCTGATTTTGCTCCCATTTCGTTTATCTGCTGCTATTGTCTGTTTCTACCAAATCGGTGATTGTTCTCATATTTCAGAAATCTTTTTATGCCTGTCCCTGAATTCATTCATAGATATAGTCGGTACAGACACTCATGTGTTCAATGTAGTCTCCTAATTGGGAGCTGACCATTCCCCACACCAATTCATCCCATGTAACTTCGTCATCGTTTGTCAGTACATACCTTGTGCATGACTTATAGACTGAGTCCGGGCTTTCTGCAGGCCCTTCGTATTTCATAAGGCATGAATAATTTCTGACGATTTCCTCCCCGTCTTCGTACCAGCGAATCATATACTGTTCTCCATCAAAAGACAAATCCTGAACATACAGGCGCGGATAACCGGCTTTGAGGGCTTCATAGGATTCCGGGTCGTATCCGGACGGATCGTCAGGCGAATAATAATCTGCAATCCTGACCTTATCTGCCTTGCCTGACTTCGTGGTGTCATAGAATTCCTCAAATCTTTCTTTGCCCTGTGTTATGTCCCCGTCTTCATGGGTAATGCAGCCGTCTTTTTTTGCCTGTTCCAGGCTATAATCCTCTGGAAGTTCCTCCAATGGCACCAAGCTGTCTGACTGCCCGCCGGTCATCTGTGGCATGTTTGCGGCAGTAGATGCCGACGGTGTCGGGCTGTCTGATTGCCCACAGCCGGTCATGGCAGGCAGGAGCAGAACAGAAAGAATAAGCGCGATATGTCTTCTCATGGGAAATCTTTCGGTTTTGTATTTCATGTACTGGCACCCCCTCTTTTTGCACACTTCCAGTATACGTTACAGAATGGCATATGTAAAGGGATAAAAAATCGAATAATCATATCTTCTGGTTATGCCGCGAATTCCCCGCATATGGGAATTGCGGTTCACATAATCGGAAAGAAAAGATTTCCCTGTCAACCAGCCCTACTACTTTATCGCTGTCGTACAGTTCAAGCAGAAATGCCGCCATCTGTGCGCTTGTATGGTATGTGCCAAAGAATCTGTCATAGTTATATTCCTCCACATCATTCGCAACCTTTCCAAACTCTGTTTTCGTGGCGGCAGGTGCCAGCACCTTTGCCCGCATTTTTGCATGGGCGGCCTTTAATTCCCATGAAAGCCCCTCTGTAAAGGCGCTGACATAAAATTTAGCCGCACAGTACGTCACTGCATCCGGAACTACTGTATAACCGCCACAGGATGAGACATTGATTAACTGCGTCTTTTCGGTATCTTTGAAATCACGCACAAACAGAGACGAAAGGAGGGTGAGGGATTCTACATTCAGGTGCAGCATCTGGCGGATTTTCCCTAAATCCTGATGGCCCACGCTGTCATAATTGCCGAAACCCGCATTGTTGATCCAGGTCTGCATAGGATAGGACTTTATCTCCTCATATAGCCCAAAAACATTTGCGGTGACGGACAAATCTGCTGCCTTGACCACAACATCAAGGGACGGATGTAGAGCCAGAATCTCCCGGCGCAGCGTTTCCAGCCTGTCTTTTCTGCGGGCGATCAAAATCAGATTGCTTTCCCGCTCTGCAAAGGCCTTTGCAAAGGCGGTATGGCCCTTGTGATTGGGGCTATACCGCCTAATCTGAAATCACTTCCTTATCACAATAGACACCGTCTTACCCGAGATTTTCTGACGGGTGGGGTTGGCCTTTTTGGTCGTGCGGTGATGCCCGCGCCCGCTATACGATGGTATGGCGATGCCGCCATGTGATGATGCAGCAGCCGTCACTCTTGTGTTACGGTACAGAAACCAGAGCTGGATTGTACCTCCTTGCTTGACTGCGTGTGTTCGTCAAACTCTTTCTGGCTGTACTTTTCTATCCCTGTCAATGTCCCGTATCCGTCGGCGTTCGGTTCCGCAAAGTCACGGATGGTATAGATGTCTATGGTTCCGCCATTCGCGCTCTCAAAAGTGCGCATGGCGCCTTTGAATTTCCCGCCTGTCAAGCTTTCTCCGTTAGAAATCAGGACATCCCTGCAAAAGCGAACCTTTTCATCGCCTAAATACCACTGGTCTTCTTTCGCGTCATATATGAGGCCGAAGGCGGCGTACTCTTTCAGCACTTTTTCGCGCTCTTCCACAGAAACCGGTTCGCCGGATGATGCAGTAATCTGGCGCGGCGGATTCTTCAATGCTTCTATATTCCGGGCGGCAAACTCTTCCTCCGAAAACTCTTTTATCCCCACCAGCTTTCCGCTGGGGTCAAAAGAGCCATCCTCAGACCGTACGAAACTGCTCAGGTCACGAACCGCATGGACATCCACCACGCCGTTTTCATTGAAGAAATCCATGCCCGCCTGTCCTTCGTCCGGGATGGGGTAATAGTCCTCAAACCAGCGTACTAACCTGCCGTCATATTCCAGCTCGTTTTTATCGGCGTGATACACTAAGCCGAACTTTTCGTAGGGCTGAAAGCGTTCCTCGTAGGCGGATTCCCTCTGCCCACTGCCATCCCATTCCGCAACGGCCAGAATCGTGGTGGCCTCCTGGGATGCTTGGGATTCCTGAGATTCCAGCGATTTCGGCAGTTCCTTTGTTTCCCGCGATTTCTGAGATTCCTGCGGTTTCCGGGATGCCTGTGCCCCCCGGGGTTCCGGCGATTTCTGTGATTCCGGCAGTCCTCCTGATTCCCACGATTCCTGCGCAGAACTGCCCGGCGCTGCCGGAGCGCCGCCGCTCCCGGCCGCCATGCCGCATCCGGACAGACCTCCCACAATCAATATGCTACAGGCAGCAGATACAAGATACCTTTGCTTTTTCATATAAGCACCATTCCTTTCTTTGAGTGTGTCTTATGGGGCATTTGCCGTTCCATAAGCTTATCTAATAGAAGCTCCACATCATTAGGATAACAGCTTTGTTTGTGGTATCATTGGGATTTGTTTGTGATTTATGTGTAGTTTCCGTTCCTCTGACACGCTTGTCAAAATGAACAGAAAACTGAAAAGATAATAAAAGGCTATTGAGAAAAACCTTTTTTCAGCGTATACTGTTATCAGTAGAAGGAAGGAATTTGTATGGGAAAGATAGATACTATAACAAAGGAATATATAGAAAATCCGATAGTCTTTGCTGACGCGTTCAATCAATTTTTATACCATGGGAATCAGAAGATTGACCCTGCATAATTGACGGAACTGGACACAACAGGAATCGTGATTCCATATGGTGCCAGCGGCGTCAGTGTGCCGGAGCAGAAATACAGGGATGTGCTGAAGCTTCTGTATGCCATGACAGACGGCAGAACAGCATACTGCGTCATGGGAATCGAAAACCAGGCAGAGATTCACTATGCTCTTCCTGTCAGGAATGGGGTCTATGATTTCCTTCAGCTGTCCCACCAGGTCAGCAAGGCGGCCAATGCCCATAGACAGGCTAGAAAAAAAGCGAAATCGGGGCAGCCGGATGATCCACAGGAAAAAGAAGAGCCGACAGATGGCGAGTTTCTGAGCGGCTTCTGGAAGACCGACCGGCTTATCCCTGTGGTCACCCTTGTCCTGTATTTCGGTTCAGGCAAGTGGGATGCACCGCTCTCCCTGAAAGAGATGTATTCCGATGTCGACAATGCGATTCTCGCCCACACACCGGACTATCATGTCAACTTAATCGCCCCAGATGAGATGTCAGATATGGAAATCAACGAGTTCCACTCGAATCTGCGGGAAGTGATGCTGTATATCAAATATTCCAGGGACAAAGACAAGCTGAATCAAATCATAGGGGAAGACCCAAAGTTCCAGAGCGTGGAAAGGCAGGCGGCGGATGTAATCAATGTTGTTACGGGATCCAAGTTGAAATATCCCGAAGGGAAAGTCCAGCTAAGAAATGTCA
>DKVC01000242.1:0-436 GCA_002490995.1 Lachnospiraceae bacterium UBA7188
ATCATATACATCCTCAGGACGGATACCAAAGGTAACCTTCTTGCCTGCATAGCCGCCGTCGATTAACTTCTTGGATTTTGCAGCAGGGAGAGGAATGCTCTTGCCGGCAACCTTAAGGCTTGCAACATCGCCGCTCACTTCTACAGTAGCATCAAGGAAGTTCATCTGAGGTGAACCCATGAATCCGGCAACGAACAGATTGCCCGGCTTCTCATACAGATTCTGAGGGGTATCTACCTGCTGGATAACGCCGTCCTTCATAACTACGATTCTGTCGCCCAGTGTCATAGCTTCTGTCTGGTCATGTGTTACGTAGATGATGGTGGTGCCCAGTCTCTGATGCAGCTTCGCAATCTCAATACGCATCTGTACACGCAGCTTAGCATCCAGGTTGGAAAGAGGCTCATCCATCAGGAATACCTTAGGATTACGCACG
>DKVC01000242.1:741-5641 GCA_002490995.1 Lachnospiraceae bacterium UBA7188
CACGCTGTCTCTGACCACCGGACAGAGCCTTCGGCTTACGCTCAAGGAGCGGAGTCAGGTCAAGAATCTTGGCTGCTTCTTTTACCATCTTGTCAATCTGATCCTTCGGAACTTTTCTCAGCTTCAGACCAAATGCCATATTGTCATATACTGACATATGAGGATACAGAGCATAGTTCTGGAATACCATTGCGATGTCACGGTCCTTGGGTTCCACATCGTTAACAACCCTGTCGCCAATCTTCAGTTCACCGGAAGAAATATCTTCCAGACCAGCGATCATACGAAGCGTTGTGGACTTACCGCATCCAGAAGGTCCTACGAAGATAATGAATTCCTTGTCTGCTATCTGCAGATTGAAATCCTTAACCGCCTCGAAACCGTTCGGATATACCTTGCAGACATTCTTTAAAGATAAACTTGCCATAACTGAAAACTCCTTTCACGTTCAACATGTTAATTTACTTTCCATTTTTACGATGACGCATCATCGCCTCACCTGAAAACAGTATACCGAAAAATACGGAATTACGCCATGCCACTATTTCACAAAGATTTTTGAACAGATTGTAAATAATGCTTAGAAACTTGGACACATTTTAACATTTCCGTCACAATGTATATTTTTTACTCTTATTTTAAGCACTTTGTACAAATTCTTCCCACTAAGTCTCTCTTCTGACGCTTCCTTCTACTCCTGAGTACTTCATTTATCAGCCGTTATTCCGCCTCTCTCCTGTTCCGCCGGTATGGTATTCTCAATCAGACTTTCATCCAGTTCATCCCTGAAAATCCGTTCATCCTCTCCCTCTTCCGGTTTCTCCCCCTCTGCCGGGGCATTTGCGGCTGTAATCTGCTCCTCAAGCTTCCTGAAATAGCCGGAATACATTTTTGCCGAAAGCCATGCGGGTGCCGTCAGCCCGAATAAAAATACAATCGGCGTAATCTGTGGGAAAAGCAGAAACACACCCACCGGCAGCACTGCCAGAACCATCATTGCAATGGTTTTCGGAAACTGCAGCACCCCGATAAAAAAGGCATTTTTGAGGGTACGCATCACCGTATTTTCAAATTTCGCCAGCACGGGAAAGACGAACATAAAAGTAAACAGCGCCAGAAATGCGATTACGGTCAAAATCACCTTAATCGTACTGCCAAAAGACATCTCCGTCCGGCTCATGATCAGGAAATCCCCCGCCAAAATCAGGATAATAAACAGTTCTATGAGCCAGATTGCTGTCCCCTGCTTAAAATTCAGCTTAAAGGATTTGAAGAAATCCCTTGCAATATAACATTCTTCATTTCTAGCCATCTTCAGCGCCACATAGTGCATCGCCGTCATGGATGCCCCTATGGTGATGATGGGAATGCAGCAGAACACTGTCAGGAGATTGAGAATCATCAGATCTGCCACCTTGTTCAGCACCTGCATCAACGGGCTCTCCAAATCAAAAAACTTCATAATTAAATACCATACCTTTCTGTCCTCAGCTGTTCTCAGAACACTTTTTCCATGGGAGTCACACGGATTCCGGAAAATTCCACCTCCGGATGCACCGCCCGAAATCCCTGTTTTCTGTAAAAATTTACCGCACAGGGCGCCGCCTGCAGGGACATATACCGCTCTCCCGCTTCTGTCTTCAGATAATTACAGAGATTCATGAGAATCGTGCTCCCAATTCCTCTGCGCTGGTATGCCTCATCGACAAACAGAAGCGACAGCCGGTTTTTATCTCTGACAGATCCAGCGCCGATAACTCTTCCTCCGTCCAATGCCACCATCAGCCGGTACTCTCCCTCCAAAAAGGAAATATAAAGCTCCTCATCCGTAATGAATTCAAAAAAATTCCTGATGCCCTCTTCCGTATAATCCCTTCCCTCATATTTTACAAAAGTCGCCCAGATCATCTTTATAGTGGAGGTCCATTCCTCCGCTCTGGCCCATCTGACCTCATAGGGCATCCGCACCATCCTTCTTATATCCACTACACCACTCCGTTCATTCCCGTGCCCTGCTGCCCGTTCTCTTCCGTCCCGCCGCGGGCACAGTATTTTATCGGTACACCCAAAGCAATCCGTAATGCCCGTGAGTACCCTGCAGTCATTTAACTGCACACCGTTGTGATTTGCCATAACCGGCAACAAAGCCACTATCCCTGCAGCGGCAAGCCATTGTCACTATAATGGCTCAGTTTATCACATTGCAATTGGTAAAATGTACCCCTTACTTCAGAACCGCCGTCTCTATCCATTGATAAATATCCCGCATCACTTCTTCACGGTTTGTCTCGTTCAGCAGTTCATGCCTGCCGCCCCTGTACAGCTTCATCTCCACATGCCGCATTCCCGCCTTTTTCAGAGAACGGTACGCCCTCTGCACCCCTGCTCCGTAACCGCCCACCGGGTCCGCTGTCCCCGAAACCATGTACACCGGCAGTTCCTTTGGTATATGTGCAAGATTCTCTCTCCGGTACAGCCTGGAAATCAGCTCAAACAGGGTTTCAAATCCGTTTACCGTAAATACGAAACCGCACTGAGGGTCTGCAATATACTGATCCACACGGCCTATGTCACGGCTCAGCCACTCAAACACCGTCCTGGGATGTTCTATCCTCTTATTGTAAGCGCCGAAAGCCAGCCTGTCTATCAGCCGGCTGACATGCCTGTCCCCGAAGAACAGCTTCTGCACGGCAGTCACCGCCTGCGCCGCCTTCACGGTCATAAGCGGCTCCATCCCGGTGCCCATGATGACTACGCCTGCCAGGCCTTTCCCGTGGCGGAACATATAATTCCTGGTGATAAAAGAGCCCATGCTGTGGCCCATCAGTACATAGGGCACGTTCTTATACCGTTTTTGGGTCAATTCTCTCAACTGATGAACGTTTTCCACCAGGGCAGTGGCCGGATCCTGCCTGCAGAAATATCCCTGTTTTCCCTTTTTTCCCACAGATTTTCCATGGCCCAAATGGTCCTCTCCCGTCACCACGAAACCTTTTCCCGTGAGAAACCCGGCAAACTCCTCATATCGTTCCACATATTCTGCCATGCCGTGGACGATCTGCAAAACACAGCGGACCTCCTGCCCTTCCTCCGGTGTGTAGCGCACTCCATGCAGCTTATGCTTTCCGTCTTTCGAATGAAAATGGAATTCTTCTTTTACCATGCAAACTGCCTCCAGCAATATCTCCTTCTCAGGATTTCCCCGCGCCTGACAGCATCTCCTCCCTCAGGAAATCTCCGCGCCTGACGGCATCTCCTCCCTCAGGAAATCTCCGCACCTGACGGCATCTCCCTCTCGGGTTTCATCAATGCCAGATTGCCCTCCGCATCTTCTGCGCACAGCAGCATTCCCTCGGACATTACGCCTGCCAGTTTCGCAGGCTTCAAATTCACCAGCACCATGACTTTCTTACCCACCATCTCCTCCGGTGTATAATGCGCCTTAATGCCGGATACAATCTGCTTTACACTGCTGCCTATCTTCACCTGGCTGCAGAGGAGCTTCTTCGACTTTGGAACCGCTTCACAGGCAATGATTTCACCCACCTGGAACTGCAGTTTCGCAAAATCCTCATAGGTAATCTCTGTTTTGGGCTCCATGTCAATGACAGCCTGGGCATCGGTTTCATTCTTCTGCGCTTCTGCACCATCCTGCCTGTCGGCGCCGCCCTGCTTACCGGCATCGCCTGCTCCCTCAGCACCGTCCGCTGCCTGCGCCGCCAGCATGGCTGCCAGGATTTCCTCTTCCCGCTTCTCCACTTCTTTCATGTCCAGCCTTGCGAAGAGTATCTCCGGCCTGTCGGTGACTTTGTGCCCGTCAACCAAAAGCCCGAAAGTCCCAAGCTGATCAAAGTTTCTCAGGGATGTATTCAGCTGGGCGGCTATCTTTCCCGCAGTTTCGGGCATAAAAGGCTCCAGAATGGAAGCGCCGATGAGAATGCTTTCCACCAGATTGTAAAGCACGGTGGAAAGCCTGTCCGCTTTCGCAGGGTCCTTTGCAAGCACCCAGGGCTCAGTCTCGTCAATATACTTATTGCAGCGCTTGAACAGGGCAAACACTTCCGTCAGCGCATCTGCCACACGCAGTTCCTCCATTTTGCCCGCTGCCCTTGCCAGTGTGCCGGTGGCGGTCAGGCGCAGCTCCTGATCTGCCTGAGTATCCTTCTCCGTAAGCGCTACACCCTTATCGGAAACCGCGCCGCCGAAATACTTGTTGCTCATGGAAATGGTGCGGTTCACCAGGTTCCCCAATGTATTTGCCAGGTCGGAATTGGTACGCTCCGCAATCAGCTCCCAGGTGGCGTTTCCGTCATTTTCAAAGGGCATCTCATGAATCATGTAATATCGCACCGCATCCACGCCGAAAAAGTCCGCCAGGTCATCCACATAGATCACATTCCCTTTGGACTTGCTCATCTTTCCGCCGTTCATCATCAGCCATGGATGCCCGAATACCTGCTTCGGAAGCGGCTCTCCCAGCGCCATCAGGAAGATAGGCCAGTAAATGGTATGGAAACGGATAATATCCTTGCCGATGAGATGTAGATCCGCAGGCCAGAGTTTTTTGTACTGCTCCGTGCTGTTCCCGTCCGCGTCATAACCGATTCCTGTGATATAGTTGGTCAGCGCATCCAGCCACACATATACCACGTGTTTGTCATCAAAATCTACGGGAACCCCCCATTTGAAAGAAGTCCTGGACACACACAGATCCTGCAAACCCGGGAGCAGGAAATTGTTCATCATTTCATTCCTGCGGGATACCGGCTGGATAAATTCCGGATGCTCGTTGATATGCCTGATCAGCCTGTCCGCATATTTGCTCATTCGGAAAAAGTATGCCTCCTCTTTGGCGGGCTTCACTTCCCTGCCGCAGTCCGGGCATTTGCCGTCCACCAGC
>DKVC01000242.1:5955-10467 GCA_002490995.1 Lachnospiraceae bacterium UBA7188
GGGCATTTGCCGTCCACCAGCTGGGATTCCGTCCAGAAAGACTCGCAGGGCGTACAATACATTCCTTCATAAGCCCCTTTATAGATATCCCCCTGCTCATACAGACGCCTGAAAATCTTCTGTACCTGTTTCTCATGATAATCGTCCGTGGTGCGGATGAATTTATCATAGGAAATGTTCAGCATATCACACATTCCCCTGATAATGCCCGCCACATTGTCCACAAATGCCCTGGGCGTCGTGCCCGCCTCCTGGGCCTTCAGTTCAATCTTCTGTCCATGCTCGTCCGTTCCCGTCTGGAAGAAGACCTCATATCCCTCCTTCCTCTTAAAACGTGCGATACTGTCCGCCAGCACAATCTCGTAATTGTTGCCGATATGCGGTTTGCCCGAAGTATAGGCAATCGCAGTGGTAAGATAGTACTTTCCCTTGCTTTCCATTTTCGTTTCTCCTCTCTGCCGGGACCCGAAACCCGAAAATCTCAAAAAAGCCCGTCTCCTACTGCCTATCTTGCACCAGAAGACGAGCTGGTATACCTTTTCTCAAAACGGATATACATACACACCTGTATGTACATCTTATAAAAAGGTAACATAAAACCCTGTTATCTGTCAATAACTCTGACGATATCATTTTCAAAACTTTTTACCGGCAATTCTTACTTTTTGGCAGAAAGTTTGCTGTATTCCCCTTTCCTGTCATAGGAATCCAGCAGATAGCTGTCGTCTGTAAGGATACAGTCGATTTCCAGGTCGTCTCCGTGAAACCTGCTGTGTTTCCGCAGATCCTCTTTCGGCTTCTCCTGTTTCGCCCGAAAAGAATCCCTGTTCCGCGCGCTGAAGAAATTCCCGGGAAGGTGCCCCGTAATATCTTTGAATTTGACCTTCATCTTCTGAAGCAAAGTCCCATTCTGTCCGCCCGCGTCATTTATGGCAGAAAAATACGGATTTTCCTGTACCTCTTTCGGCAAAGTGACCGCTGACGAAGCTGCCGTAATCTGGGAAATGTGTGCTGTTGGAGCCGTATCCGTTTGATGGGTATTTCGTCCTGTCGGGCTGACACCGGACTGGGCAGCCGTACTCACATCACCCACCTGGGCCATCACCTGTGCAGCATCCGCCTCCCCGTCACTCCCCGCTACCCCGTTCCTGCTGCCGTTCCAGATTCCATGAAAGAACCGCTTTCCTTTTCCCAGCATTCTGTCCAGCCAAGCAGAAAGAGACAGTTCCCCTTCCTGCTTCTGCATCATTTCCATTGCCTGCGCTTCCATGCCGCTGGCTCCTGCACCAGTGACACCTTCCTGCTTCCTGTAATGGGCGTGGTCATGCATACAATTTGTAACATGGTGCACATCTGAATCGTGCCCGCTTCCGATCCCGTTAAACTCGTGGGCGTACTCATTTACCGCTCTCCGCTGTGCATTGCCGGCACGCCCACTCGTTATACCTTTTGTCTGGGGCGTATTTTCAACCGTATGTATAAACTGCATGAGCTGCCTCCTCTCCCGCTGCGGCCTGGCCTTCCTTCCCAAGTGCTCTTCCGGATTATATCCACATGGCAAATCCACCATAAAATCTGTATCAGCCTCAAAATCCGTCTCACTTTGATTTTCGGCAGAAAACATGCAAATCCTTACCTTTTACTCCACTTTTGGAAAAGAATCCCATGTCTCCTACTCCGGCCTGCTTCCTCCAGCGCGGCAGCATACTTATTCCAGTTACTGCATCTTCTCCAGAAAATCCCTCACATTATCGGAAATACGATTTTTAAATATCGCTGAGCCGGCCACAATAACATTTGCACCCGCTTCCAGCGCCTGATTTACATTGTCTATCCGGATACCGCCGTCCACCTCGATATCCGTGCGGAGCCCCTTTTCCAGCACCATGGCCCGGACCTCCTTCACTTTATCCAGGCATTCCGGTATCAGCTTCTGACCGCCAAATCCCGGTCTCACCGTCATGACCAGCACCATGTCCACCAGCTTCAGATAAGGTTCCACAGCCTTTGCCGGGGTTTCCGGGCTGATGGTAATGCCCACCTTTCTGCCCAGGAAGCGGATTCTCTGTATTGCACCCACCACATCCTCTGTCGCTTCCAGGTGAAAATTAATCAGGTTCGCCCCGCAGTCGGCAAATTCCTTTATGTAACGCTCCGGCCTGTCAATCATCAGATGTACGTCGAACACAATATCGGTACACTTCCTGATGGAAGAAATCACCGGCATCCCAAAAGAAATATCCGGTACAAAAACCCCATCCATCACATCTATATGCAGATACTTCGCTCCCGCATGCTCCACCTCTTTAATCTGCTCTCCAAGCCTGCTGAAATCAGCTGCCAAAATAGACGGAGATAATATATTCATCCTGCCCCTCCTTGTCCGAAGCCGCTGTATGCAACATTTTCGTATTACAGCACCTGTCGGCAAGTTCTATTTTAACAAAGATTTTACAGCTTGTCCACATCCTTTTTCAATTGTTCCCACGCATCTTCATGTTCCGTGTAATAAAGAGGGCATTTCTTGCCGCCGCAGTCATAGTGGCGCAGAATATCCTCCGTATCCAGGCCGTAGGCATCCGTCAGCCATGCCAGCAGCGAAATCAGGGAATCATAGGTCTCCTGGGTAAAGGAACCGTCCTGGGCCTTGTAGCAGCATTCTATGGAAACGGAGTCATAATTGCGGGTCATCACGGCATAGGCAATCTCGTCCAGCGGCACGCACTGAATGATCTCCCCGTCATAGCCGATGATAAAGTGGGCGCTGACGCTGGCCTCGTGCATATCCTTCTGCTGTTCAAAGTAGCTGCGGTTCTGTGCTGCGCTGGTGCCGGGATTTGCAGTATAATGTACGAATATGTTCGTAACCGATTCCAGCGGCTCGCCGGGTCTGGAATATTCATTCGGCGTCAGGAAATTTTCCTCCCAGTCAGGATGCTTCGCATATACTTCCGCCGGAAGCCCCTGGACAAGCTGGCCGGATGCCTGCTGGCTCAGGGCACCGTCGGCCAAGCCTGACGGAAGGCCGGCGCCATTTCCCTGTGCATTTGCCGCAGCAGCACGATGATTTCTGATTACAAAGGCAGCTCCCAACGCGACGATGCACAGAATCCATACGCTCACCATCAGCCGCTGCCTCATGACCCGCTTTCTGCGCCTGGCATTGGGGCGCCTCCCCGCTGTTCTCGCTTCCGGCCTGGCCTGACGCGACTGTCCGGGACGCACTGCCGCTGTTCCGGCATATCCCCTGTTTCGCGGACTGTTTTCTGCTGCTCGGTTTCGGGCAGAGATTTGCCTGTATGATGCAGCTACGGAATCGGCCTCACGCCTGGAGTTGCGGCCAATGTGACCTCCCTGCACCGCTATACGAGGACCTGCCGCGTCTGCGAAGCTGCGGCAAGTCTTCCCTTCATATTCAGCATTATTCTCACTCCCGGGCCTGCGGTTTGGAGTTTCATATACCACAGAACGGCTGCTTCTTCTCTCCTCTTGCCCATAGTTGGAAACCCCATTGTATGTATCATCCTTAAAACATGAGGAACCTCCGGGATATTCTTCATATGTTTTGTTTTGACGGCCTGATGCGCTTCCGGCATTTCCTCTGTATGCTCTGCTTTGGCGGTCTATTACACTTCTGCCGGTTTCTCTGTATGCTCTGCTTTGACGGTGTATTGCACTTCCAGGATTTTCTTCATAGCCATCGTCCCATTGGCTTGATGTGCCCTCCGGATTCCGACCGGATTTTTTCCGATATGTCATGGTACGGGAATTTGCCCCATTCCCGGAACGTTGTCCGGAAGTATCTCTATATACCGCAACATCAGGCCCGCAATGCGCACGCCTGCGAGCTGCCGGCTCGCCCAATCCGATAATATCCAAATCAACCCTGCCGTCTCCGCCTCGGGCTTCTTCACTATATCCGATAAATTCATTATCATAAGGATTTTCGTTGTAGTCATCTATTTCTTCCTCGGCAGAACTCCATTCATATGCCTGTGCTTCCTCATCCGGAAAGGCCCTTCTGCGGATAGGAATTTCCTCTCTTACGGATACATTTCTGTGAGTGATTTTCTCCTGTTCTAAGGGTATTCTTCTGTTAACCGGCATTTCTTCCCCTTCACTGCTGTATCCATAGACGGTTATTGCGCCGGAGCTCTGGCCCGAAGCTACTTTACCATAGGGTTGCCGTTCCCGCTTCTGGCGGCTGCGTTGTCCTTCATAACTCACCAGATATGGATTCCGCTTCACACTGGCACCCTCATAATCTTCCCCTCTCCGCGCATAGTCATCCTGTCTCTGCATCTTTCCACCTCGTCCTGTCTTTCAAGATATATTGTATAAGGATAATATAAGTCAGAAATGTATCATACTTGTTTATTAAATTATTAAGATTTGCATAAGATACAGCTTATTCATCACTCCGTATCCGCCGGCGGCAGTGCAGGCTTCTTCCATTTTATTGTCCTAAGGAAGTGTCTACAAATAACCGCTGCGAGTTCATAGCGAGTTTTA
>DKVC01000286.1 GCA_002490995.1 Lachnospiraceae bacterium UBA7188
TAACTGTGTAGTAATCAAGAACCTTTGTTATCGATCCGTCCTTTGTATCTGTCACATCCTTATAAAAAGCTTCAATTTTTACAGGATAGCTCCCTCCATCTTTCACATATCCAGCCGGAGCGGTTTCCTCTGTCAAAGTATAATCTCCTGCATCCAAACCGTTAAAATTGATATAGCCATTCTCATCAGATGTAGCAAAATATTCCTTATCGTTGGGACCGCCTACCAGCTTAAATGTTGCTCCTTGCAAAGGCTGAATATCTACCCACTTAGTCTCATCTGAAGTAGTCCATGCCGTGAGCACATTACCTTCACTATCAACCCCAACCTTAATAAGTTCCTTTGTCACTTCTCCACCGGAATTACTTCCGTTAAGACCTGCATCAATACTGAATGTATAATGATTTGTCTGGTCATCTCTGGTTCCATGGCTATTTTGATCCGTAGGATCATTGGAGAACGTCAAAGTTACATCATTGGTGAATCGCTCAACATTCTGTAATACTTCACCCTCTGCAAGTGCATCAATCGTCGCCGCATACTTAATAGTTACCTGCGGATTTCCATGTACACCCTTTAAAAATCTTTCGCTGAAACTAACTGTATACCCTTTTCCAGTAACATTGGTAATCTCATAATCCCAAGCACCATCTTCTGTGGTTTTCTTAGTAAGCGTATGTTCTTCAACTGTAACACTAATATTTTCCTGCTGTTCTTCAGACATCGTAATTCCTTCACTTAACTTATCAGTAATCGAATAAGTCGGATTCGTGTAATTGTCAGCATAAGTCGGTACATTACTGGTTACAATAAAGGGAACAACATCTCCAGGAGCCACTGAATTCTTGTCTGTCTTATCACCATCTGTACTAGGAACCTTAGTATAATCAATCTCCTTATCAAGCGTAAGGTCTTCCTTTTTAGCTACACTGCCATTCTCACCAATCAAACTCGCATTGTTTAGGGCAATTAAGTGCGTGCCATTTGATGTCTCATAATCTGAAGACACGAAAATCGGGTTATAAATAGTATCATTGTTTTTATCAGCAATCAAAACCAAATACATACCAGGTTCTACAGAAGCAGTAAATATCCCATTCGCTCCAACGGTTGTTTGGCTACTTCCGTCAATCTCAATAGGAGTACCCGGTACCTTAGCTATAGCAACTGCTTCTTCCAGAGAAATCCCATCCTGATTGTCATCATTCTTTGTTAAATCGTCTACAGTAATACCTGGAATCGCGTGGTTAAGAGCCCAATTTCCATTATCCCACTTAATTATTTGATATAACTGAACTACATCACCGGGATCAATTCCGCTTACACTAACCTGTCCGTCTGGAGTTAATGCACCTACCATCCCACTTCCAGGCTGCTGTGTACCATCACCGGGATCTCCTTCTACTGCCATTGCTGAAATAGTCATCCCAAACGCCATGACTGCTGCAAGTGCTAAAGACATAAATTTTTTCATACGCTTCATAATCTTAATCTCCTTTTCAACTTTATTTTTTACTTGTCTGAAGCTGTGTGGGTAAGCTCCCACAAATTTTTGGTTTCTTTTTTCAGATCTCAGAGGATTTATCCCCCTCACCCCCTCCTTTCTCTGAATTTTTTTCTATACATCAGACCTGCGCCAAATAAAACAACCATGCCGCCTGCCATTGTATATAAGTTCCTGCCAGAACCGCCCGTTTCGGGAAGCTTGTAAACATAAGTATTGGTATAAGTGACTGTCACATGTTCAACAATAACTTCCTCTCCTTCTTTTTTAGCATTAATGGTTCCATGTGCCAATACAGATAACTTTGGCTCTTCCTTCTTAAATTTACCGGTAGTTTCAACGATAGTAGTATAATCGCCTGGTCTATTTTCATCATATTTTTCTTCTACCCAATAAGTTGTTCCAATGGGTAAGCTGATTACTTCCAGATACTCTCCGCTTTTTAGCTTGAAAGGATATTCCTTAGTGCTAATAGTTGTTTCTTCTATTGTGCTTCCCGTAGCACTAACACGCCGAACTGTATATTCGTTATAGATACCACCAAGCCTCAGAACAAAAGGAAATTCCGTGTCCTTCATGCTTTCAGGAAACTGCTGAGCCACCTTCTTAATTGTTAATGATGCCGCATTCGGGTCATATGGTTCGTTATAAGTCTGGCTAATCTTAGGTAAGGTAAATTGCATCCAACAGCTGGATCCAGATGCACCACGCTCAGTATAGAAAATACTCAGCGTGTATTGCTTCTTAGCATGATCTAAACGTGAAATTCCTCCCTCCGTCCTCGGTTTGATATGATCCCATAAATTTACATATTCACCTACGGAACTGTGGACTCCTCCGATGTCGCATACAAGCGTAGTTGTATTTGTCTCTTTATCGGTCAGAAACACCCACATATCATCGTCACCGTAAAAGTAATACTCCAATGGGCCAACATACTCTTCAACCAAGTCAAAATCTACACTATACGTCATACCGAAATAGCTGTTGTGGTCAATACCGTCATCACTTGCAACCTTGCCCGCACTCCCCTTTGTCGGATTATCTTTACCACCGAATATATGATCAAGAATTGTTTCCTGACCATCGTAGTACTTCTGATCCAAAGGCCAAAAGTTATTGGTCCAAATGTGATTGTGAGTACCAGGATGATTGAACTTCTCCAGTCCAGATGCCACAGAGCGACCATCGCTCATAGAAACCGAACTAAGTGTAAATGTATCGCCCTCACGGCTAAAGTTCAAATTCCAGTTTGGATATATTGTCTTTCCCACTCCTGAAGTACCACCAAACAAACCAATACTAGGTCCCCTTACACCACCGCTAAATACGACATCCATACCTTTGTCACTACTCGTCATCCGCTCAACCAATCCCAGAGCTAAACCTTTAAAAGTATCTTTGCCTCCATTGCTCTCACGGTTATACTGGTTCAATAAATTACCATTCCAAGTATCATTTTGAAATTGCGTTCCCATATTGCCATTGCCAAAAGCAAACCTTCCATTTCCGCTCTCCGGCAAGTATGCATTAATACCTCCCCGCGTTGTATCCATCGTTGTAAGAGACTTGGGCCCTTTGGAAATATCATAATCATAAAATGTAGCCTTTGAATTATAATTATCAGAAGCTGGGTCGTACACCAAACGCATTATAGTCCCCTCTTCGATAACAATATAAATTCTTCCTTTTTCGTCCCTCTTACCTGAAAGATTCACGTTATTGGTAAATGCAATGTTTGCCTCCCCTCCATCGGTAAGATCATATATCGTCCAATTACTATCTCTCTCAGTACCTAATGCACGTTCTGCTCTATTCTCTTCGCTTTCACCCTCAATCTCATTCAAAACCCACAGTTCTTTTTTTGTGTAATGTACATTATCTCGCAAGCTATTCAGATAATTAATATCAAATTCATCCCCTAATCTGGGATTAAATTCTTTCTGCTCATGCTTGTAGATTTCTGTAGGCTTAATATTGAAAAATATACTTCCATCTGCCTTCAATCCAAGAGAAATTTCATTCATCTCCATTTCTCCGTTTTGAGGTAAACGACCTAATCCAGTATCCTTGCTTGTATCAATGAATGGAAGTGTTGTTCCACTAGTTCCCACAGTACTTTCAGGTGCATTCAAGTTGGCGTAGAACTGTACTGTAAACATTGGATTAACCTTGACAATAACTGCTACAGCAATATCTGCATTCTCTCCAGTACCACGCATTCCATTTTCTGTTGCTTCCTCGTTTATATCTGGAGCAACTCCCGTCGTTTCCTTAGTTGCTGAATCTGCATCCGTTTCAATTCCCGCCGTTTCCGTAGACCCTGGATTTGAGTCTACTTCAGCTTCTTCGTCCACGTCTGTATCAACTCTCTTTGCAGCATATGATGTTCCGTTCTTATCCATTAAACCGGACTCTACAGAAGAATTTTCAACAGTTAAACCTGCGCTTATTTCTTCATCTGGAACTATTTCAACCAGATTTTCCTGTGCTGCTTTTCCATCAGGCGATAGCGAAAATACTGAAAGGAAATTAACAGATGATACCTCTTCCTCCTGTTCCTCCACATTCTGTGTATCCTCTAACAAATTCGTTGTCGGTTCCACTTGAGTTGTTATGGTACAATTGGATAAATCAAGTTCCTTATCTCCGTAAAAAAGCCTAAAGGACATAACCTGCAAGAATAAAGTTTCATTCTGTTCTCCTTCATCTTTCAGATAATTAGAATATGCTTGAAAACGCTGCTCTCCTTCATCCAAGACCTTTACTCTAAGTACCATCATCTGATCAGCGTCTGCAGTAATCATCTGAACATTTGAATCAGCATCGGCCACCTCCTGTGCCTTACCAATTACTGTTGCCTCACCTTTTATAGAGAAGGAAATGTGTACTGCTGAATCATCATATTGAAAGGTATCGGAGAGGAGAACCATTTGTTCTCCTACTCCATTTCCATAACCAATTGCAAATTCAGAGAAGCTACCAGTCCGGAAAGTTGTGCTGTTATCTATTGCATCACCGCCATCCAGCACCCCTGTGCCTTCCTCTGCAAAGTGTACTATCGTAATCGGACTTCCTTCTAACAATCCATCCTCATCCAAAAACTGTATAGATACAGTCACAGGACTATCCGGTTCTACCTCCTCACCGTTTACATAAAACCCGATTTTCAACAGAGCGCGCATGACAGCTTTTTCATTTCCGACTGCTTCCTGATATTGCGTTTGACGCGTTACATAATGCTCCTCGTCGCTCTCCTCAGTGATCTGCTCTGCTATCAGCACTGCTTCCTCTGGAATGTTGGCATCTGCCTTATAACTGGCTGTAACGATAAAGTTTACTCCCTCACAAGTCTTCTTAAAAAGTCTATGAGGCACCTCACATGCCGTGCTATGAGTATGTTCCAGTACTTCCAGTTTGTCACAAATCAGTTTGCTGTTCTCGTCATAACACTCTTCCGTATGGGTATGAAGCTGTGCTTCCTCTTTCCCGCAGATGATCTGGCCGTTCTCGTCATAGCACTCTTCTGTATGGGTATGAACCTCTACCTCCGGCAACGGGCAAATCAACGCTTCATCCGCGCCGTAGCACTTCTCCGTATGGGTGTGGACCACATAATCCGCTTCCCCACAGATCAGTTCACCGTTCTCGTTGTAGCAGTCCTCACTATGCTCATGCACCATCTCGTTGCAATAGTAGGTGATATTTTCCACCTCCGCTTTTTCCGGCTTCACATGGCATGCATCACTGTGTACATGCTCCAGCACTTCCAGCTTGCCGCAGATCAGTTTACCATCCGCGTCATAGCAGTCCTCGGTATGGGTATGGAGTTGAACGTTGTCCGTCTTCCCACAGATCAGCTCTGTCTCCAGCTTCTCATCAGCTTCGCTGTAGCATTCCGCCGTGTGGGTATGGGCTTCTATCTCAGGCAGCGGGCAAACCAGCTCTCCCGCCTTGTTATAACAGTCTTCTGTGTGGATATGTGCTACAAAATCTGCCTTTCCGCAAATCAATTCACCGTTCTCATCGTAGCAGTCCTCACTGTGCTTGTGTACATAATCCGCGCAGTAGAAAGGTAATACTTCACTTTCTTCCGTACCCGCTGTCTCATCATATCCGCAGACCAGGTTGCCTAACTTATCGTAGCAGCTCTCTGTATGGATATGGGTTCCTTCGGTCTCTTTCAGGCAATCATCGCTGTGTACATGCTCCTCAACCTGAAGCATTCCGCAGGTAAGGTTGCCTTCCTCATCGTAGCAGTCCTCTGTATGGGTATGGAGCTTTACTTCCTCCTTACCGCAGCTCAGCTGTGCTTCCTCCCCTTCCCCGGGTATGTCATAGCACTGTGCCGAATGGGCATGCTCTTCTATCTCAGGCAGCGGGCAGATCAGCTGGCCGTCTTCATCGTAGCAGGCTTCCGTATGGGTATGAACCACATAGTCGGCCAGGCCGCAGATCAGGTTATTCTCTTCATCGTAGCAGTCCGCGGTATGCTGGTGGATCTTCTCCTGGCAGTGGAACGGCCCCGTATAGGTATCCTCTTCCACGAAGCATTCGTCCCCATGGATATGCTCTTCCATTCCACAGATTAATTCGCCGTTTTCATCGTAGCATTCCTCTGTATGAGTATGAACTGTAATTCCGCAGTGGGGCTCTTTGTAGCAGTTGCCCTCATGAATATGCTCTTCCTTACCGCAGATAACATTTCCTTCCTCATCATAGCAGCCAGGCATATGAACATGCGCCGGGATTCCGCAGTATGCCACTTTGTAGCACTCATCCGTGTGGGTATGCTCTTCCAGTCCGCACACCAGCCTCATTTCATAGCAGGCCTCGGTGTGGACATGCTTTCCTTCTGACTCGGGAGCTGTGCTGCTTTCAGGCGTAGCTTCAGGCTGGGTACCGGCATCAGGTGTCGCACTGTTCTCCGGTGCAGCCTCGGGTTGAGCACTGGCTTCCGCAGTTGCCTTGGGTTGGGTGCTTCCTTCCGGTGTGGCTTCCGGCTCCGCGCTGGCTTCCGGTGTCGCCATGCTTTCCGCAGTCTCCTCAGAGGCGGGTTCTTCAGTTTCCTCGGGGATGTACTCTTCCTTTCCGCAGATCAGCTTTCTCTCTGTCCTACAGCAGGCTATCGTATGTACATGGGCGTCCGCTGGGGGTACTTCCTTCTCTTCCCTGCCGCAGATGGGAGCCGTCTCCTCGCTCTGGCTGTAACACTCTTCTGTATGGGTATGGCCTTCGGTCTCTTCCTTACCGCAGCTCAGTTCTTTCTCTTCTACTGTCTGGTAGCATTCCGCTGTATGCTCATGTTCCTCGGACGCTTCCTGTCCACAAATCAGTTCTTCTTTCTGAGTGACGGTATAGCATTCGTCGGTGTGGGTATGGGCTTCCTGCTCTTCCAGTCCGCAGATCAGGGCAGGCTCCGTCTCCTGGGGGTAGCAGCTCGGCCTATGGATATGGCCTTCCATGCACTGGAAATTCTCCGCCGGAATCAGTTCGTAGCATCCTTCTGTATGGGTGTGCTCTCCGGACTCTTCCATACCGCAAATGAGCTTTTTCGCACCTACCAAAATGTAGCAGCTGTCCTCTCCATCCTCCGAATGGGTGTGGGTATCGCTTTCTTCCTGGCCGCAGGCAATGGCCATCACGGGTACCGCATTGTAGCATTCATCGGTATGGATATGGTCTGCCGATTCCTCCTGGCCGCAGATGAGCATCTCCGCACCGGCGTAGCAGCCCAGCTGATGGATGGGAGCTTCCGCTTCCTGGCAGTCCAGTACCAGGTACTCCTCGTAGCAGCTGTCGTCATGCTGGTGAGGTTCCTTCTCCGGAGCCTGGGTGGCTTCGGGGGTGGGCTGCAAGGTCTCCGCAGGGGTTCCGGCTGCCTCCAGGGGCTGGCCTGCTTCCCCGGAAGATGTACCGTTCTCTTCCACTTCCACCAGGCCTTCCTCTTCCAGTCCGCATATCAGCACCCGCTCATAGCATTCGTCTGTGTGCGCATGCTCTTCCATGCCGCAGAATGTTTCTTTTGTCATCGTCTGGGCCGGCTGGGACAGAACGATGGCTGTGGTTCCGATAACTACAACGCCCAGGACCGCCACTACCGCCTGCCAGTGTCTGTATTTACTTTTCCGGCTCAGAAGTTCGCCCGCTTTCTTAAAGATAGAAGAATCCATAGGAATACCTCCTGTATATACTTAACTTGCTGTTTATTCTCCAAGGATCTCATCGAGCAGCTGTATCAGCTCGATGGCGCTGTGAAATATCACTTCCTGATTCCTGTCCTGCCATATCAGCCGGCCCTGCCAGGTGTAATGCTCTCTGAACAGTATCTGTATCCGGAAGACCGTGTCCGTATCTTTCCCTCCGTAATGAACCGGTACCAGTGGAAGGGACGGGTTCGGGCAGTCCTCCATGTCGATGAGGCTGTTCAGCAGCAGGACCATCTGCGAAAGGCTCTGAATCTTCGCCCTGCCCTCCAGCCTGGGGTGCTGCAGGTAGCCGTCCATAATGCCGTCATGATATGTCTGTACTGTTATTACCGCTTCCCGGCTCTGACAGGGAAACATTTTCTCCCGGAGCATCATTTCATAGCCACCTCTTTCTGTCGTTTCTGGTTATACTATAACAGCCCCAGGTTATCTTTCGGTTATTTTATCCGAATATTTAACAGTTATTTTTTTCCTGATTCGTCTGAAGCAGGAGCGGCCCCCGGCTCCAGCGGAGTTACCCGGAAGGAGATACAGGCTTTTGAATGAGAATATACCTTATGAAAAGTGCGGTCCAGTCTGTCCATCACCATCCACGCGTTCTCCTCGCTGGCTCCGGTAAGCATCAGGATATAGGAGCCCGCGTCCAGCCTTGCCACCGGGTCGCCTGTCCGAAGGCTCTCCAGCAGAATCCGCTCCAGCCTCCTGGCGTCCGTGGTGGGAGTGACTTTATTACCCAGGCTGACCATACATAAGGAAGATTTCAGCCCGGAGCGCGCCAGGTGCCTTTTCTCCAGCGCCACAATGCTCTGAAATACGGTAAAGGTACAGAAAAACGCCCTGGTTTCCAGCTCACTCTCCGCCACCATCTTCAGGATGTCCTGGCTGGCTGCATTGTTCTGGCACATGCCCTCTGCCAGCATATGAATCTGTTCCACCTGCTCTGAAGGCTCGATCTCGAATTCCTGCCAGAGCAGCTCTTTGAAGGACTGATATGCCTGAGATGCCCGTTCCGGATGCCCCATGGCAATCAGCGCCTGCATCTGATACACAATAAATGTATCCGCGCTGTAGTCCACCGTGCCTGCCTGTTCACAGATGCTGATCATCTCCGTCCATCTCTCCTGCTTCTGAAGCAGGGGCAGAACCATCTTGCAGACGTCGAGGTACAGGGTCTGGTAATACCGCCTCAGGGAAAGCGCCCAGTCGCTGTCGTTTCCCGCCAGGAAATCTCCTTTATATAATGCAATTGCCTTAAGCAGTGTCTCCAGGTATGCATCCCCGGAATGCTTTCTGACTTCCAGGCAGGCCTGTTCGAACTGCTCCGAGTCCAGCACCAGCTGCAGCTCAGGATTCCAGGCGTAGCATCCCGGGCGGGTGACAATCATATTCTCCTGTTCCGGGAACATAGCTTTCAGCAGCGCCCTGCACTTAAAAACCATATTCTTCAGCGCATTTGCCGGATCACTGCTTCCGTCCGCCCAGAACTGTTCGATCAGCTCCTCCGCCGATATATTTCTTGTGTGGTTTACTATAAGATATTGCAGAAATGACAGAACTTTCCTTCCGGACGCCGCATATCTCTTCTCAGCCGCCTGTGACTCCCGGCAGGAAAATACGCCAAGCAATTCAAAGTGTATCGTTTTCGTTTCTTCCATGATAATGTTTTAACAAGATGGGCTCCGCCCATCTCCAGCCCCCTTTACTCCCCTTATTTGCTCTTCTCTGCCATCCGGCAGATCCGCATCCTCTCTTTCTTTATTATTATATCCATATTGAAGTAGCTTTGCAACACAGACTCGCGCCAAAAATCTGTCGTTTACACTTCTTTACACTCTTTAGCCTTCTTTGCCTGGATGTTAATTCTGCTTTTCAATAACGTTTATAATGCCGTCATCTTTAACTGTTATATCGTCACACAGGGGCAGAAAAATTAGAATTTGGGAATTTTTTCCTAAAAATTTATCCGATCCTCACTTCCTTACCGCGGAACGCAAAACCGTACTTTCTGATCCGCTCCGCAGGAATGCCTTTTGCTTCCAGGGATACCGCATACTGCATTTCGTCAATCTGCTTCAGGGCGGACTGTACCGTATCTTCCAGTGTCTTCTCGCCATCCTCCTGGTCATACACCTTAAATTCTATAATAATCGCATCTCTTTCGCGATTATTTATGATCGCATCTTTTTGGGGGCTATTTATAATTGCATCCCTGCCGCCATGCCCCGGGGCACTCTCCCCGCAGGGTTCCAGCAGCACATCATACCTCCCCAGCCCGCTCTCCCTGTTGGAAGTAACGGTATATTCTCCCCGAAGGTCCACCAGGAGACCCAGCACAAAACCATGGTAAAACCTCTCCGGTTCCGTTTTCTCCGAGGGCCTGTTGCCGCTGTCAAAGAAACTGAAGGTATCCAGGGCAACCCTGTTCATATAGTGGTTCATCTCCCGGAGGTTTCCCTTTAACAGTGCCTTTACAAATCTATTATAGGAAGGAGTATATTCCCGGAACCAGTCGTCAATCATATGTTCGAACATAAACCGGACTTCCCTGTTCGTCAGGGCCAGGTCGTATTCTGTCCTTCCTGTACCTGCATTGAAGTTCACCTGCTCGACGCGCAGGTAACCGGTGGCCAGAAGCAGGCTCCAGACAGCGCTTTCACGGATGTCAAGCTGATTGAAAACAATCTGTTCGTCTATTATGGTATGGTAGGTTTTCCCCTGAAGCAGATCCTCCATTACCATCTTGATCTCCGGCTCCCCCTCCCTGATCAGCTTGCCGGCCAGGCTGTTGGAGCTGGTGTTGGCCCAGTAGGGCTTGTAGAGCCGCTCCTCCAGAAAGCCGGTGATGGACCAGGGGTTGTAGATGTCCCGCTTACTGCCAAAGGTAAAGCCGTCATACCACGCCTTGACCTGGGCCTTCTCCTCAGGTATGCCGAGAAGCTCCAGTGCGCCGAACACCTCTTCTTCCGTAAAGCCGAACCGGGTGCAGTATTTTTCCGATGTAGTCGTCACTACGGTCAGGTTGTTCAGATCGGAAAAGATGGACTCTTTGCTTACCCGCGTGATTCCTGTCAGGAAGGCCCGGCCCAGGTAGGGGTTGGTCTTGAAAGTGGCGTTGAACAGGCTGCGGATGAACTGCACCATCTGCTCCCAGTACCCGCCCACATAGGCCTCCTGCAGGGGAGTGTCGTATTCGTCCAGCAGGATGATTACCTTTTTGCCGTAGTATCGGTTCAGGCAGATGGACAGCCTGTGCAGCGACATGGCGGCAACGGAATCTGACATATCGGCTTTGATATAATCGAAATACTCTTTTTCCGCCGGAGGCAAAATATTATCCTGAAGAAGATAACTATATTCCGCGTATAGATTGATTATTATCTGGATTATCCCATCCCGTGATGTCTCAAAGGTATTGCCCTTGACAGTGGCAAAGCTCAGGGAAATCACAGGAAAGCTGCCTTGCATCTGGCGGTATTTTTCCTGTTCCCAGACAGCCAGCCCCTCGAATAAATCACCCCGCCCCACATACCGATTGGAGAAAAAGCATTCCAGCATATTCAGGTTCAGCGTCTTTCCGAATCGGCGGGGCCGCGTCACCAGGGTGACAGAATCCTGGTTTTCCCACCATTCCTGAACCAGAGCAGTCTTATCTACGTAAAAAGAATGATTATTCCGCAATTCTTCAAAACTTTGATTTCCAAGAGAAATAATCGGTTTCATGTACGCCGCCTCCTTCCTTAATAATCCCATTGTAACATCCGCAAAACCAAAATACAAGGAGATAATGCTGTTTTGCTGTTTCAGAGAAGTGATTATATATGCGAAGCGAATAAGCCTGCTTGCAAATGCCCTGCATTTCCAGTATAATAAGTCTGTCGGACGCATTCGGCTACCGCATCTGCGGCGGGGAGCAGGTGATTTGGCCAAGTCAGCTGACGCAGTCAGGATTTTAATTCAGGAGGAGCATACTGTTACCCCATAGCAAAAATACTGGCCGAGAATCTCTGCCATTCTTACTTTGCGGAGCATGGAGTCCCTGTGAAGATTGCGAGGCCTGCGCAGACCTTCGGAAGAGGCATCAGACCGGACGACAACCGGGTATTCGCCCAATTTGCCGATGCAGTCCGCACGGGCTCGGACATCATCCTCCATACAGCCGGAGATTCCATGGGAAACTACTGCGATATCGATGAGATGACGGAAGCGATTCTATTCCTTTTACAAAATGGCGTAGACTCGGAAGCGTACAATGTGGTAAATGAAAAGAATACCATGCGCATCCGTGAAATGGCTCAGCTGGTAGCGGAAAGGATAGCGGACGGCCGCATAAAGGTATCCTGCGACATCCCGGAAGGCAATCCCTTCGGCTATGCGGCGGATACAGGGCTTCGCCTGTCCGGCGGGAAGCTTAGGGCACTTGGATGGGAGGCGAAATGCAGCCTTGAGGATATGTATCGGAAAATGCTGGGGATGAGTGAATACCATTGACTTTTCTGTGCCTAAGACATAAGATGGAAGAAAGCGATGAAATCATGTCCTGCATGAGGAAGGAGGCCGCATGGGAATCTATTTAAATCCGGGAAACAGCGGATTTCAAAGAATCATAAACAGCGAATATGTTGACAAAACAGGATTGATTGACCGAATCAATGGTTCCATCAATACAGTCAATAATCTCATATGCATCAGCAGGCCGCGCCGGTTCGGAAAATCATATGCGGCTCAGATGCTCTGCGCGTATTACGACTGCTCCTGCGACTCCCACAGCCTCTTTGACGACAAAGAGATCGCGGGAACAGAAGGGTATTTGATGCATTTGAACCAATATCAGGTATTGAACCTTGATATTACGACTTTTCTCTCTGCGGCGCAGAGAAAAGGGATTCCGCTGAAAGAGGTGCCGGACATGATCGTCAACCGGCTTTTGGCCGAAATGGAAGAAACTTATCCTGATTGCGCCAGCGGAAGAGGGTTTGCAGACAGCCTGGTTCGCTGTGTGGAAAAGACGGGACGGAAATTCGTGTTTATCATCGATGAATGGGATGCGCTGATTCGGGAAGCGAAGGATGATGCGGTGGCACAAAAACGGTATCTCAGTCTCCTGAGGGAATGGTTTAAGAGCAATAATTTTACACCGAAAGTGGTAGCAGCCGCTTATATGACAGGCATCCTTCCCATTAAGAAAGATGGTTCCCAGTCTGCCATCTCTGATTTTACGGAATATACCATTCTGAATCCGGGTGGGTTCGCTGAATATACCGGTTTTACAGAGGAAGAAGTACAAAAATTGTGCAGAAAATATGAAATGAACTTTGAAGAGGCGAAAAAATGGTATGATGGGTACGACTTTTCGAAGGCCGGTGCAGTCTACAATCCATATTCGGTCATGTGTGCGGTTAAATTACGGGAATTTCAGTCCTATTGGAGGAAGACATCTGCGGCAGAATCGCTGATGACATATATTAACATGGATTTTGAAGGCATGCAGGAAGTTATTTTGCGTTTGATATCGGGGGAAGAGATTGAGGTAGATACGGACGGCTTCGAAAACGATTTTGAGACTTTCAGAAGCAGGGATGATGTGCTGACTTTGCTCATTCACCTGGGATATCTGACCTGGGACAGAGAAGAAGAAACAGCCAGGATTCCGAATGAAGAGATAAAGGCTGAATTCAGGAAAATTTTAAAAGGCGAGAATGTAAACCGGCGATGGATGGAATTGCTCGGCTGTTCCGAGAAACTTTTGGAGGATACCATAGCAGGCAATGGACCGGCAGTCGCAAAAGCCATAGAGAAGATAAGGGGCACGCAGTATGCACCGACCTTTTACAACAATGAACAGGCGCTCCGGTATGTGATCAAGTTTGCGTACATTGCCGCCATAGACCAGTACCTTAAAGTAGAGGAATTGCCTTCAGGCAAAGGGATTGCGGATGTGGTATATCTGCCCAAACGGAAATCGATGCTTCCAGCCATAATTGTGGAGCTGAAATGGGATAAGTCATCAGAAGGAGCGATCGGACAGATCAAAGACAGGAATTATCCCGCAGTGCTGCGCGATTACGGCGGTGAGATCGTGATGGCAGGAATTCATTATAATTCCAAAACCAAGGCTCACACATGTGAAATTGAGAGAATATATTCTGCATGCCAATGAAATCTGTAATATATTATCAGGAAGCAAGTGCAGCTTCCTATAACCAAATGGGGCGCAAAGATACGCGCCTTTTATCGGAAGTGAAGGGATTGCTTCCGATAAGATATATTATAAGGACCGCTTCGCGAGCCTTGTAATCCAGGACAATTTAGAGGAACCACCGACTAAGCCGGTGGTTTTTTCGTGAAAGTTCAACAAAAGTTGAAGTTTGGTTGAAATTAAGTTGAAGTAGCGGGGATATAATGTAGAATAACAGGATTTACAAATCGGTTCCTGACGGCTTACGGGTAAAGAGTTGAAAGGAAGGATTTGGTGGAATGCGGGCTTGAAATTGCTTCTGTGGAGAGGTATTTCACGTTCCGGAGGTTCCAGGGCATATAAGGGAGAGGGGGAAAGGGCATATGGCATGGGACATTGCAATACAACAGGCAGCGGAACATTTTCCGGTGAGAAGCTGCCTGTACATCCTGTTCGGGTATCTGAGCGGCAGCGTTCTTTTTGCCAGGATTTTCGGATGGCTGTTTAAGGGAAAAGACGTGGCAAGCGAAAGCGCGGATAAAAATCCAGGCACTGCCAACGCGTTTCTGTACGGAGGATTCTGGTGCGGGGTACTGACGCTGTGCGGAGACCTGGGCAAGGGATTCTTTCCGGTGTGGCTGTATCTGAGGGAGAAGCCGCTGAATCTATGCGGGCCGGAGCTTAGCTTTATTCTGGCAGCGCCCGTGGTGGGGCATATTCTGCCATTTTTCGGAAGATACAGGGGCGGAAAGGGAATTGCGGTGACCTTCGGCTGTTTGCTGGGGCTTGCGCCTGAGATGAAGCCGGTGCTGGTGCTGGCTTTTCTGTTTCTGTTCTTCTCCCTGGTGGTGCGGGTGACGCCTCATTATGACAGGACGCTCTGGACTTACCGCTGTGCGGCGGCAGGGATGTTCTTATGTGTGAACAATAGATATATTATAGCGGCCTTTTTGCTGACAGCGCTTGCAGTGAATGCCAATCTGCGCTTCAGCGACGAAAAAAGAGAGAAATGTCAGGTGAATTTATTATGGAAGCATTGATTTTATCCTGCTCCACCGGGGGCGGGCATCATATGGCGGCAGAGGCGGTGCAGGAGGCACTGATACGCAGAGGGCACCGGGCGGATATGCTGGACCCCTATACCCTGTGCGGCAGCCATATGGATGAGAAGGTGGGAAACTGCTATATTAAATGCGCGCAAAGGGCACCCTGGCTCTTCGGGTTTATTTACCTGCTGGGGAACCTGTACAGGCGGCTGCCGTTTAAATCTCCGGTCTATTTTGTGAACCGGCGTATGGCGGATCTCATGCAGCAGTTCCTAGAGGCTCACTCCTATGACCTGATTATTACCACCCATATTTTTCCGGGAGAAATATTGACGTATTTAAGAGAAAAAGATGTTGCCCTGCCGAAGATTCTCTATATTGCCACAGACTATACCTGCATCCCCTTTACCGAAGAAATCGACTGCGACTATTATCTGGTGCCGGAGGGGACAGAGCAGGAATTCCGCTCCCGTGGAATCCCTTCCGAACGGGTTATTCCCATGGGCATTCCTGTGAGACAGGGGTTCCGGGAAGAAATGTCACGGGAAAAGGCAGTGGAAAGCCTGGGGTTAGATCCCGATAAACATTACATCCTTCTGGCAGGCGGAAGCATCGGCGCGGGGAAGATCCTGCAGGCTATGAAAATCCTCCGGAATTATCTGGAAGAGCATGAGGACACCGTGCTGATTGTCATCGCCGGGACGAATAAGAAGCTGTATGACAGGCTGAAGGAAGGGTACGGGGAGATGCCGGGGATTATGCTGCTGCGCAGGACGGAGTGCATGGCGGAATATCTGAAGGCATGTGACCTGTATCTTTCCAAACCGGGCGGCATTTCAGCCACGGAGGCAGCGGTTGCCAATATTCCGCTGATTCATATCTCGCCTATTCCCGGGTGTGAGACAAAAAACAAACGCTTTTTCGAGAAAACCGGTATGAGTAAATACGTTCCGAATCTACGAAAAGAGCTGATACCCGCCATGGAACTGCTGCGGGACGAAGAAGCCGTGGGACAGATGAAGGAAGCCCAGCGGAAACAGATAGACCCGCTCTCGGCGGAGAAAATTGCTGTTTTTGCGGAGAAGGCGGTTCGGCCGGAGGGAAGTTCCCGCCGTTTTCATGCAGGACACGGGACGAAGGAGAACGTCTGCCTGATTACCGATTAAGTCCATATAGTATTTTTATACAGAGTATTCGAAGGCATGTACGCCGGGAAGAGGCCATTTCCTGGCATTGCTGGTTCGCTACACTGATGTAAAACGGGCGTTTTGTCGCAATTTCACAAATTCGTCTGAAAGCCGGGAAAAGTTTTATACAATTTTTATTGACACAGGGTATGTTAAAACGGTAAAATAGAAGATAAGTTGCTTCGACAGAAAGGTTCGATACTTGTTGTGAGAGGGTTTGTGAAGGAATAGGAGGAAGTTTTATTGAAGAAAAATGAAATGCTTTTGAATGATTATGCAAAATTATGCAGAGAGGCGGATCATCTGGAGCCGGAGATGTTCGATAAATATGAAGTCCAGAGGGGATTGCGTGATAAGAACGGAAACGGCGTGGTCACCGGGCTGACCAATATATCCAGCATCGAAGCGTTCAAGATGGTAGACGGCGTGAAGACACCCTGTGAGGGAAAATTGTGGTACCGGGGTTATGACTGTATAGAGCTGGTAAAAGGATTCCGGGAGAGGGGATTCGGATTTGAGGAGATTTCCTACCTGCTGCTGTTCGGTAAGCTGCCGGATGTGAAGCAGTTAAAGCAGTTTCGGGACATCCTGGCTGCGAACAGGACACTGCCCACCAATTTCACAAGGGATGTCATCATGAAGGCACCCAGCAATGATATCATGAATTCGCTGACCAGGAGCGTGCTGACCCTGGCTTCCTATGATAAAAACTGCAGCGACACGTCCATTGAAAATGTGCTGCGGCAGTGTATGAGCCTGATCGGGGTATTTCCCATGCTGGCAGTCTATGCCTATCACGCGTATAATCATTATCAGAATGACGAAAGTATGTACATACACCGTCCTTCCAAAAAGCTGTCCACTGCAGAGAATCTGCTGATGATGCTCCGGCCTGACAAGGAGTACACGGAACTGGAGGCAAAAGTGCTGGATATCGCACTGGTTCTGCATATGGAGCATGGCGGCGGTAACAACTCCACCTTTACCACGCATCTGGTTTCCTCCTCCGGCACGGACACCTACTCCGTCATCGCAGCCTCCTTAGGCTCCCTGAAAGGCCCCAAGCACGGCGG